>JAYVUZ010000321.1:0-45383 GCA_043787415.1 Fimbriiglobus sp. | reverse complement strand
GACCGGCTCACGCCCGCCGCTCGCCAGGAGTGCTTCCAGCGTCGCCCGCCGCCACTCCCACGGCCGCTCGCGCACGTCCTCGCCGGCCCACTCCAGCAGGTCGTACGCCAGCAGCACCACCGGCACGTCGGCCAGCACCGTGCGGCTGACGGTCTTGCGGCCGATCCGCGTCTGGAGGTCGGCGAACGGCCGCACCCCGTCCGGACCCCACGGCAGCAGTTCGCCGTCGACCACCGTGCCGTCCGGCAGCCCCGCGGCCGCCTCGGCCACCTCCGGGTAGCGGTCGGTCACCAGCTCCTCGCCGCGGCTCCAGAGGAACGTCTGGCCGGCCCGGCGGACGAGTTGCGAGCGGATGCCGTCCCACTTCCACTCGGCCGCCCACCCCGTCACCGGCCCGAGGTCAGCCGGCTCGCCCTCCAGTTGGGAGGCGAGCAAGAAGGGGTACGGCCGGCTCGGGTCGCTGGCGTCCCCGACGCCGACCAGCGTCGTGAAGAACGCGGCCGTCGGCTGCCACTCGCCCATGAGGCGGTGCGACAGGGTCGGGGCCGGCAGGCCGGCCACCTCGGCCAGCGCCCGCACCACCAGCAGCTGCGACACGCCCACCCGGAACTGGCCGGTGATGAGCTTGTTCCAGACGAACCGCTCGGCCGGGGCGAACACGTCCCAGGCGTGGCGGACGACTCGCTCCTGGGTCGCCGGGTCGGCCCCGCGGAGGGGCAGCAGGTCGTCCGCCACCCAGCGGGCCAGCGGCCGGTCGTCGGCGGCGGCCGGCGGCGGCACCAGCAGGGCCATCGTCTCGGCCAGGTCGGCGACGGCGTGGTAGCACTCGTCGAACAGCCAGACGGGCACCGCGGCCAGCTCGGTGGCCCACTGCTTGAGCAGCTTGGTGGGCACCACCTGTTTGGGCTTGCGGCCGGTGAGGAAGTAGACGGCCCAGGCGGCGTCGGCCGGGTCGGCGGCGCGGAAGTAGCGGCTCATGGCCGCCACCTTCTCGCCGGTGCGGGTGGTCTCGTCCAGCTCGGCGACCAGGGCGGCGAAGGCGGTCATGTCGTCGCACCGCCGTCAGCCGTGCGGAGCAAAGAGCCGATGGCCGAACTGAGCGACGGGAAGTATTCGAGCCCGGCTGAGTTGAACTCGTTCACCAGATCAGGGTGGGGCCGAGTAGAGCTCCCGTTCTCGGCAAAGTCTGACGTGTTCCCACTTACGAAAACACACCGGCGGTTTGGGTCGCCGGCGTGAACGAGTCGAGCGAGTGCAAGGTAGTGTTCGAGGTGGAGTGCGTCGGACACTCGAAATTCGTGACACGGCCGGGTGCCCAGTTGGAGCCGATGTAGTGACCGCATTTGGGCGTCAGCGTCGGGTTCGAGCACCTCGCAAACTCCCAGCAGACGGTCCGCGAGTGACACCAGTGCCTGAACGACCACGGCCGCCGCGGGCGGCTCGACCCGCGGGAGTGTGAGGACTTCCAATACGTCCGACACCGTACTCGTGCTCGCAAACCATGCACGAAGCTTGTCCGCGGCTTCCTTCTCGCGCTTCGGTAGGCCTGCGGCGCGTTCTGCGGGGACGAACGGGCTTGCCACCGGCACGAGTGCCGGGACCGCCCGGGTAGCCGCTTCGACGACCGCCGATGCGGCGGACACGGCATCCGCCCCGAGGCTGGCACGCACGGGCGCGGTTACCACATCCAGTAGGGTGCAGGTGTCGAGGCAGAGCAACGCCGCCCGACCCCGGCACACTTGGTCCGCGACTTCTCGGAGACTTGGCATCGGCACCTACCGTTGCAGTGCCGGCGACTGCCACGGCGGGGGGGTGGTCGTGGTGCCCGATCCCGGCGGCGGGCCAAACCGCGCGATCTCGTATGCCCGCAGGAGCCGCGAGTGCTGGTAGAAGTCGTCGGTAAGTCGCCGCCCATCGGCCTCAGCCCAGCCGAGCCGAACAAACCAGCGGGTCAACTCGTCCGGGTCGAAGGCGGCACCGCCGAACTGACAGGCCAACACGAACTCGCGCCACAGGTCGGCGGACGGTTCGCAGAGCGGGTAGACGAAACCGGCGACTTCGGTCAGCGTGATGAGCCGGTCCAACAGGTCGGTCGTGACGACGCTCCGTGGCAGGTCCATCGGCACGACGGCTAGGCCGGTTGCGGCCAACGACGGGGCAAGCACTTCGGTGCGGAACCGCCCGACCTCGTCCGCGATCACTGGCAGCCCGACCGGCCGCCCACTTCCCGCCTGATACCGATCTCCCCTGAGTCGCCTCGGGCAGCGGTTGAGGAACAACCTCACTGACGGGGTCTGGCTGGCTCGCTCGTAGCTCAGCAGCGAGCCAGTGGCTGTATCCGGAAAACAGGCGGACGGGTTGCAATATGCGCCGATTGCGACGGCCTGCGTCCAGCCGGTCCGGGCAGCGAACTCACCCATCCGGGTGCAGAGTTGGTCGATCTGGTGTGGCTCGCCGCGGACGTACAGCCGTCGCCAGTCGGCTACGACACGAGAAGCCTCATACGGCGACATGCGGCACCTTTCGCACCGGGCAGATACCAGAACTATACCCCGGTCGCAGGCGGCTCGCCAGCGGACACGAGTTCCGCATCCCCGGCCGGCTCCTCGCCCTCGTACCGCGTCTCCACCACGCTCGCGTCCAGCCCCTGCTCCCGCAGGTACCTGGCCAGCACGGCCGTGTACCCGTGCGTCACCCACACCCGCTCGGCCCCGGTGTCCCGGATGGCCCCGAGCAGCCCCGGCCAGTCGGCGTGGTCGCTCACCGGGAAGCCGCGGTCCACGGCCTTCCGGCGGCGGGTGCCGCGGACGGTCATCCAGCCGCTGGCCACCGCCGCCGACGCCGGGGCGAACTTCCGCACCCAGGCCGACCCGTGGGCCGACGGTGGCGCCACCACCAGTGCCCCCGCCCACTGCTTCTTCACCCGCTTGCCGGCCGCGTCGGTGACGCCGGCGTACTGCGTCGGCGGCAAACTCACGCCGCTCTCGCGGTACGCCTGGGTCAGCTTCTCGACCGCCCCGTGGGTGAAGATCGGGCCGATGCCGGGGTCGAGCAGGGACAGCGCCCGCTGGGCCTTGCCGAGCGAGTAGCCGTAGAGCAGCGAACACTTGCCGGCGGCGGCGTTGGCCCGCCACCAGCCGTTGATGTCCGCGGCCAGCGTCGCGGCCGGCGGCCAGCGGTAGACGGGCAGCCCGAAGGTGGACTCGGTGACGAACCCGTGGCACCGCACCGGCTCGAACGGGGCACAGGTGGGGTCGTCGCCGCCGGTCTTGTAGTCGCCGGACACCACCCACACCTCGCCCCGGTGCTCCACCCGCACCTGGGCCGAGCCGAGGATGTGCCCGGCCGGGTGCAGCGACACCGTCACCCCGTCGAGCGTCAGCGGCCGGTCGTACTCGGCCGTCTGGATGGTGGCGGCCGGGTCGAGCCGCACCCGCGTCACCCGCTCGCCGGCAGCACTCACCAGGTACGAGCCGCAGCCCCGGCGGAGGTGGTCGGCGTGGGCGTGGGTCACGATCGCGCGAGCGACCGGCCGCCACGGGTCGATGAAGAAGTCGCCCGGCGGGCAGTACAGGCCCCGGTCGGTCAGTTCAAGCAAAGCCATTCCCGAAGGGTAGTCCGGCCGCCGGCCGCAGTCCAACTCGCCGGCTCCCGCCGGCTCCGCGCCAGGTGTCCCACCAACCCCGAGTCATCCGTGAACTGCGGCTCGGCCGGCGCGGGCACCGCCCGGAACACCCCGTCGCCCGGCGGCACGACCACCCGCCTACCCGCCCGCGGCCGGCCCGCCCATCCGCCCGGACACCACCCACAGCGCCCCGCTGCCGGCTAGGCACAGCCCGCTGTACACCCACGGCAGCCACCCATACTGGTCGCCCTTCGGGTTCAGCCCGACCAGGGCGAACAGCACCGTCGCCATGGCCAGCACCAGGGCCAGGCCGAACGTCACCAGGTACCACGCCTCACGTCGGCCGCCCATGGTTGCCTCCCGGAAAAGAGGCCGCCGCCGGGTCGGCGAGCGGCCGGAACCCCCACACCACCGCCGGCCGGCCGCCGGCCGGCCCGCCCGGCCGGTCGGCCGCCGTCCGGACGACGGCCCGCAGCACCGCCAGCCCCTTCCGCCAGCCGGGCACCACCGCCCGCCCGGCCGACGGCCGGCAGCCGGCCGCCCGCACCCGCCCGCCGATGTCGGCGTACACCCCGCGGGCCACCCGCACGGCCAGCCGGCTGCGGCGGTCCAGGTACCGCAGGCCATGGTCGCCGGAGGTGTAGTAGTGGTCGGCCATCGCCAGCAGGCAGCGGACGGCCGGGGCCGCCGTCGCGTCGGCCAGCGGCCGGCCGGCCGGCGGCTCGCCGCCCAGCCAGTCGAGCGGCAGATACAGGCGGCCGCGGTCCCAGTCCTCGGCCACGTCCCGGGCGATGTTGGTGAGCTGCATGGCGATGCCCAGGTGGTCGGCCGGCACCCCCGCCCGGTCGTCCGACACCCCCAGGGCGTGGGCCATCATCAGCCCCACCACCCCGGCCACCCGGTGGCAGTACACCAGCAGCTCGTCGTGGGTGCGGTACCGGGTGCCGGCGGCGTCCATGGCCATGCCGGCCAGCAGCCCGTCCGGGTACTCGCGGGGCAGGCCGCAGTCGGCGACCACCAGCGCCAGCAGGCCCGCCGCCGGCGACCGGGGCGGCCGGCCGGCGTACACGGCATCCAGGTCGGCCCGCAACTCGACCAGCGCCGTGGCCGCCGCCAGCGGGGTGGGGGCGTGGTCGATGGCGTCGTCGGCGGCCCGGCACCAGGCGTACAGCCGCTCGGCCCGCTGCCGCGGGACGGGGGCCAGCAGCCGCGCCGCCAGGGCGAAGCTCTTGGAGTGCCTCCGGATGACCGCCCGCTCGTCCATGGTCAGCGGCCCTCCGGCAGGGCCGTGTAGTCGGGGAAGTTGCCGGCCAGCCGCTCCCCGGGCGGGCCGACGGTGACCGCCCGCACCAGGTGCTCGCCGCCGACGAAGCACCCCTTCCACGACTGGCCGATGCCGCCGAACGCCTCCGCCCGGTCGCCCCGCGACCGCATCCGGTTGACCCCCACCTTGAACGCCCGCAGTTCGCCGGCAATGGTGCGGCCGGTGGCCGGATCGTCGGTCGCCACGGACGCCACCAGTGCCCCGTTGGACACGTTCATCTCGGCCACCAGCTCCTCGACGCGGTCCACCAGCACGATGGTGTCCACCGGGCCGAACGGCTCGTGGTGGTACAGCCGGCAGCTCCGCGGCACGCCGAGCAGGGCCACCGGGGCGAAGTACGCGCTCGTGTCCTGGTCCGGGAAGAACCGGGCCGGGTCGAGTGCCCCGCGGAACAGCGGCACGGCCCCGGCCCCGACGGCCTCGCCCACCATGCCGTTCAGCTCCTCCACCTTGGCGGAGCTGATCTGCGGGCCGAAGTCGAGGACCGGCGGTGGCGAGTCGGGGCCGTCCACAAGCAGCGGGTGGCCGACGCGGAGCGACCGGACGACGGGCAGGTATGTCTCCAGGAACCGGGGGAACAGGGTCCGCTGGACGACGAACCGCACGTAGGCGGTACACCGCTGCTTGCCGTACTCGTACCCCGCCCGGATCTGCCGGGCCAGCCCGTCCCAGTCGCTGAAGTCCCAGACGCCGTAGGCGTTGACGCCCTCCATCTCCAGCATGTACCGCTTGTTCCGGTCGTACAGGCCGGCGGCCACGTCCCGGCCGTGCGTCTTGCCGCCGACGAACGCCAGGCAGTCGATCCCCTCGTTCCGCACCAGGGCGTCGCTCAGTTGCCCGCCCGACCCGGAGACGAGCGTCACCGGCAGCCCGCACCGCTGGGCCACCGCGTGGCACACGGTGAGGGCGAGCAGCCCGCCGCTGGTCGGCGTCTTGGACACCACCGCGTTGCCGGCCAGGCACTGGACCAGGACCGAGTGGAACAGCACCGACAGCGGGTAGTTCCAGGAGGCGATGTTGGACACCACGCCGACCGGCCGGCGGCCCTCGCACATCGCCCCCACCTGCCCCAGGTACCACTCGACGCCGTCGATGCAGCGGTCCACGTCGGCCCCGGCCGACTTCACCGTCTTGCCGATCTCCCACACCAGCAGATGCACGATCAGGTCGCGGTGCGCCCGCAGCCCGGCCAGGCAGTCGGCCACCCGCCGGCACCGCTCGGCCAGCGGCACGGCGGCCCAGCCCGGGGCCTCGGCGGCGGCCGACCCCACCGCCCGCCGGGCGGCGTCCAGGTCGAGCATGGGGTAGCTGCCGAGCGGCCGGCCGTCCACCGGCGACAGGGTCGGCTTGCGGCGGCCCGGGTCGCCCCACCGGCCGTCGAGCAGGTTGAGCGGGTGGCCGTCGGCGGCGAACGCCTCCGGCACGGCCGTCCGGGCGGCGGCCGTCAGCGTCGGCCAGTCGGCGGCGGTCAGCAGTCGCGGCATCCGGTCGTCCTTGTGTGCGTGCGGTCAGAGGGCGAAGTCGGCCCTGATTAGACCGACCGTCGCCTTGGCCGAGTTGACAACCCCGGGCACCCCGGCCCCGGGGTGGGTGCCGGCCCCGACCAGGTACAGCCCGGGGATGCGGGCGTCCTTGTTGTGCGGCCGGAAGTACGCGCTCTGCGTCAGCAGCGGGGCCACCGAGAAGGCCGACCCGTGGTAGGCGTTCAGCTCGGTGGCGAAGTCGGCCGGCGTGAACACCCGCTGCGTCACGATGTTCGCCCGCAGCCCCGGCAGGTGGTGTTCGAGGGCGGCCAGGATGCGGTCGGCGTACACCGGCCCGAACTTCTTCCAGTCCACGGCCGCCCGGCCCAGGTGCGGCACCGGGCTGAGGACGTAGAACGCCTCCCCGCCGGGCGGCGCCAGCGACGGGTCGGTGACGGTCGGGGCGTGCAGGTACAGGCTGAAGTCGTCCGGCACCGCATGGCCGTGGAAGATGTCGTCCAGCAGCCCCTTGTACCGCGGGCCGAACAGGATGGTGTGGTGGGCCAGGTCGGGGTAGCGGACCTTCGTGCCGAAGTAGACGACCGCCAGCGACATCGACCACGTCATGCGTTCCAGCCGCCTGGTCGTCGGGGCGGCCCGCGGCTCGTCCCGGTAGAGCGTGGCGTAGGTGTGGTGCAGGTCGGCGTTGCTCACCACCACGTCGAACGGCTCGGTGCCGGCGGCCGTGGTGACGAGGTGCTTCGTCGTGCCGTTCCGTTCCACATCGATGTGGAGGACCGGGCTGTTCAGCCGCACCTCGCCGCCGAGGTCGGTGAACAGCCGCACGAACGCCCGCACCAGCGCCCCGGTGCCGCCGCGGGGGAACCACACCCCCCACTTGCGTTCGAGGTGGTGGATGAGCGTGTAAATGCTGCTCGTGCTGTACGGGTTGCCGCCCACCAGCAGCGGGTGGAAGCTGAACGCCTGCCGCAGGTGCTCGCTCTTGACGAACCGGCTGACGGTGGCGTACACGCTCCGGTCGGCCCGCAGCTTGGCCAGGTGCGGGGCCACCTTGACCATGTCCCAGAACCGCAGGAACGGCGTCGCCCCGAGGTCGTCGTACCCCTTGGCGTACACCCGCTTCGTGTACTCGTAGAACCGCCGGTAGCCGGCCAGGTCGCCGGGGCTGATGCGGCGGATCTGGTCCTCCAGGGCGTCGGCCTCGCCGACGTAGTCGAACCGCTCGCCGTCCGGCCACACCAGCCGGTAGAACGGCCGCACCGGCAGCAGCTCGACGTAGTCAGACAGCCGTTTGCCGCCGGCGGCGAACACCTCTTCGAGGCACTCCGGGGCGGTGATGACCGTCGGCCCGGCGTCGAAGGTGAACCCCTGGTCTTCGTACACGTAGGCCCGGCCGCCGGGCTTGTCCCGGGCCTCGAACAGGGTCGTCCGCACGCCGAGCGCGGCCAGCCGGCAGGCGGCCGCCAGCCCGCCGAACCCGCCGCCGACGACCGCCGCCCGCCGGTCAGCCACGGTGCGACTCCACCCCGGGCCGCCGGCGGAGCATGGACACCGACGCCACCAGGGCGACGATCAGCAGGGTGAGGACGCCGAGTTCGATCATCAGGAACTGGAACCGCTCCATCTGCTGGTTCTGCTTGTCGGCCAGCTCGGCGGTGATGACCAGCACCCGGCGGACGCCGGCGATCAGCCCGATGAGCAGGAACGGCTCCGGGGCCAGGGTGTGCTCGCGGAACGACACCTGCACCGTGTACAGGATTTCGACCACCAGCAGCACCAGCAGCAGCTCCTCGATGAGCTTGATGACCGCACTGCCGGTCAGGCTGAGGGACCGCACGTGCCCGCCGAAGTCGATGGCGGCGGCCACCAGCAGGTACAAGGCCGTGCCGGCCAGCAGCACCCCGAGGCCGACGAAGATGACGTCCTCCAGCAGCCGGAACACCCGGGTGATGATCGTGCGGGTGCGGTCGTCCACCAGCGGCTCGGTCGGGATCGCAGCTTCGGCGGGGTCAGGCATACTTGCTCTCCAGTCGGTCGAGTTCGGCCCGGACGGCGGCCAGGGCCGGGTGCGGGCCGACGGCGGCGGCCAGGTCGGCATACGCCTTCGTCAGGGCGTCCCGTACCGGCCGGGCGGGGTCCGGGCCGAGGGCGGCCAGCAGGTCGGCGGCCAGGGCGGCGGCGTCGCCGGTGCCGGCGGCCAGCTTCGCCCCCCGCGCCTGGAGGGCGTCGAACCGGGCCGCCGGCAGCCGGTCGGCGGCCCACGCCCACGGCCACGTCACCCGGCCGTGGACCAGGTCTTCCGGGTGCTTGAGCGGGCCGGCCGCCCCGGTCAGTTCGCTCAGGTCGTTCTGCATCTGGAGGGCCACGCCGAGTTGCACCCCGAACGCGGTCACAGCGTCCACCCGCTCGTCCGGCCCGCCGGCCGCCGCCGCCCCGAGGCCGGCCGCCAGTCCCATCAGCGCCCCCGTCTTCCACTCGCCGACGGTGCGGGCGACGGCCCGCAGGTCGGCCGGGTGTAGGTCGCCGGCGCGGGCCGCCAGGTCGAGCGCCTGCCCCTCGTGGCAGCGGCGGACGGCCGCCGCCGTCATGCGGTGTAGCCGCACCTCCACGTCGGCCGGCAGCCCCATGTCGGCGATCAGGGTGAGCGGCCAGAAGTACAGCCAGTTGCCGGCGTTCAGGGCCGTCGGCAGGCCGACCAGCCGGTGCAGGGCCGCCTTGCCCCGCCGCTGCACCGACCCGTCCTGGATGTCGTCCACCACCAGCGACCCGGCGTGCAGCAGCTCGACCACCAGCGGCAGGGCGAGCGGCGGCTCGCCGGGGCCGTCGGCCAGCTCCCACGCCAGGGCCGTCAGCCGGCTGCGGAACCGCTTGCCGGGCCGGCCCAGGAATTCGGCCACCGGCCCGACCAAGGCCCGCTCCCACAACTCGGCCGGCACCCCGGGCGGGGCCTGCCGCACCGGCCGCAGCAGGGCTTTCAGAGGGTCGGCCGGCGGGGCCTCGGGCGGGGTCAGGGCGACGGGCACGGTCGCACCTCGGGGCGAGGGAACAGGCGGGACGGGGAGAGGGGCGGCGGCCACCCGACCAGCAGCCGGCCGGCATCCACCGGGCCGAACTCGAGCGCGTAGAACCGGGCCAGGAGCGAATCCGGCAGCGAGCGGTACAGCCGGCGGAACACCTGCCACCGCTCGGCCGGCGTCACCGCCGTGAACAGCAGCCGGTTGAGGAACCGGGCGAACCGCTGCCGCGGGGCCGCCCGCCGGGCGACGCCGGCCGCCGCGGCGTGGGCCTGCCCCGGCGGCACGCTTGCGACGGCCACGGCCAGCCGCACGGCCAGCGGGAACGAGTACCCGGTGGCCGGGTGGAACCAGCCGCCGGCGTACCCGGCCGCCAGCGGCCCGGTGGGGTTCACGGCCACCCGGCCGCCGGCCCACGGCATCGGCAGTACGCCGGACTCTTCCCGCAGTACCCGCCAGTTTCGGACGCCGGCGGCCCGCAGGTAGTCGCCGACCCGGCTCCGCAGCTTGGCCCGGTCCAGGTGCGGGCAGTCGCTGAAGTACGTGTCTTCGACCAGCAGCCGCGTCGGCGTGAACGGCAGGGCATAGACGAAGCGGAAGCCGTCGTCCTGCGACACGACCGCGTCCATGACCGTCGGCGTGGCGTGCGGCCACGGGCGGTCGGTCTCGACTTCCAGGCCGACGAACTTTTGGAACCCGGCGGACGCGGGCGGCTCGGCGGCCGGCCCGCGGGCGTCGATCACGCACCGGCCGTGGAGCGTCGTGGCATCGGCCAGTTCTACCCGGTCGGCAGCGACCACGACCGCCTCGGCCCGGGTCCGCAGGTCGCAGCCGCAGTTTTCGACGGCGGCCGCGAACCGGCCGGCCGAGATCGCCGCATAGCGCGATGGCACGTCCCGCCGGTACCCCGGGAACTGCACCCGGTAGCCGGGCCAGTCGGCTGCCACCAGCGGGCGGACGAAACCGTCGGCAGCCGGCGGGAGGTCGTGCGAGTGGAACGCCCAGGTGTGGTTGCCGCCCGGCCGGTCGCCCCGCTCGACCACCGTTACCGTCGCCCGCGGCTGGAGGTGCCGCACGGCCAAGGCGATCAGCCCGCCCGCCAGCCCGCCGCCGACGATCAAGTAGTCGCGGCGGTCGGACACGCTTCGACCTCCACGGCGAACGGGTCAGCCCCAAGGCGGCGGGCGGCGGCGTGCAACAGGATGTGCGGCACGGCCACGGCGCTCAGGCCCAGGAACACTGCCTGCACCACCACCGGCGTCAACTCCCGGCCGGCGGCGAACCACCACGCTGCTAGCCCGGTGCCGACCACCGCCAGCCCGGCCCGCGGGGCGGCCAGCCGCACCACATTCAACAAGCCCCACCGTGGCCGGCCGGGGTTGGCCCGGCGGCTCAGGGCGGCCATCTCCCGCACCGAATGCCAGCCGCAGAAGTACAGCCCGAACCCGACGAGCACTGGCACCACGACGAACAGTCCGGCGAAGACCGCCGGCCGAGCCGCCGCCCACACCCGGCCGTGAATCAGCAGAACAATCCGGTGCCCGACGAACGTCGCGGCCAGAACCCAAAGCAGTGGTTGCACGTCGCCAACCGACCGCCGCACCGCTTCGACATCCCCACCCGGGATGACCCAGGCAAGCAGCCCGGCCACCTCGTCCGGCCGTGCGAGTAGCGGCACCCACACCACCAGCCCACCGTCCAGCGTGGCGAACCAGCTCTGCTCCGGGTCGTCCCCAAAATGGACGGCCGAGATCAGGAAGAACAGGCCGACGGTGACGGCCGGGGCGGCGAACCAGCCGGCCACCACGACCGCCGCCACGCTCAGATAAGCCAGCAGAAACGCCGGCCGCCACCACCGGCCGACGTGCGGCCGGAACACGGCCCGGCCGACCAAGTGGTCGAGGCCGCCGTGCGGCATCCCGACCACGCCCACCGCGGCGGCCAGCCCGACCGCGGTGGCGAGGTCCGTCATGAGGGGTTACGCCATGGCGGCGACCGGCCGCCCGCCCACCGTGTCCGGCCGCTCGGCCGGCCCCATGGCCTCGGTCTTGCGGGCGGCGATCATGTAAATGAGCACCCCGAACCCGGCCTTAGCCAGGATGTCGGCCACAGCGTACCCGACCTGGATGCCGACCACCGACTGCTCGTACTTGCCCTTCATCAGGCCCGGAACGGCCCCGTCCAGGGCGTCCCCGTGGATGGCGTACGCGATCGGGTACACGGCCCACGTGACGAGCAGCACCAACCGGGCCAGCGAGATGAGCGGGCGGGCGGCGACCGGCTGGTTGTCCAGCGACGCCGACAGCTCCACCCACAGCACGTACAGGATGTAGAAGAACGGGACGCTGCTCAGCAGGCCCCACACCAGCCGGGTGGTCCAGTCCTGCGAGATCTCGCCGGGGTAGCCGAGGCCGATCATGAGGGCGGCGGCCACCACCAGCCGGAACAGCAGCGGCCGGGCCACGTCCTTGCTCAGGGCCAGGACGGTGACCAGCTCGACCATCAGCAGGGGCACCGTCAGGATCCAGTCGGCGTACCGATAGAAGTCGTTGAACGACTTGCCGCTGGCGATGTACGCGCCGGTGTTGCCGGTGCCCGCCTCGTACTGGTAGGCCGCCTGCCAGCTCCCGCGGATCATGAAGTAGTGGTAGGCGGCGATGGTGCAAACGATGCCGGACACCATAAGCGCCGGCCGGTACTTGGCCGCCACTTCGCTACGGGACAGGAAGAAGAACAGGGCAGCCGCCCCCATGGTAGCCACCGTCATGGAGAAGAAGTTGTCTACCAGGCTGTACTGGAACAGGTCGAGCTGCGCCGCGGCAAGCGGAATCATGGGGAGGCTCCGAAGGCGACGGTACTCGCCGCCCCCCGGTGCCCGCGTCGCCGCGCGAGCACCCGAGCCGGTAGACCCACACGGGCGCACCGGAGACCCCACCGACGGCTGCGAGGGCCGGGTGAAGGCGGGCACGAGTTTTAGGTGTCCGGCGGGCTGAGCTGTCGAGCCTTCCGTGGGTCAAGGAGACCTTCACGCCGCGCCGCCAGAAAGACTCTACACTCTTAGCCGCAAGCTCTGCCGAAGCACAACCGCTCGGACAACATTTCTTAGGCAGGCGGTGTGGCCGGTTCACGACCGGCGTGTGTGCCAGCCCGCTGCCGCACGGGGGCGTCGGTGGAACGTCCCGGCCGGCTCGCCGCAACTCGGGGGGAGGCGGCGACGGTGAACCCCGGCACTGTGGCCACTACCCGGAACGTCCCACCGCCCAGACCCACGCGCAAGTTAGCCGCCGCACACCGTCACGTCCACGTCCGGCAGGCCGACGAGCAGTCGGTCCAGCGCCCCCCGTCGTAGCAACTGGGCGAGCCAGCCCCGCCGGCTGCGGCCGACTAGCACATGGGTGGCGGTCGTCTGCCGGGCGTGGGCGGCAACGACCGTGGCCAGGTCGTCCCCCTTCAGCTCCACCGGCACCCCGCCGAGTTGCCGGGCCAGCGACAGCGCCTCCGCCACCCGCCGCTGGGTGGCCGCGTCCGTCCGCTCGGCCCGCTCGGCCGGCGTCTGCACGTACACCGCCTCCCACGGCGCCCGCAGCCGGTCGGCCAGCCGGGCGGCCTTGCGGAGCAGCTTCAGGGCCGACGGGCTGCGGCTGCTGATGAGCACCAGCACCCGGTCCGACCCGGCCGGCCGGCCGTCCGCCGCCCGCTGGCGGTCCAGCCGGTGGGCCACTTCCACCAGGGCCAGTTCCCGCAGCCGCGTCAGGTTGGGGGCGGTGAAGAACTCGGCCAGCGCCCGCTCGGCCCGGTCCGGCGGGTACACCTTGCCGGCCGCCAGCCGCTCCTGAAGGTCTTCGGCCGGCAGGTCCACGTTGACGATCTGGTGGGCGCGGGCCAGGACGGTGTCCGGCACCCGCTCCCGCACCGGCACCCCGGCGAACCGGCCGACCACGTCGTGCAGGCTCTCCAGGTGCTGGACGTTCAGGGCGGTGATGACGCTGACGCCCTGCCGCAACAGCTCGTCCACGTCCTGGTACCGCTTCGGGAACCGGCTGCCGGGGGCGTTGGTGTGGGCCAGCTCGTCCACCAGCACCACGGCCGGCCGGCGGGCCAGGATCGCCTCCAGGTCCATCTCGGCGAGGCAAACCCCGCGGTACTCGACCCGCCGCAGCGGCACCTGCTCCAGGTCGCCCACCTGGGCGGCGGTGTCCGGCCGGCCGTGCGTCTCGACCACGCCGATGACCACGTCCACCCCGAGCTTTTTCAGCCGGTGCGCCTCCTGCAACATCTCGAACGTCTTACCCACCCCCGGGGCGAACCCGAGGTACACCTTCAGCCGGCCGAGCTTCTGCTCGCGGAGCAGGGCCAGGAAGTGTTCGGGGCGGGCGGCGTCGGTCATCCGGCCCACTCCGGCAGGGTGAGGGTGAAGGTGGTGCCGGCCGGCGAACTCTCGCACCGCACCGTGCCGCCGTGGGCCTCGACGATCTCCCGGGCGATGGCCAGCCCGAGGCCGGTGCCCGGCGGGCGGGACGGGTCGGGCACCCGGAAGAACCGCCCGAACACCCGCGGCAGGTACTCGGCCGGGATGCCGGGGCCGGTGTCGGCGACGGCCAGTGACACCCACTTGTCACGGGCCGTCGCCGACAGCGTCACCGCCCCGCCCGGCGGGGTGTACGTGACGGCGTTGGTGAGCAGGTTGTCCAGGGCGTGGCCCAGCCGCACCGGGTCGGCGGCCACCGGCGGCAGGTCCGGCGGCACGGCCACCGTCAGCGACACGCTCTTGTCGGCCGCCCGCACGGCCGCCCCGTCGGCCGCCGCCCGCAACAGCTCGTCGGCCGGGTGCGGGCCGATGCCGAGCAGCTCCCGCCGGTCCTCCAGCCGGGCCAGGGCCAGCAGCTGTTCGACCAGCAGCCGCAGCCGCTCGGCGTTCTCCCGGGCGTCGGCCAGCAGCTCCGCCTGCTTGGCGGTGATCGGCCCGGCCGCCTCTTCCAGCAGCAGGTGGACGGCCAGTTGCAGGCCGGTGAGCGGGGTCTTGAGTTCGTGCCCGGCGGTGGCCACGAAGTCGCCCTTGAGGCGGTCGAGCAGGCGGAACCGGGTCACGTCGTCCAGCACCACGGCCGCCCCGACCACCGCCCCGGCCGGGTCCGTCACCGGCCGCACTTGCGGCAGCAGGGCCAGCTCGCCGGCCCCGTCCCGCACCACCAGCGCCTGGTCGAACCGCTCGGCCACGAACGGCCGGCGGTGCTCCAGGGCGTCGGCCAGCGGCGACCGCAACGGCTCGGGCGGCACCCACGGCTGCCCCGGGGCCACCCCGAACACCCGCCGGGCGGCCGGGTTGGCCAGCTCGACGGTGCCGGCCGGGTCGATCAGCAGCACCGGGCCGGGGAGCGAGTCGATGACCGCCTGGGCCACCTCCCGCGCCCGCATGAGCTGCTTGATATTCGTCTGGCGGACGAGCCACAGCTGATCGGCCATGTCGTTGAAGGCGCGGCCGAGTTCGCCCAACTCGTCGCCCCGGCCGGTCGGCTCGACCCGGTAGGTCAGGTCGCCGGCGGCCACCGCGCGGGCGGCGGCCGTCAGCCCCTTCACCGGGGTGAGCACGTCCCACGACAGCCGGACGGCCAGCCCCGCGGCCACGGCCGCCGCCAGGGCCATGCCGCCGCCGAGCCAGACGAGCGACCGGCGGGCGTCGGCCCGGGCGTGCCGGCCGGCCCGCTCCATCTCCTCCTGGTTGAGCCGCAGCACGGCGACGGCGGCCGCCCTCACCCGGCGGAACGGGTCGGCCGGCCGGCGGTCGGCCGCCGGGGCGGCGAGGAACTGGTCGCCGGCCGCCCGGTAGGCGGCGGCCGCGGCCTCCAGGTCGGCCACCAGCCGGGGTTCGTCCGGGAAGATGGTGACGTTGGCCCGCTCGACGGCGAGCTGGCGGTCGGCCTCGGCCCACCCGGCGGCGAAGGCGACGCGGGCGTCGGTCTCCCGACCGGCCAGGGCGAGCGGGAAGGCCGCGTCGATCCGCTCGACGGCTTCGTTGAACTGTTCCATCGCCCGCACGCTGTCGTAGTTGTCCCGCAGGATGGCCTCGGCGCTGCGGCCCAGGCGGACGAGTTGCCAGGCCGCCACCCCGCCGACGAACGCCGGCAGCAGCAGCAGCGGGACGAGGGCCAGGAGCAGCCGGCGGCGGAGGGTCATGAGAATGGTCGTCTCGAACCGGGGGCGTCACAGCCCCAACTTCCGCCGCTTGCGGTACAGGGTACTCGGGTCGATGCCCAGGATCGCCGCCGCGTCGTCCAGCGCCGGCGTCGCCGCCAGCACCCGCCGCACGTGCTCGGCCTCCAGCGCCTCCAGCGGCACCCGGCCGCCGACCTCCATCGCCCCGTCGGTCGGCCGCCGCACCTGGGACGGCAACAGGTCCGGGCCGACCTCCGGGCCGCTCGCCAGGATGACCGCCCGCTCGACGGCGTTCCGCAGCTCGCGGAGGTTGCCCGGCCACGGGTGCCGCCGCAGCGCCTCCCGGGCGTCGGTCGTGAACCGCGTCACCGGCCGGCCGTCGCGGGCGGCGAAGAAGGCCAGCAGGCGGTCGGCGATGGGGCCGATGTCGGCCGGCCGGTCCCGCAGCGGCGGCAGCGTCACCTCGATCACGTTCAGCCGATATAGCAAGTCCTCGCGGAACCGGCCGGCCCTCACCTCGGCCTCCAGCGGCCGGTTGGTGGCCGCGACCAGCCGCACGTCGGCGGTGCGGGTGACGGTCTCGCCGACCCGCTCGTACTGCCGGTCCTGGAGGAACCGCAGCAGCTTCGGCTGGAGGGCCACCGGCAAATCCCCCACCTCGTCCAGGAACAGGGTGCCGCCGTCGGCCGCCGCGGCCTTCCCCTCGGTGCTGGCCGTCGCCCCGGTGAACGACCCCTTGGCGTGGCCGAACAAGTCGCTCTCCAGCAGCTCGGCGGACAGGCTCGGGCAGTGGACGACGCCGAACGGCCCGGCCGCCCGCCGGCTCCGCTCATGCACCGCCCGTGCCAGCACCCCTTTGCCGGTGCCGCTCTCGCCGCGGACGAGCAGCGTGGCGTCGGTCGGGGCCACCCGGAAGGCCACGTCGAGGGCCGCCCGCATCAGCGGCTCGGCGGTGGTCAGGTCGTCCGCCGGCACCTGCCGCGTGAGGTCATCCACCTGCCGCCGCAGGCCGCGGACCGTCCGCCAGCGGTCGAGGGTGAGCCGCAGTTGGTCCGGGGTGAACGGCTTCGGCAGGTAGTCGAACGCCCCCCGCCGCATGGCTTCCACAGCCGTGCCGACGCTGGCGTGGGCCGTCACCACGACGACGCCCAGCCCCGGCGCCGCGGCCAGCAGGTCGGGCAGCACGGCCAGCCCGTCGTCCCGGCCGAGGCGGAGGTCGAGGAGGGCCACGTCGAACCGCCGCTCGCCCACAAGACGAACCGCCGCCGGGCCGGTGGCGGCGTCGGCGACCGTGTGGCCGGACGCTTCCAGCGCGGCGCGGACGGCCCGGCGGAGGGTGGGTTCGTCGTCGATGACCAGAACGTGCATCACCGTGCATTATGCAACCGCCGTCGGGCAGGTTGCAGGGCGATACCGCAGATGGTGACGCGGATCGGAGGCGAGCGGCCGGCGTAAACCGGCTGAGGGAACGCTCCGATAGGCCGTGACAGCAACCGTCTCCGACGCCTTCCTCAGCCGGCTTACGCCGGCCGCTCGCCTCCGACGGCGTCATTCCGACGCATCGGTACGCCGGCTGCTTTATCCCCGGCATGGATCACCTACTGCTGTTCGTCGTCGGGCTGGCCGCGGTCGGCCTGATGGCCGGGTTCGTGTGGTTCTGCGACCGCGTTTGAGGGTCCGCCGATGGTTCTGGTCGCCGCCGGGGTGGTGGTGTTGCTGCTGGTCTACCTGCTCGCCGCCTTGTTGCGGCCGGAGTGGTTCTGATGTGGCTGGTGCCTGCTCTCGTCGTCGCCCTGCCGGCCCTCCTGAGCCTGCCGCTCGGCCGGTACATGGCCCGGGTGTTCGACCGGCCGCATCCGGTCAACCGAATCGAGCGCTGGCTGGACACCGGCCCGCAGTCGTGGCGGCGGTACGCCCTCAGCCTGCTCGGGTTCAACGCCCTGGTGTTCGCGGCCGGCTTCGCCGTCCTGATGTTCCAGCACCTGCTGCCGCTCAACCCGGACGGCAAGCCGGCCCTGGCCCCGAGCACCGTGTTCAACACCGCCTGCTCGTTCCTCACCAACACGAACCTCCAGCACTACGCCGGTGAGGTCCACCTGAGCTACCTGAGCCAGATGACGGCCGTCATGTGGAAGCAGTTCGTCACCCCGGCCGTCGGGCTGGCGGCTTTACTTGCGGTCATCCGCGGGCTGCGGGGCGACCCGGACGTGGGCAACTTCAGCCTCGACCTGTGGCGGGCCACGGTCGGGCTGTTCCTGCCGCTGGCCCTGCTGGTCGGCGGGCTGCTCGTCCTCGGCGGCGTGCCCATGACGTTCGAGGGGGCCGCCAAACTGACCACGCTGGACGGCGGCACCCAGGAGATCAGCCGCGGGCCGGTGGCCGCGGTGGTGGCCATCAAACAGCTCGGCACCAACGGCGGCGGGTACTTCGGGGCCAACTCGGCCCACCCGTTCGAAAACCCGTCGGCGTGGACGAACGTCTTGGAATGCTGTTGCATCACGCTCGTCCCGATGGCCTGCGTCGTCATGTTCGGGCGGATGCTCAAGGCCGGCCGGCACGCCTGTGTGCTGTTCGCCGTGTGCGGGCTGCTGCTGGTCGCCTTCACCGCGGCCGCCGTGCTGCTGGAGGCCGGGCCGAACCCGGGGCTTGCCGGCCTGCCGGTGGACCAGTCGGCCGGCAACCTGGAAGGCAAGGAGCTGCGGTTCGGCCCCGGCGCCGCGCCGGCGTGGGTGGCCGTCACCACCTGCACCAGCAACGGGTCGGTGAACTGCATGCACGACAGCCTGAACCCGCTCACCGGGGTGGTGCCGCTGACCGGCATGTGGCTGAACTGCGTGTTCGGCGGGGTCGGCGTCGGCCTCATCAACCTGCTGGTGTACCTGGTGGTGGCCGTCTTCCTGGCGGGGCTGATGGTCGGCCGCACCCCGGAGTACCTGGGCAAGAAGGTGGAGGCCCGGGAGATGAAGCTGGCCATGCTGGCCCTGCTCGTCCACCCGCTCCTGGTGCTGGCCCCGACCGGGCTGTTCTGCCAGGCCGGCTGGGCCGACGCCAGTAAGAACAACCCCGGCCCGCACGGGTTCAGCGAGACGCTGTACGAGTTCACCTCGGCCAGCGCCAACAACGGCAGCGGGTTCGAGGGGCTGGCCGACACCGTGGGCGTGGTCGAGTCCGAGGACGCCGACCTGAAGGACGACGCCAAGCGGGCCGACCGGCTGGCCGTCCGGAAGGTGGCGACGGCCTGGGACATCGCCACCGGGCTGGTCATGATCGTCGGCCGGTTCGTACCGATCATCGCCCCCATTGCGTTAGCCGCCAGTCTGGCCCGCAAGCGGCCGACCCCGTTCACCGCCGGCACCCTGCGGACGGACACGGCCACCTTCGGGCTAGTGCTGCTCGGCACCGTGCTGCTGGTCGGGGCACTCCTGTTCCTTCCGGCCGCCGCCCTCGGGCCGGTGGCTGAACACCTGATGTAGGGCACGGTTCACCGTGCCGTCCCGCCGGCGACTGCCACCGGCGGGCGGAATGGCCAACCACCCGGGCAGGAAGACGGCACGGTGAACCGTGCCCTACGAGGAACCCGTGAATTCCGACGCCAAGACCGCCCGCCGCGACAGCCGCACCCAGAGCCTGTTCGAGCCGACCCTGCTCCGGCAGGCGGCCGTGCAGGCCGTCAGAATGCTCCGCCCGGACCGGCTGTGGAAGAACCCGGTCATGTTCGTAGTCTGGGTGGGCACCGTACTGTCCGTCGGCTTCACGGCCATCAAGGTGGCCGACCCCGGCTCGACCGCCGCCCCGCTCGGTTACCTGCTGGCCCTGGACGGCTGGCTGCTGGCCACGGTGCTGTTCGCCAACTTCGCCGAAGCGCTGGCCGAGGCCCGCGGCAAGGCTCAGGCGGACAGCCTCCGCAAGGCCCGCCAAGACACCCCGGCCGTGCGGTTGAAGGTGGCCAACACCGCCGCCGTACCGCCAGGGACTCTGGCCTCGTTCGACCGAGACCCGGCCGGGCTGACCGAGTCCGTGTCGTCCACCCGGCTCCGGGCCGGCGACCTGGTGATCGTCAAGGCCGGCGAACTCATCCCGGCCGACGGCGAAGTGGTGGAGGGCGTCGCGTCGGTGGACGAGTCGGCCATCACCGGGGAGAGTGCCCCGGTCGTGCGGGAAGCGGGCGGCGACCGCAGCGGCGTCACCGGCGGCACCCGGGTGCTGTCCGACATGCTGCTCGTCCGGGTGACGGCCGCCGCCGGCGACTCGTTCCTCGACCGCATGATCGCCCTGGTCGAAGGCGCCGCCCGCCAGCGGACGCCGAACGAGATCGCCCTGCAACTGGTACTGTCGGCCTTCACCCTGATCTTTGTGATCGTCACGGCCGCCCTGTGGCCGTTCGCCCGCTACGCCGAAGACTACAGCGGCACCGGCCCCGGCCTCGGCACCGACATCCCGACCCTGGTCGCCCTGCTGGTGTGCCTGATCCCCACGACCATCGGGGCACTGCTGGCCGCCATCGGCATCGCCGGCATGGACCGGGCGCTGCGGGCCAACATCATTGCCAAGAGCGGCAAGGCCGTGGAAGTGGCCGGGGACATCGACACGCTGCTGCTGGACAAGACCGGAACGATCACGCTGGGCAACCGGCAGGCAGTGCGGTTCGTGCCGGCCGACGGCCACACCGCCGACGGCCTCGGCCGGCTGGCGGCCCTGGCCAGCGTCGCCGACGAGACGCCGGAGGGCAAGAGCATCGTCGAGCTGTACCGCCGGCAGGGCGGCGGGGTGGTGCCGTCGCCGGCCGGGGCGGTGCCGGTGCCGTTCACCGCCCACACCCGCATGAGCGGCCTCGACCTGCCGGACGGCCGGCGGCTCCGCAAGGGGGCCATCGACGCGGTGACCCGGCACCTCGGCGGGGCCATCCCGCCGGCCATGCTCCAGGCGGTGACCGCCGCCGCCGGCCAGGGGGCGACGCCGCTGCTGGTCTGCGAGGACGACGCCCTGATCGGGGTCGTGGTCCTCGAAGACGTGCTCAAGCCGGGCATCCGCGAGCGGTTCGACCGGCTCCGCAAGATGGGCATCCGCACGGTCATGGTGACGGGCGACAACCCGCTGACGGCCAAAGCCATCGCCGAACAGGCGGGGGTGGACGACTACATCGCCGAGGCGACACCGGAGGCCAAGCTGGCGTACATCCGCGAGGAGCAGTACGGCGGCCGGCTGGTGGCCATGATGGGCGACGGCACCAACGACGCCCCGGCCCTGGCGCAAGCCGACGTGGGGGTGGCCATGAACAGCGGCACCCAGGCGGCGAAGGAGGCCGGGAACATGGTCGATCTGGACAGCGACCCGACGAAGCTGATTGAAGTGGTGGAGGTCGGCAAACAGCTTCTGATGACCCGCGGGGCGTTGACGACGTTCAGCATTGCGAACGACGTGGCCAAGTACTTCGCCATCGTGCCGGCCCTGTTCGCGGGCACGCTGCCGCAACTGAAGGCGCTCGACCCGATGCGGCTGGCCTCCCCGCAGTCGGCCGTCCTGAGCGCCGTCATTTTCAACGCCCTGGTCATCCCGTGCCTGATCCCGATCGCCCTGCGGGGCGTGACCTACCGGCCGGTCGGGGCCGACGTGCTGCTCCGGCGGAACCTGCTCGTGTACGGGCTGGGCGGGGTGGTGGTGCCGTTCGTCGGCATCAAGCTGATCGACCTGGTTCTGAGTGGCGTCGGGTTGGTGTAGGACACGCCATGCGTGCCCTCCGCGGGTCTGGTGTGACTCCCCGGCGGCGGCCCCGGCTGCCGCCTTCCCCTTGAGAGAGCTGGAATGTTCGCCGAACTGCGGTCGCACCTGCTGCTGGTCGGGCTGAGCCTCGGCCTGTGCTGCGGGGTGTACCCGGCCGCGCTGCTGCTGTTCGCCCAGACGGTCCCGTCCGCCGCCGCCGGCAGCCTGGTGGCCGGGCCGGCCGGCTCGCCGGTCGGCTCCCGGCTGCTGGCCCAGGAGTTCAAGTCGCCGAAGTACCTGTGGCCGCGGCCGTCGGGCGTCGGGTACAACGCCACCGGGTCGGGCGGCAGCAACCTGGCGGCCAGCAACCCGAAGCTGCGGGAGCGGGTCGCGGAACAGATGAAGGACGCCACCGGCCCGGTGCCGGCCGACGCGGTGACGGCGTCCGGGTCGGGCCTCGACCCGCACCTGACGCTCGCCGCCGCGAAACAGCAAGTCGGCCGGGTGGCCGCCGCACGTGGCCGGCCCGAGGCGGAGGTGACGGCGACGCTGGACGCGCTCGCCTTCACCCCGCTCGCCGGGCTGGCCGGCGAGCTGCTGGTGAACGTGCTGGAGGTGAACCTGGCGCTGGACGCGAGCGGGCCGGTGGCTCACTAAGAAACCCGAAGTTTACTGGCCGGTGGGGTGGCGGCCTGTTCGCTCGACGACTTCCCGGTGGGGCCGCCCGGACGGCCGGCAAGCTCTTGCCGGACGACCTGTGGGCGGTCATTCCGCCCCTCTTCCCGTCGCCCCCGGCCGTTGCTCGGCGACCGGGCGTATCGGTCGGCCGCCCACCCACGAGGCGGTGTTGCGGTGGCCGTCCGGTACAAACACCCGGCCGCCGGCGTTCGCCGGGGGCGATTGAACGCGGCTTTCCCCTCGCCGGGGGACTTCGAACGAAGCGGGCCGATTCCGTTCAATCCACCTAAACGGTCGCGCGAACGCCAGTGCTTCGCACGGCTCCGCCGACTCGCATTCTCCCTGGCGGCGAACGCAAGTCGTTGGCCGGCAAGGGTGTTTCGCACCGGCCGATTGGTTCGCACGGGGGGTGCGTGCGGCGTGAGAACCAACCGCCGGCCGCAAGGGTCGGCGAGCGGGTGTACAACCCGTGCGGCGGCACCGGCGGGTTCCTGGCCCAGGCGGCCGAATTCATGGCCTAGGCGGCCGAGTTCATGGCCTAGGCGGCCGAGTTCATGGCGGCGCGGGCCAAGACCGGGGAGGGGCTGCCGGCCGGCCTGTCGGCGGAGCGCGAGGTGGGCAACAAGACGCCGCTCACGCTGGCCGACTTCGAGGGCTACTTCGCCAAGCTGCCGGGCGGGGGGAGTCGGACAAGTCGTGGGCTGTGAACTTCACCGCCCGCCGCAAATGCCGACTCCCCGCAGGCAGGGCCTGCGGGGAGTCGGAGTGGAGCGAGCGAGGATTGAACTCGCGACCTCTGCAGTGCGATTGCAGCGCTCTCCCAGCTGAGCTACCGCCCCGGGTCAATCGAATTCTAAGCCACGGACGCCCGGAAGGCAAGGCGGGTTCACCGCTACCGCACGTCCTTCAGCCGGCCGCGGAACTGCTCGGCCCGGTCGGCCTCCCCCTGGGCGGCGAACTGGTCGGCCAGCTTCCGCACCGCCAGTACCCGCTCGTCGCCCGCCTGGGTGTACACCGCGTCCACCCACAGCCGCGCCCACAGCGCCTCCCGGGGCTTGCCGGCCGCCAGCAGGATGTCCGCCAGCAGGTTGTGCCCGACCGCCTTCGCCACCGGGTCTTTGGCCGCGTCGATGGCCGCTTGCAGCTTGCCGGCGGCGCCGGCCACGGCGGCGGCCAGCACCGCCCGGCGGTCGGCCAGTTGCTCTGGGTCGGCCTGGGCTAGCGCGGCCGCCGCCTTGTCCTTTGCCCCGGCCCGCAGGTGGGCGGCCACCTCTTCCAGCCGGGCTTCGGCCTTCAGCTCCTTCGGCAACTCGGACGTGGCTAGGTCGGCGAACACGGCGGCGGCCTTCGGGAAGTCGTTCAGCTCGCCGTACAGCCGGGCGGCGAGCCGGCCGGCCGGCCAGCAGTCCCAGCCCTTCTTGGCGGCCCGGGCCACGGCGTCCAGCTTGGCCGCCGCCTTGGCGGCGTCGGCGGCGAACTCGTCGCCGCCCTTCGCGTCGGCCACCTTCGCCGCCCACACGGCCTCGCGGAACTGGGCGTACCGGCGGGCGCGGTCGTTGGTGCCGGCCTTCTTCAGCAGGTCGGCGAACTCGGCCTGGGCCTTGCCGGCGTCCCGGGCGTCCTCGAAGGCTTGCGCCTTCTGCAGGTCGAACTTGGCCACCCCCGGCAGGTCGGAGTAGTCGATGCGGACCACGTCGGCCGGCGACAGGGCCTCCTTCAGCTTGCCGCCGACCAGCACCTGCACGCCGCCCACGGACTCCTTGAGTTCGGCCGTGACGGTGACGAGTTTACCGTCCTTGCCGCGGTACACGACGCGGTCGGCGGACGCCGGCGGCTGGGCCACCACCGGGGCGACGAGGAGCAGGAACAGGACGGCGGGTCGCATGGGGAACCTCGTAGGGCACGGTTCACCGTGCCGTCGGCGGGTCGGGAGACGGCACGGTGAACCGTGCCCTACTTGAGCTTGTCGTACTCGGCCTTCAGCGCCGGGCGGTCGGCCAGCAGGGCGGCCAGCTTGGCCCGCACCTCGGCCGGCAGGTCGGGGTTGGCCTTCTCGATGGCGACCACCTGCCCGGCCACCTTCGCCAGTTGGGCGGTCAGCTTGGCTTTGTCCTTGACCGTCGCCTCGTTGGCCGCGGCTAGGCACCGCAGGCTCTCGGCCAGCAGGTCGAAGTAGACGGGTTTGATCTGGCCGTCCATCTTGGCGACGGCCTCGCGGAGCAGTTGCGGGTAGCCGTCGCCGGCGGTCAGCTCCGTCACCCAGGCCGGCGGCGGGGTGGCGGCCAGCCCCTTGCGAACGTCGTCCGGGGTCTTCGGCAGCTTGTCGTGCGGCGGCAGCGCCCGCAGCGGCAGCAGGGCCAGCATGGCGGCCTTCGGGTCGCGCTTGCCGGCGGCCAGGCTCTTGACCGCCGGGGCGTACTCGTTGGCCAGGGCGATCCACGCCTGGTACGCCGCCCCCCAGGCCTTGGGGTCGTTCGCCTTCGCCGCCTTCGCCTCCAGCAGGTACGCCCCCTCCCGCCGGAAGGTCATCGCCTGCGGGCTGCCGGCCGCCCAGCCCGGCTTGTCCTTCGTGCCGACGGCGGCCGTCAGGATGGCGTCCGCCTCGGCGAACTGGCCGGCCTGCCGGTAAGCCCGGGCCAGCTCCAGCCGGGCCAGCTTGTCGAGGGTGGTGGTCGCCTTCTGCTTGTCGTCGAGGGCGTCGAACTTCTGGGCCAGCAGGTCCGGGGCCGGCGGCACCTTCTTGAGCAGCTCGACGGCCTTCTCGCCGCGGTCGATGGCCACCAGCCCGCGGCCGACGGCCAGGAACGCCTTCGGCCCGGCGGCCGGGTCGGCGGCCAACTTGTCCAGCAGCCCGGCGACGCCGTCGGCCAGCGCCGTCGCCTCGTCCGCCTTGCCGTCCTTGCGGAGCTGGTCCATCTGCGGCTTGACCCCGGCGACCAGCCCTTCCACCGCCCCCAGGCTGGCGTCCAGGCTGCCGCCGAGCGTCTTCAGCAGCGCGAGCAGTTCGCCGGCCTTGTCCACCGCCTTTTCGCGGATGCGGGCTTGCAGGGCCAGCACCACCAGGCGGTCGCGGCGGAAGTCGTCCAGCGCCTTCGCGGCCGCAGCCACGGCCGGGTCTTGGGCACCCTTCAGCGCCGGGCCGTCCTTCTTCACCGCGTCCAAAAGCGGGGCCAGCTTGGCCGTCGCCTCGGCGGTCTTGCCGGCTTGCAGCAGCGGCACGGCGGCGGCGTACACTGCCCGCGCCCGGACGTGTTCGGCCTGGAGGGCGAACGTCTGCTTGTCGGCCGCCGGCAGATCGGTGAACTTGGCCGCCCGGGTGGCCGCATGAGCCGCCGCCTTCTCGGCTTTCGGCAGCCCGGCCGGGCGGTCGAGCAGGTGTAACTCGGCCAGTTGCAGCACCAGCTTGACGGCCAGCCGGGCGTCGGCGGCCGGCAGGCTCGGTGGCGGCTCCGGCAGAGCGGACAGGTCGCGGACGGCGGTTTGCAGCACCTTCGCCCGCTCGGCCGGCGGCAGCGCGTCGCCGTCGTCGGCGGGGGTCAGCACGACATACGCGGCCGCCCCTTCCCGCAGCCGTGCCCGCACCGCCTGCGGGCTGGCGGCCGGCACCTTGGCGAACAGGGCCAGCGCGGCCAGCGGGTCGCCGGTGGACAGCTTGACCTCGGCCGCCTGCATCCGGGCCAGGTCGGTGCTCGGGTCGGCCGGCATGGTCTTGTCGAGCTGTGCCGCCACGGCCAGCGCCCGGCCCTGGTCCACGGCCCGCGACTCGGCGGCATCTTGCGGCAGCTTGGCCGCGGCGATCAGGTAGCCGGTGACGGCCATCTGCCCGGCCCGGGCCGCCGCCGCGCCGGCGGGCAGGGTGCGGGCCAGGTGTTCGCCGAGGACCGCCGCCTGGTACGGCCGGTCGGCCAGCAGCAGCGCCCGCACCTGGCCGACGGCCGCCGTGGCGCCGTCCCGGCTGGTGTCCGACCCGGCCAGGGTGCGGGCGCGTTCGTACAGCGCCGCCGCCTTGGCCGCCTTCGCCGGGCGGTCCTCCGGCGGCGCCTGGATGGCCCGGTCGGCCTGCACCTGGGCGGCCATCAGGCTCTCGTCGGCGGTGGCGTAGTCGGCCGGCGGGCGGGCGGCGTCGCCGACCAGCAGCCGCACCGTCTGTCCGCGGTACTTGGCCGCCCGGCCGCTGTACTCGGTGTCGGCCTCGGTCAGCCGGCGGTACTCGCGGTCGGCCTCTTGCAGCAGCGTGCGGGCGGCGGCCGGCACGGTGACGGCCTTCGTCTTCGGGTCTTCCTTCACCAGCAGGCGGGCTTCCAGGAACCGGCCGGTGGCCGAGTAGAAGCGGGCGGCGGTCACCTCCGGCGGTACCGCCTTGCCCTTCGCCGCCTCGGCCAGCCAGGCGTCCACCAGCCGGCGGGCCTTCTGGTGGGCGGCCACCCGGTCGTCCCGGGCGGCCTGGAGGAACTCGGCCCGGGCCTCGAAGAACCGGCCCAGCCGCTGGCCGGCCGCCGCCCCCGGGGCACGGGACTCTTTCACCACCTTGAGCAGGCGGTCGGCGGCCTGGGTGTCGCCCTTCTCCCGCTCGCACTCGCCGGCCCAGGCCAGGGCCACCACGGCCAGCGGGCCGTTCGGGTTCTTGTCGTGCAGCACCTGGAACACCGTCTTGGCTTCGCCCAGCGGCTTGCCCCGGGCGATCTTGTCGGCGGTGGTGTCGGCGTAGGTGCGGGCCAGGTCGAACAGGCAGCGGCCGCGGTCGAGTTCCGCCTGGTCGGCGGCCCGCAGGTCGGTGGACTTGGCCGCCTCGTCGGCGGCCTTGCCGAATCGCCCGGCGGCGGCCAGCAGCCCCGGCCGGGCGGCCGCCAGCGCGGCCGGCCGCTGGTCGCCGTCCACGGCGTCGGCTTTGGCCAACTGCGCCCGCGCCTGGCCGGCGACGGCGCGGGCCAGCGCCACCGCCGCCTCCGGCCGGCGGGCGTGTTGCGGCGGGGCGTCCGTCAGGAACTTCTCGAACTCGGCCTTCGCCTGCGACAGCAGTGCGTCGCGGGTGGCGTCGTCGGCCTCGGCCGCCGCCCCGAGTCGGGATAGGGCCAACTCCAGCGGCAGTTGCACCGCGACCTCGGGCGGCGGCCGGCGGGTGCCGAGGTCGGTGAGGTAGTCCACGGCCAGGTCGCCGAGGCCGGCGTCCCGCAGCCCCTTAGACAGGGCCAGCGGGTCGGCCGGCTGGGCGGCGGCCACAGACGCGGACAGCAGCAGCACGCCCAGGGAGAGGCGAGGCATTGCGAGGTGGCTCCGGCCAGAGGGGCTATCTGGATTGTTGGGCGCCGGGGCGGGGTGTCAAGTTCCGTCCGTCGGTTGCCGGCCCGCCGCGGCGACCCGAGCCGGCCTTGCGGGGCCGTCCCTCGCCCCTATGATGGAAGGTTCCGTGGGGTCGGGGAACTAAGCGCGGCACCGCCGCCCCCTAGCCGCCCCCGGAATCGACCGAGGTGCCCTCGTGGCCACCAAGAACAAGACGAACAAGAGCGTCAAGAAGCGGATCCGCGTGACCGGCACCGGCAAGCTCAAGCACGGCACCCCCGGCAAGCGGCATTTGAACGCCCACTTCAACCCCAAGCAGCGGCGGCAACTCCGCCGCTCCGGCATCATCCCGTCCACCGGGCCGGTGGCCAAGAAGTACCTGATCGCCCTGGGCGCGCTGTAACCCACTTCCCCTCCAAAACACCCTCGTCTCCCATCTCAAGGGGCCACGCACATGGTTCGCGCACGCAACAAGTCGGTCACCGCCCACCGCAAGAAGCGGACCCGCAAGCTGACCAAAGGGTTCCGGCTGAGCCGGCACAACCTGTACCGCCAGGCCATCTGCACGCTGCTGCGGGCGCGGGCGTTCGCCTTCCGCGACCGGCGGGTGAAGAAGCGGCAGTTCCGCCGGCTGTGGATCATCCGCATCAACGCCGCCTGCCGGATGCGGGGGCTGCGGTACAGCGAGTTCATCAGCGGCCTCCAGCGGGCACTCATCGCCCTGGACCGCAAGTCGCTGAGCGAGATCGCCATCCACGACCCGGCCACGTTCGACATCCTGGTCGAGACGGCCCGCAAGAACCTGCACCCGAGCCAGGCCAAGCAGTACGCGGCGGCGTAAGCCGATTTGGCGAGTGGCCGGCGTGACCTGTGTTGGCGAGCGGCCGGCGTAAGCCGGTCCGGTCCGTGGGGGCGGGCGACACGCTTCGCCCGGACGGACCGGCTTACGCCGGCCGCTCGCCAACACAGGTCACGCCGACTTCGCCACCGGGCGCATCGGGAACCCGTTGCCCGCCGGCAGCGGCAGCCCGTTCGGGTGGACGTACCGCCCCTCCCGGTACACGTCAGCCAACATGCTCTTGGCCTGCGTCGGCAGGTCGGTCCCCTGCACCGCCCGCACCGTCGCCTCGATGTCGTACGCCACCTGCCGCAGCTTCACCGCCCCGTCCTCGATGATGGCGTAACGTGCCCGCGGGTCGCCGTCCCGCGGTAGCCCCAGGCTGCCGGGGTTGAGGATCGTCGTGTCACCGATCCGCAGCGTGTACTGCTGGTGGGTGTGGCCGACGCACACGAAGTCGGCGGTCACACCCTTCAGCCGGCTGGCCCACACCTCGGGGTCCGGCGGCATGTACTCGTCCAGCGGGTCGCGGGGCGAGGCGTGGACCAGCAGGAACTTGAACCCGCCGACGGTGACGTGCCGGACGGTGGGCAGCTCGGCCAGGAACCGGCGGTCGCACTCGGTCAGCTTGGTGCGGGTGAACGGCCGGGTGGCCATCGTCAGGTAGCGGAACCCACTCACGCCCTGCACGTCCACGTTCTGGGCGGTGCCGTGGTCGTGGTTGCCGCGGACGCAGGCGGTGACGTTCCCCCTGGCCCAGTCGAGGACCGCCCGCGGGTCGGGGCCGTACTCCACGAGGTCGCCCAGGCACAGGCAGGCGTCGTAGGGTTCGGCGATGGCCGCCACGGCGGCGGGGTTGGCGTGCAGGTCGGCGACGACGAGTATCCGCATGGCCCCTCCGGGTCCGATGACCCCGATACTAGGCCAAGATCGGGCCGCTGAACAGCGGCGGGTGAAAGAAAAGTGAGACGGACACGCCGCCGTCTTGATTCGGTGGGACAGGCATTTCTGCCTGTCCAAACTCCGGACAGGCAGGAATGCCTGTCCCACCGGACAAAAAACCGGGCGTCGGCTACCGGATCGCCCCGACGACCACCCGCGTGACGCCCGGCTGGTGCCGCAGCACCTCGGCCAGCTCCCAGCCGGCGGCCGGGTCGCCGGTGCCGGAAATGACTGCCACCCCGGCCGCCGACACTTCGACCGTCAGCGGACGGAACCGCGGATCGTTTGAGGTCAGTTTGGCGAACCGGGCCGGCGGCACGGCCGGCACCCCGGCCGGCGGAATGGTGCTACCGCCGGCGACCACCGGCGGGGCCAGCCACCCACGGCGGTAGGCCGACTGCCGCTCGGCCGTCACCGGCTCGGGCATCGGCAGCGACTCAGGCGGGTCGGCCCGTAACAGTGGCAGGGCCAGCGGCGGCAGGTCGCCCGTCGGCTCCAGCTTCGGCAGCATGGGCCGCGGCCGGGGCGGGTGAATCTGCTGCTGGACGCGCTCGGCATACGGGTCGGCACCCAGCGGCACCCAGACGTTCAGCCGGACCGCCGCCAGGCCGTCCACGCCGTAAACTGCGGTTTCGGCCGACCGCTTGGCCGCCGGGTCGGCCACCGGCCCGCCGACCACGGCCACGCGGTCCACCACGCTGACGGTGAGGCCGCCCAGCCGCGGGTCGGCGGCGAGGGCGGCGGCGAGCCGCTGTTCCAGCGCGACATCGGCCGGCGGCTGGGCGACGACCGGCCCGGCCAGCAGCACCAACACGATGGCAGTCCGGGCGGCGGACATTCGCAACGACCCCCCTCACCGGCATTGTCGCGCGAGGCCGGCCGATGCGGGTCAGAACTTGAGCGAAAGTTGATGGAACGCGGGGGATCGATGCGAAGGGCTGCGGGGTGGGCGAACAGTGCGGCTGACTAGAGTCAGTCGTCCTCATTGGCCGCGAGTAAGAGCCGACTGTCCACCACCCGCTCGACACGGAGGAGTTGGAGTATCAGGTGACCGCGGAAGTAGACGAACAGCCCGTGCTCGCTGACGAACAGGCCGGAAAAAATGGCACCCCGGCGTTCGGCCACCAACGCTGATCGGTCCATCGGCCACAGGCCGCAGGTGTCCACGAAGTCGAGGACGACGGGCGCCGCCCCGACCCGCTGGATCGAGCCGCCCGCCGGTTCGTCCGCCGCCGGGTCGAGCGACCAACGGACGGCATCCGGAGCGGCCCAGGCATGGAGCGTGAGGCCGCAGTCGAACCGCAGCCACCACTCGGAATCCGTCCAGCGGGCGTCAACGAGTGCGGCGCCTTGCAGCCGCTCCGCGTCCCGGCGGGCGTTCGGCTGGAGCGGGTGCGAGAAGGTGTGCCGGACAGCGGCTTCGACCGAGTCGAACGCTCGGCCCCGGACGCACGGCCGGACTTGGATCGGGGACATCGAGTCGTTGTAGGGTGGTGCCGAGTCGGCGAGGCCCACCATCAGGAGCGAAGCGGTGGGCCTCGCCGACTCGGCACCACCCTACAGCCGCGCCACCACCAGCCCCACGCCGCCGGCGGCCAGCGTGCCGGCCACGCCGACGCCGATCATGGCCGCGTCCCGCCACGTCAGCCCGAACCGCTTCGACGGCCTGGGGGGCGGGTCGGCGACCAGCTCCAATTCCGGCCCGCCGTCGGCCGCGTCAGCCAGCCAGTCGCGGTACGCCGGCAGGATGGCCGACGCCGTCGCCGCGGCGGCGTCGGCCGGCTCGAACAGGGCCAGCGCCTCGGCCGCCGCCCCGGCCGACGGGTACCGCTGGCCCGGGTCTTTGGCCGTCAGCCCGTCGAGCACCGCTTGCAGCCCCGGTGGCAGGTCCGGCAGGCGGTCCAGCGGCCCGGTGGCGTGCTGGAGGATTTGTGCCAGGTCGCCCAAATCGGGGAACGGCGGCCGGCCGGCGATCAGGTGGAACAGCACGCACCCGAGGCCGTACTGGTCGCTGGCCGGGCCGGCCGTGCGGGCGTCCCGAGCCTGCTCCGGCGGCAGATACCGCGGGCTGCCCAGCAGCGCCCCTTCCACCGTCAGGTTGACGCCGGCCTCGCCCGCCTCCGGGGCGTCGGCCAGCTCTCGGCCGGCGCCCACGTCCAGCAGCTTGAGGGTGGCCGTCAGGGTGGTGGCGTCGTTCCCCGGCTGCACCATCAGGTTGGCCGGCTTCAGGTCGCGGTGGACGGTCCGCCGGTCGTGCAGGTGCTGGAGGCCGAACAGCGCCTGCCGGGCCAGCCGCACCGCCTCCGGCACCGGCAGCTTGCCCCGCCGGCGGAGCACCTGTTCCAGCGACTCGCCGTCCAGGAACTCCATGACGATGAACTGCACCCGGCCGGCCCGGCCGACCTCGAACCCCCGCACCACGTTCGGGTGGTCGAGCTGGGTGAGCAGCCGGCCCTCCCGGCGGAACCGGGCCAGCGCCCGCGGGTTGGCCGCCTTGCTCCCCGGCAGCACCTTGATGGCCACCAGTTGGCCGGACGGGTGAGCCGCCTTGTACACGCCGCCGGTGGCCCCCTTGCCGACCCGGTCCAGCACCGTGTACCCGCCGATCTGGAAGCCGTCCGCCCGGCCCCGCTGGATGAGGGCGGCCTGGTACTCGGTCAGCCCGAGGTGGGCGACGGCGAACTGGCGGAAGGCGTCCACGTCGGCCGCCGGGCCGCCGTCCCTGCGGAACTGTTTGTACGCCCGCTCGGCGACGACGCCGGTGACGAGGTGGCTGCGGGCCAGCCCGCGGCAGAAGTCGGCGGCGGTGGCGGCGGGGGGCATCAGAGGCCGGCTAGCCGGCGGACGACAGGCATCAGGTCGGGCATCAAGCACCTTGTTCGGTTAGTGTACAAAAGTATCCGGTGTTTCGGATCGTAGCCCGAAGCGCTAGCGAGGACATCGTTCCTCGCTAGCGCTTCGGGCTACGATCCGAAATCACTGCCAACGCCTGCGGATCGTCGCGGTACGCCTCCACTAGCGCCGCGCGAACTGTGGCCGCCTGGTCCGCCGGCAGCGCTTTCAGCCGCTCGACGGCCGCCGTCAGCCCGGCCCGGTCGCCGGCGGTCGGCGGGACGCGGTTCAGCTCGCTCATGCCGCCGGCGGCCAGCCCCACCCACGGCTCGGCCGCCGGGTCGCCGGCGAACCCGGCCGCCAGCCCGCCCCACACCCGCCGGGCGGCCGTCGCCTCGCCGGACCGGGCCAGGTTCAGCCCGACCACGTACAGCCGCTCGGCCTCCGACCCGTGACCCCGCCGGCCGTCGGCCAGCGCCCGGGCCAACTGCCGGGCGGCCGACGCCTTCCGCCGGGCGGCCGTCACCTCGTCGGCGTGCGGCCCGGTCACGTCGCCGAGCGGCTCCAGGTGCTCGTCCCAGGCCCGCACCCAGTCGGCCGGGTCGGCGGACGCCAGCAGCGGCCGGGCCTGGCCCAGTGCCGCGTTCACGTCCGGCCCCGGCCGCAGCAGCAGCCAGCCGATCAGGGCTAGCACCGCCAGGAACAGCGGCACCACCACCGCCGGCCGGCTCATCAGCGGTCGTGGCCCCGGCTCGTCGTCGGTCGGCAGGGCCATTGTCATCTCGGACGCCTGCCCCACGTCCGTCGGCCAGGCCACCACCCGCCCCTTGCGGGCCTGCCGGTCCCGCACCTGTTGCAGGGCGTCCAGCACCAGGTTGGCCGTCGCCGGCCGGCGGGCCGGGTCTTTGGCCAGCAGGGCGCAGATCAGGTCGTCCAGGTCCGTCGGCAGGTCCGGGGCGAACAGGGCCGGCCGCTCGGGCAGGGCGTAGGTGTGCTTGTGCAGGAAGTCGGCCGCCTTCTCGGCTCGGAACGGCGGCCGGCCGGCGATCAGCGTGTACGCCACCGCCCCCAGGCTGTACAGGTCGCCCCGCTTGGTGAGCGGCCGGCCGGCGAACCCCTCCGGGGCGAGGTAGCCGGCCGTGCCCCACGGGTCCGGCGGCAGTTCCAGCGGCGGCGTCGGCAGCAGCTTGGCCAGCCCGAAGTCGGTGACCTTCAGCCCGCCGTCCGGGGTGAGCAGGACGTTGGCCGGCTTCAGGTCGCGGTGCAGCAGGCTGCGGTGGTGGGCGTGCATCAGCCCGCGGGCCAGCAGCGCGAACCGCCGCACCGCGTCGTCGGCCCACGGCAGCCCGGGGGCGTCGCCGGACCGCTCCTGCAACGCGGCGGCCAGGTTCACCCCGTCCACCAGCTCGCTGGCGTACCAGCAGGCGCCGCCGGTCACGCCGGCGTCCAGGGCGCGGGCGATGGTCGGGTGGTTGAGCCGCCGCAGGGCCAGCAGCTCGGCCGGGAACCGCTTCTGGAAGGCCGGGGCGCGGCTGAGCGGGTGGTGCAGCACCTTGACCGCGGCGGCGCCGTCCGGCCCGGTCGCCCGGTAGACGGTGCCGTGCGGCCCGCGGCCGATTTCCTCCCGGAGGGTCCAGTTGCCGAACGTGCCGCCGGTCATGGGGACAGATTACGGACCGCCGGGCCGGTATGCTGTGGGTATGACCGCACTCCTGCTCATGGCCCACGGCAGCCGCCGGCCCGAGGCCAACGCCGACCTGCTGCACGTCGCCGCCGCCATGCGGGCCGACGGCCGCTACCCGATCGTCGAGATCAGCTACCTGGAGCTGGCCGAGCCGACCATCCCGGCCGGCGGGGCGGCGTGCGTCGAACGGGGGGCGACGGCCGTGGTCATGCTGCCGTACTTCCTGTCGCCGGGGGTGCACGTGCAGGACGACATGGTGGAAGCCCGGGACGGCCTGACCGAACGCTTCCCCGGGGTGCGGTTCAGCGTGGCCGAACCGCTGGGCCGGCACCCGCTGCTGCTGGACGTTGTCAGGGCGCGGGCGCGGGCGGCGGAAGCGTCCGGGTGATTTCGACCGCGGCGCCGGGCTGGCAGGCGACGAACAGCTCGGAGTCGGCGAGCAGTTTCATCCCAACCAGCGGCTCGCACTCGACCGATTCGACGGCGACTGCTAGCGGGCCGCCATGCCAGTCGATCAGCCCGTAGAAGACATCAAAAGTTGATTTCGACCCGTCGGCGAGGGTGGCGGTGCCGACCCCCTTCTTGTGGAGCTTGAGGGCCGCGATGTCGGCCGCCGGCAGCGTGAGTTGTGCAGTGAACCTCGTGTCAATCGCTACCGTGAACGGGTGGGGAGTGCCAACCATGTCGTACACCCACAACTCCACTTGCGGCTCACGCTTGGCGGAAACGTGTCCGGCGATCATGCCCGTCTCCAACCGCCCGGTCGTCCGCCGTGGCGGAAGACCGCAACGTAGCCGACGCGCTGTAACCAGCCGACCACACCCGGTCGGAGGGCGGAGAACTGGCCAACGGCCGAAGACAACTCGTCGGCCAGCACATACTCGCCTGTGTCAAGATCGACGATGACGAATTTACCGTCGTCCAGCGCGGTGAGGTTTGGGCGAACCGACCGTGAAAACATTGCCGGCCCCAGGCGGGCCATCTCGTCGGAAGAATACTTCTGCGTTGTCGGCGGCCCGAGTAGCCGTTCGATCACTCGCGCACGCTCCTCCGCTGGCAGGTCGGCGAACAGAACCGACCCTCGGTCAGCGACGGCAGACATGACAGCCCTCCGCGGTACGCCTCATCCTACCCGCCGTCAGTCGTCGGCCACCACCTTGAACCCGCCGAACGTCGCCGGGAAGACGGCGTCCGACGTGTTCACCGCGCTCGCCCCCACTTGCAGCCGGGCCGGCCAGTCGGCCGTCACCTCGCCGGCCGTCGCCCACGCCTTGCCGTCCGGGCTGGAGCGGGCGGTCAGGGTGTCGCCGTGGCGGTCCAGCCGCAGCCACACCGGCCCGGTCTCGGCCGGGGCCGCCGGCTTGCTCAAGTCCTGCCCCTCGCCGCCGACCACCGCCTCCCACAGCGGCCGGTAGGCCAGCCGCCGGCCGTCCGGCAGCACCCAGGCGCACCGCTCCAGTCGCACGAACAGGTCGCGGTCGGCCCACACCAGCAGCCCGGCCCCGACGAACGGCACCGTCCCGGCCGGCGACGTCTTCTTGTCCCCCGGCTCGAACTTGCCGCTCACCTTCACCCGGGCCGTGAAGTCGCCACTCGCCGGCCGCAGCACCCGCACCCCGTTCAGCCGGCCGAGCTTGGGGTTCAGGTTGTGCGGCGTCGCCGGCACCGTCAGGGTGAGGTCGCCGCCGGCGACGGTCGCCTCGCAGTCGCCGTCCGGGTCCACCAGCGTGCCCCAACCGGCCAGTTCCTTCGGCTTGTCGTCGGCGGTCATGTCGGCCACTCCTCCAGCGGGAACGCCGGCGGACGGCCGGACCAGTTCATCAGCCACAGGGCGCAGTCGGCCGGGTCATCGGCGGCCTGCAGCGTTACCGACCCGAACCCCTGCACGCACTCCCAGGTAGCCGGCCCGGCGGCCAGCTCCACCTGCCAGTGGAACCCTACCGCCGGTTCAAACGGGGTCGCCGTGCTGTTGGCCGCCGCACGCGTCAGCCGGCTGCCAGACAGGGTGAGGTCGCTCAGGCAGGCGAACTCGAACCCGGCCACCGCCCCGGCCGGGGTCAGCAACTCGTTCCAGAACGGCATGGTGCCGGGCGGGTCGGGCACGGCGACGTACCGCCGGCCGTCGATCGTCACCATCGTCGGCCAGTCGAGGCCGGCCGGCCCGCCGTCGGCGGCCACCGCCCGACCGCCGCGGACGAACAGCAGGTAAGCGGCGGGCGGGGTCATCGGTAGGCTATCATACCCGCTCCGCCCCGAGGCCCCGCCGATGCTCGCATACCGCTTCTACCAAGACGCCCTGCCCTACGACGCCTTCTTCACCCAGTTCGGCACCGACGCCCAGAAGGCCCGCTGGGACCGCACCCGCCAGGCGGTCGTCCTCAACCCGGAGCAGCGGACCCTGCTGGCCGGCTTCAAGCGGGAGACGAACGTCCTGATGCTGGCCGGGGCGTGGTGCGGCGACTGTGCCGGCAACTGCCCGATCTTCGAGGCGTTCGCCGCCGCCGCCCCGGTGCTGAAGGTCCGCTACCTGGACCGCGACGCCTTCCCCGAGGCCCAGGCGGAACTCAAGATCAACGGCGGCAACCGCGTCCCGGTGGCCGTCTTCTTCTCCGAGGACGGACTTGAGGTGAGCCGGTACGGCGAGCGGACGCTGACCAGCTACCGCCGCATGGCGGCCGAGGTGAGCGGGGAGGCCTGCGGGACCGGGGTCGTCTCGGCCGACCACCTGGCGGCCATCGCCGCCGACTGGCTGCGGGAAGTCGAGCGGGCGCAGTGGGTGCTGCGGCTGTCTCCGCGGTTGCGAAAGTTGCACGCGGACTGATCGTACCTTAAGTTACAGCCAGGGTAGGAACCGCGCGGGGCGGCCCGGCCGCCGCATGGGGTCACTATGTTCTCGTACTCGTGCCCGGCGTGCGCGCAAAAGCTGCTGGCCCCGCCCGAGCGGGCCGGCCAGCGGACCATCTGCCCGAAGTGCCTGAAGCCGCTCACCATCCCGTCACCCGTCCGGGCCGACGACGACGACGGCGACCCGCACGACGGGCTGTTTCACGCCGGCCCGCTGGTGGACGACGAGTCGCCCACCCACCCGACAGGCGTACCGCAGCCGGCCACAGTCGCTGCCCAAGCCGCCGACCCGGACCCGGAGGTGGACTTCAGCCCGGCCGTGCAACTGCTGCCCGAACCGCCCACCGCCCGGCTGCCCGAGTTGCAACCGCCGCCCTCGCCCCGCCCCCGGCCGGCGCCACAACCGTCGTCCGGTCGCGGCAAGCCGCCGGCGCCGCCGTCGGCCCGCAGCAAGCCGGCCGCCCCGCCGCCCCGGCCGGAGCCGGCCACCCCGCCGCCGGCCCGCCAGCCGGCCCGGCTGGCGACGGCCGTACCGACCCGCCTGCACCCGGCCGCCGACCAGGCCGGCCGCATCGTGTTTAACCCGACGGGCATGGCCGGGGTGGACCTGGCCGCCGACCTGGCCGCCGACCTGACCCTGCGGATGAAGCCGCCGCCCGAGCCGGCCGCCGACCTCATGCTCACCACCCTGGCCTGGCTCGGGCTGACCGCCCTGGCCGCCGTGCTGTGGGTGGCCGGGGTGCTGTACGAGCCGGGCACCCTGCCGTTCGTCGCCCTCATCGGCGGTCTGCTGGTGGCGGTCGGCTACCTGTGGGGGCTATACTCCGCCCGGTCCGGGGTCGGGCTGCTGGCCACGGCCGTCGCTGCCGGGGTGGTGGGCGGCGGGCTGGTGTGGGTGGTGCAGCGGCAGGTGAACACCGCCTGGTCCGAGCTGCCGAGCAACTTCGTCCCGGCCATGCTGCTGCCGGTGGTGTCGGCGCTGTTCGCCCTGCCGGTCGGCGTGCTGCGGTTCCGGCCGCTGCGGTACGTCCTCACCGGCGAGCTGTTGGTCCTCCTGTTCGTGGTGTCGCCGGCCGCCCGGGCGGGGGTGCAGAAGGCCATCGACCGGCTCCAGCCGACCCCGGCCGTCACCGCCCCGCTGCCGGCCACCCCGGGCGAGAAGGTCCGCCAGTTGGCCGACCTGAAGTCGCCCGACCGGCTGCTCACCACCCTGGCCGATCTGGCCGAGCCGGACGCCGACAACGGGGCGTCCCCCGAGGCGCGGGCCGAGCTGGCCGCCGAGCTGGCCAAGCGGGCCGGGCCGGCCGAGGGGCGGGCCGAGGTCCGCGCCGCCGCCCTGGCCGCCCTGGCCGTGTGGCAGCCGGACGCCATCCGCGGCCCGGTGCTGATGGCCCTGCGGTCAGCCGACGCGGGCGACCGGCGGCTCGGGCTGGCGCTGGCCGGCCGGTGGGCCGACCCGGAGGTGGCCGCCGCCGTGGCCGCCCGGCTGAACGACCGCATGGACGCCGCCGCCGCCCAGAAGGCCCTGCGGCAGATCGGCGGCCGGCCGGCCGAGGCGGTGCTGCTGCCGCTGCTCAAGACGGAGGACCGCGGGGCCGCCCTGCTGGTGGTGATGGAACTGCTGGAGGCGGTCGGCGGGCCGGACGCCCTGGCCGGCCTGCGGCAGGTGGAGAAGACGGCCACCAGCCCGAACGTCCGGGACGAGGCCAAGCTGCGGGCCGATGCGATCCAGGCGCGGCTGAAGAAGTAGGGCACGGTTCACCGTGCCGTCGGGGCGGGCGGACGGCACGGTGAACCGTGCCCTACAATAGCGGCACGTCCCCGAGGTGCCGATGTCCGACCGCGTCCTGAAGCTCGGCCTGCCGGCCGGCAGCCTGCAAGAGGCCACCGCGGAGCTGTTCCGCAAGGCCGGGTACAAGATCACCTTCGCCGGCCGCAGCTACTACCCGCAGATCGACGACCCGGAGATCTCCTGCACCCTGATCCGGGCGCAGGAGATGGCCCGGTACGTCGAGAACGGGTCGCTCGACTGCGGCCTCACCGGCTACGACTGGGTCGTGGAGAACGGGGCGACGGTCACGGAACTGGCCGAGCTAGTGTTCAGCAAGGCCAGCCGCAAGCCGGTGCGGTGGGTGCTGGCCGTGCCCAATGACTCACCCATCCACGGGCCGCAGGACTTGCAGGGCAAGCGGATCGCCACCGAGGTGGTGAACATCACCCGCAAGTGGCTGGCGGGCCACGGGGTGACGGCCCTCGTCGAGTTCAGTTGGGGGGCGACGGAGGTGAAGCCGCCGCGGCTGGCCGACGCCATCGTGGAAGTGACGGAGACGGGGAGCAGCCTGCGGGCCAACAACCTGCGGATCGTCTGCGACCTGCTGACCAGCACGACGCGGTTCATCGCCAACCCGGCGGCCGCGGCCGACGACTGGAAGCGGCGGAAGATGGACGACTTGATTCTCATGCTCAAGGGGGCGATGGCGGCCGAGGGCAAGGTCGGGCTGATGATGAACGTGCCCAAGGGCAAGCTGGACGAGGTGCTCAAGCTGCTGCCGGCGCTGCAGACGCCGACCGAGTCGCCGCTGGCCGACCCGGACTGGATGGCGCTGAACACCATCCTGGACGAGGGCGTGGTGCGGCGGATCATCCCCGGGCTGAAGCGGGCCGGGGCCACCGGCATCGTCGAGTACCCGCTGACCAAGATCATCGACTGAGGAGACCAGGCATGGCGTACTCCGACTTCACCCTGCCCGTACTGAAGAAGCAGTTTGGGCTGACCATCGCCGACACCGGCGACCTGACTTCGGCAGCGGCGCCCGTTCCCCCGCCCCCGGGGCTGGCCGAAACGCTCGCCCGGTACCTCCCTCTGGCCTTCCGAATCAACACCGAGAAGGCCAAGTCCGAGTTGGTGGTGGCCCCGGTGCTGGCCGAATTCAAGTTCCAGCACGACGACCAGGTGAGCCTGTTCAGCGGGATCGACTTCGTGGTGGACAAGGAGGCCGGGCTAACCGGCCGGTGCGACTTCATCCTGGCCCGCGGCCGGAGCCAATTGTTCCTCGAATCCCCGCTGTGCGTGGTGGTGGAGGCCAAGAACGACGACATCGGGGCAGGCCTGCCCCAGTGTCTGGCCGGGATGGTCGCCGCCCAGCGGTTCAACGACCGGGACGGGCTGACCGGCCCGGTCCACGGCATCGTCACCACCGGCCTGCTCTGGCGATTCCTCCGGCTGGACGGTTCGGCGGCCGTCATCGACCCGGCCGAACTCGCCGTACACGACCTGCCCAAGCTGTTCGGCATCCTGTCGGCCATCGCCCTGTAGCGGCACCGAACCTGCGTTCCGTGCGGGCACTCTCTCCCCGCATGGACACCCCGATGTTCGGCACCTCGGCCCCCACCCCGTCCGCCCCGCTCGGCGTCTCCCTGGCCGCCGCCACGCACGTCATCGAGGCCGCCCGCAAGCGGGCCGAGAAGATCGGCGTGCCCATGAACGTGGCCGTGGTGGACGCCGGCGGCAACCTGGTCGCCTTCGCCCGGATGGACGGCGCTTGGCTGGGCAGCATTTCCATCGCCAAGAATAAGGCGTACACGGCCCGGGCGTTCGACATGTCCACGAAGGAGTTGGCCAAACTCAGCCAGCCCGGTAGTCCCGCCTTCGGGATCGCCGGCAGCACGGATCGGCCGATCGCCATTTTCCCCGGTGGCATCCCCCTGTTCAGCGGCAAGACGGTGGTCGGGGCGGTCGGCGTCAGCGGCGGCAAGCCGGACCAGGACCACGACGTGGCGGAAGCCGGGGCAGGCGCGTTCACGCCGGCCGGTTGACGGTTACCTGTCGGTACGTTTCGTACACACCCGCCTGTTCGTTCCTGTTATCTTGCAGTGTTCGGTCCGCCGGGTCGGGGGCACTCTCCCCTGACCCGACACCCCCGGCCGGGCGAGCGGAGCAGCCGATGGCGACCGGCCAGGCGGTCGGCGGCGGCAACGGCGAGAACCACATCCTGGCCGCCCTGCCACGGGCCGAGTATGAACGGCTGGTGTCCCTCACCGACACCGTCACCCACGCCCTGCGGCAGCTCCTGTACCGGGCCAACGGGCCGATCGATTACGTCTACTTCCCGACCAGCGGGGTGCTGTCGCTCATCGTCATCATGGGCGACGGCGGGTCGGTGGAGGTCGGCACCGTGGGCAACGAGGGGTTGCTCGGCACCCCCATCCTGCTCGGGGCCGACCGCAGCCCGACCCAGGTGTTCTGCCAGGTGCCGGGCACCTCCCGGCGGATGCGGGCGGCCGTGTTCGTGGACGAGATCGCCAAGTCGCCGGTGTTCCGCCGGGCCTGCCTGCGGTACACCCAGGGCCTGCTGGCCATGACCGCCCAGTCCACCGCCTGCAACAAGCTGCACCCGGTGAACGAGCGGTGCGCCCGCTGGCTGCTCATCACCCACGACCGGGTGCCCGGCGACGTGTTCCCCATCACCCACGAGTTCCTGGCCATGATGCTCGGCACCCGCCGGGCGAGCGTGACGGTGGCCGCCGGTACCCTCGCCCAGGCCGGCCTCATCACCTACCACCGCGGCCACATCAAGGTACTCGACCGGCCGGGGCTGGAGGCCGCCTCGTGCGAGTGCTACGCCGTGGTCCGCGACGAGATGGACCGGCTGCAGGCGTGAAGGCTTTCCGGACAATCCGGCCGCGTCCGCGCGGCAGCGTACCGTAACGTCCCGCACCCGCCGGTAGTGTCAAAGACAGATTGCTTCCCGCCCGCTCCCGCCCCTGCCACCGAGTATCGGTGGCAGGGGCGGGAGCGGGCGGGAGGCCGCTGGTGACACCATGACGCGACCTCCGAACTCATCCCACGTCTTGGTCATCGACGACGAGCACTACGTCCGCCTGGTGACGGCCGACCTGCTGGCGTCGCTCGGGGTGTCGGCCTGCCTCTCGACCGGCGGCCGCGACGGCGTCACCCGGTACGCCAGCCACGCCGCCCGGGCCGAGCCGTTCGCTTTGGTGCTGCTGGACGTGCAGATGTCGGGGTTCGACGGCCCGGCCACCCTGGCCGCCCTGCGGGCGGCGGACCCGGACGTGCGGTGCTGCTTCATGAGCGGCGGCACCGGCCCGTACACCCGGGCGGACCTGCGGCGGCTGGGGGCCGACTGGTTCCTGCCCAAGCCGTTCCGCCGCCGCGACCTGGCGATCGTGCTGGCGGCGGCCGGGTGTCTGCCGGCGGCCGCCGGGACCGGGCTGGACGTGCTGGTCATGGACGCGGACGTGGACGCCGCCGGGTCGCTGGCCGACGTGCTGCGGTATCACGGCCACACGGTCGCCACGGCCGGCACCGCCGCCGCCGGTCTACAGGCGGCGGCGGGCCGCCCGCCGGACGCAGTGGTGTACGACCTGAACCTGCCGGACCTGGATGGGGCGGGGGTGTCGAACCGGCTGCGGGCGCGGGACCGGCGGCCACTGCTGGCGGCCGTGGGCTGCACCGCCGGCCCGCGGGCCGCCGACGGGGAGGCCGACGTGTACCTGCTCAAGCCGGTCGAGCCGGACGTGGTGAGTCGGCTGCTCGGCCGGTTCGCCGGCCTTCTCGGGTCGGTGGTCGCCTAGCCCTTGGCCGCCACCCGCTCCAGACCGCGGGCGCGGTTGAGAGCCTTCTCCCGGGTGGCCCGCTGCACCGGGTCGCCGCTGGGCAGCGCCTCGGCGGCGGCCCGCGCCTCGGTCGCCTTCGCGGCCGTCACGTCAGCGGCCGGTACGGCTTTGGCCGTCAGCACGTTCACCACGTCGGCCCGCACCTGGGCGAACCCGCCGTCGATGAAGAACCGCCGGCTGGTACCGCCGGCGTCGGTCAGTCGCAACTCGCCCGGCCCGAGTTGGCCGACGAACGCCGCGTGCCCGGGTAGCACACCCAGTTCGCCGTCGTACAGCGGCAGCGTCACGCTGGCCGCCGCCTCGTCGAGGACGGCTTTCTCGGGGGTGACGACGACGACGCGGACGCTGGCCATGTTCCACAAGCTCCAGGCGAGCGGCGGGTGTAAGCCCGCTGAGGGGGACGCTACTCGTGCGGGAGACTGCCCGCCCCATCGGCAGTGCCCCCTCGGCTGGCTGACGCCCGCCGCTCGCCAAATGCACTACTTGCCGGCCATCGCCTTGGCCTGGGCCTCGGCCTGGTCGATGGCCCCGACGTACATGAACGCCGACTCCGGCAGGTGGTCCCACTTGCCGTCCACCAGCTCGTCGAAGCTGCGGATGGTGTCTTCCAGCTTGGTGAACTCGCCGCTCTTGCCGGTGAACGGCTCGGCCACGAAGAACGGCTGGCTGAGGAACCGCTCGATGCGGCGGGCGCGGCCGACCACCGCCTTGTCGTCCTCGGATAGCTCGTCCACCCCGAGGATGGCGATGATGTCTTGAAGCTCGCGGTACCGCTGGAGGGTCCGCTTGACCCGGTCGGCGACGCCGAAGTGCTTCTCGCCGACGATCTGCGGGTCGAGCAGCCGGCTGTTGGACGACAGCGGGTCCACGGCCGGGTAGATGCCCTTCTCCGAGATCGACCGCTCCAGGTAGATGAAGGCGTCCAGGTGCTGGAAGGTGTTGGCCGGGGCCGGGTCGGTGGGGTCGTCGGCCGGCACGTACACCGCCTGCACCGACGTGATGGCCCCTTTCGTCGTCGAGGTGATGCGTTCCTGGAGTTCGCCCATCTCGGTGGACAGGGTCGGCTGGTAGCCCACCGCACTCGGCATCCGGCCGAGCAGGGCGGACACCTCGGAGCCGGCCTGGCTGAACCGGAACACGTTGTCCACGAACAGCAGCGTCTCGGTGCCGGTGGTGTCGCGGAACCATTCGGCCATCGTCAGGGCGCTCAGGGCCACCCGCAGCCGGGCGCCCGGCGGCTCGTTCATCTGGCCGAACACCATCGCGGTAGACTTGAGCACGCTCGGGGCGTCGGCGGCGGCCCCCGTCTTGGTCTCCTGCATTTCCAGCCACAGGTCGTTGCCCTCGCGGGTGCGTTCCCCGACCCCGGCGAACACCGAGTACCCCTTATACTCCTTGGCGATGCGGGTGATGAGTTCCTGCAGAATCACCGTCTTGCCGAGGCCGGCCCCGCCGAACAGCCCGGCCTTGCCGCCACGGGCCAGCGGGGTGAGCAAGTCGATCACCTTGATGCCCGTCACCAGCATTTCGGCCTTCGGCGACAGTTGGTCGAACTTGGGCGGCTCGCGGTGGATGCCGCGGACCTCCTTGTGGCCGACCGGCCCCATGCCGTCGATCGGCTCGCCGAGCAGGTTGAACACCCGGCCGAGCGTTTCGAGGCCCACGGGCACCGACACCGGGCCGCCGGTGTCCGTCACGGCCATCCCCCGCACCAGCCCGTCGGTGCTGCCCAGGGCGACGCACCGCACCCGGCTGCCGCCCAGGTGCTGCTGCACCTCGCCGGTCAGGTGGATGTGCTGGCCGCCCGTCGTGACGGCGTTGTAAATGGCCGGCAGGTGGCCCTCGTCGAATTCCACGTCGAACGTGGAGCCGATGATCTGAACGATGCTGCCGGCCTTCTTCGCGGTGGCGACCATATCGGACCTGCGGTGTGTGTCGTGTTACCGGGGGACTAGAAAGCCGAAGTGGTGGGCGGCGTGGCCCACCTGTACTCGTCGGGACACGGCCCGGTCGAGCCGGCCGAACAGCGGGGACGGCAGGTACTCGCCCGGGTGGGCCTCGAACCGCCGGGCCGCCTCCCGGTACCGGCCGACGGCCTCGCCGTCGTCGCCCCCGGGGGCCGCCACCGACGCCCGCAGGGTCGGCGTGCCGGCCGGCAACCCGTGCCGGCGGTAGCGTTCCAGGATGCGTTTGCCGACCGTCCGGCTCACCACCCACAGCACCGGCCGGGCCAGCAGCGGGGCCGTCGGGTAGCCGTCCAGCGGGTACGCCAGCCAGCGGCTCAGGTGGTCGCAGCACTGTGCCAGTGACCACACGCCGGCCCGGTCGTAGCCGCCGGCCAGCAGCCGCTCGGCCTCCGCCGTCGCCTCGGCGAGCGACTCGAACCGCAGTGTCCGACGGGCCGCGCTCACTTGAGGGCCTCGCTCCCGGCGATCAACTCGCTGATCTCCTTCGTAATGTTCGCCTGACGGGTCCGGTTGTACACCCGGCTCACTTCCTTGATCAGGTCGCCGGCGTTCTCGGTGGCGTTCTTCATGGCCACCCGGCGGGCGATCTGCTCGCCCACGGCGGCGTCCAGGAAGCACTTGAACAGCCGCACCTTGAAGGCCACCGGCACCAGCTCGTTCAGGATGCCGGCGGCGTCCGGCAGGAACTCGTAGTCGGCCGTCGGGCCGGCCGGCCCCTTGGTTCCGGCGACGACGCTGGAGAGCGGCAGCAGCGACTCGACCACCGGCGTCTGCCGGGCGACGCTCTTGAACTGCTGGTAGGCCACCAGCACCTGGTCCACCTGCCCGGAGGTGTACAGGTCGATGTACTTGGAGGCGACGGCGTCCACCTGCTCGAAGCTCGGCTTGTCCTCGAACTGGGTGTACTCGGCAGCCCGGGGCACCTGCTGGAACTTGAAGTACGCCTGGCCCCGCTTGCCGGACACCTCCAGGTCGAAGGCGGTGCCGGCCTCCCGCAGCTTCTTGATCGCCCCCTGGGCCTCCCGGATGACGCCGCCGTTGTACCCGCCGGCCAGCCCCCGGTTACTGGTGATCACCAGCACCAGCACCTTTTTGACCGCCGGCCGGACGGCCAGCAGCGGGTGGCTCACCTCGCCGGCATTCGCGCTCAGGTCGGCGGCCAGCTCGGCGATTTTCTTGGTGTACGCCGCCGCCTCGGTGGCGCGGTCGAGCGCCTTCTTGAACCGCGCGGTGGCGATCAGCTCCATCGTCTTGGTGATCTTCCGGATGTTCCGGATCGCCTTGCGACGACGAACGAGGCTTCGCAGGTTGGCCATATCTCACTCAGTGCAGAGTGCAGAGTGCCGAGTGCCGAGTGCCGAGTATTTCACTCGGCACTCGG
>JAYVUZ010000320.1:0-7047 GCA_043787415.1 Fimbriiglobus sp. | reverse complement strand
GCCGACCCCCGGCAGGAGGTGCGGGACGCGGCCGACGCCCAGCGGCTGGTCGCCCAGCAGCGGCGGCGGGCGGGCGGTAAGGAGCCGTTCTTCCTGGTGCTGTACCCGCGGCAACTGACCGGCTTCCCGCTGCAATCGCAGGTGGATGCGTACCGCCGGTGGTTCGCCGGGGTGCCGCTGACGTTCGACAACCCCTGGCGGCCGGCGAAGTGAGCCGATGACACGGTTGGTGGGAGCCGCGACCGCAAGGGAGCGTCTCGCGAGACGCTCCCTTGCGGTCGCGGCTCCCACCAACCGTGTCATCGGCTCACTTCGCCGGCCGCCAGGGGTTGTCGAACGTCAGCGGCACCCCGGCGAACCACCGGCGGTACGCATCCACCTGCGATTGCAGCGGGAAGCCGGTCAGTTGCCGCGGGTACAGCACCAGGAAGAACGGCTCCTTACCGCCCGCCCGCCGCCGCTGCTGGGCGACCAGCCGCTGGGCGTCGGCCGCGTCCCGCACCTCCTGCCGGGGGTCGGCCGCGTCCGGGTCGAAGCTGTACAGCTTGCCGGTGGCGGCGTCGATGTCCAGCACCCGCACGCTCAGCCGCTCGCCGGGGTCAGCCTGACTGCGGCGGAGGGCCTCGTTCTCCTGCCGCAACTGTTCGGCCTTCAGTTGCAGTTCGCTCAGGTCGGTGTTCGCACCATTAGCCTCCGCGGTCGGGTCGGGCGTGCCGGCCGGCTTCGACACGAACGGTAAGAGCAAAAATATGGTAAATAGTAAGATCAAAACGTCGATGAGCGGGACGAAGAACCGCGTCACCGGGCGTTGGGGCGGCGGCAGCACGGCTAGTGGCCCTCGCCGGGGTCGGAGGCGGTGAGCGGGATGACCGGCCCGGCGTCCCCGGCCAGGCTGCGGATGAGTTCTTTGCCGGTGGCCACCACCCACCCCGGCAGGATGTTCACGAACGCCATGTACAGCCCGCTGCCTGTCGCCGTGATGGCCGGGGCGTAGCTCTGGATGATCTCCTGCGGCGTCGGCTGGGTGCCCGGGGTGATCTTGCCGAACGTCTGGAGGATGGCCGCCACGGTGCCGATGAGGCCGAGCAGCGGGAACCACTCGGCGGCCCCCCCCAGGTGGGCGAGCCAGCGGTCGGTGCGGTCTTCCTGGCGGCCGTCGGCCCGCCGCAGGGCCAGGAAGCCGACGAGGGTTTGGGTCACGAACAGCAGGCTGCCGAGGGTGAGGATGACCCAGTCGATGGGCGAGTCCGGCAGCCGCTTGAGGTAGTCGGCCCGGGCGGCCGGCGGGACGGCGACGGCCACCACCCCGGCGGCCAGCACCGGCACGGCCGCGAACAGCACCGGCAGCAGGTGGTGGATGAGTAAGCGGCGCATGGAGTCAGTGTCTCCTGGCGAGCGGCCGGCGTGAGCCGGTCCGGTGCGGATGCCGAGTCACCGCCCCGGACGAGTCCGGACCAGCTTACGCTGGCCGCTCGCCTCGCTCTGGTGGCACGGCTAGCTCTGGTGGCATGGCTTGCAACTTCCCCGCCCGGTCCACGCACGCCAGCGTCGTGAACCCCTCGGCACACAGGGTGCCGTCCGGCTGCCGCACCTCGTACTTGTGTTCGACCCGCACCGGCCCGCTGCGGGCGACGGTGGTCCGCACCGTCAGCAGGTCGTCGTAGCGGGCCGGGGCACGATACCGCACCTCCACCTTGGCCACCACCAGAAAGTAGCCGCGGTCCTCCAACTCCTTGTACACCCCGCCGGCCGCCCGCAGCAGCTCCGTCCGGGCCTGCTCGAAGTACACCAGGTAGTTGGCGTGGTGCAGCAGGCCCATGCGGTCGGTCTCGGCGTACCGCACCCGGATCTGAATCTCACCGGTCATCGGATGAACCCGAGCCGGCCGCCGAGGACCGGGAAGAACACGAAGCAGGCCTTGCCGAGCATCAGCCGCTCGGGCACAAGCCCCCACATCCGGCCGTCGCTGCTCTGGCCGCTGTTGTCCCCCAGGCACAGGTAGTGGCCGGGCTGCACGTAGAAGGTGTCCACCTGGTCGGGGGTGGCGGACGGTGTGAAGAAGGTGTCCTGCCACACCTTCAGCTCGCTCACCCCGACCCCGCCGACAGCCCCGACGGAGGCCGGGGCGGCGAGGTCGTTGTGGGCGGTGAACCCACGCATGTCGATGTCGGTGGGCCGGTCCGGGGCCACCGCCCCGGCGGCCAGCATTGCGCCGGCCAGGGCTGCCAGGGTATCGTCCGCCGCCTCGGCGTCGGTCGGCGAATAGTCCGCTTCCGCGCCGAAGTCCACCGCCCGGCCGTCCACCCACACCCGTAGCCGGCTGTCGAAGTTGGCGAACCGCAGCCGGTGCTTGCCGGTGGTGAACCCGCTCGGCCGGGTGGCCAACTCCTTCCCCCCGGGGCCGGCCCGGCTGATCGTCACGTTCCCACCCGTGAAAGCGGCCCGGAAGCGGTGTTGGCCGCGGGACACTTCTAGCACCACCGTCGCGGCGGTGTCGGCCACGTCCGCGGTGGCTTCCAGCATCAGGTCGCCGACGATGAAGTTGCCGACCCGGTCCCGCGGCGGCTGCTCGAACCCGCTGACCGTCGCCTCGGTGCCGGCGTTGTACCCCAGGAAGTTAGTGATCGGGGACGGCGGGCACTCGTCGCCCGGCTGCTCCCAACTGCCGGCGGCCGGCACGCGGTGGCTGTACCGCACGAACGACACCTCGCCGCCGGCGTGGCTGAACCCGGTGCCGGCGGCGGTCCAGCCCGCTGTCGGTTGCCAGCGGGCCGGCACCCCGGCCTTGGCCAGTTTGGGGGACGGGTGGTCGGCGTCGTACACCAGCCGCCGCATGGCCATCGCTTGTGAGTCGGTCTTCCGCAGCGGCTCGAACGGGCCGCCGGCCGGGAACCCGGCCTTGCGGGACGCCTCGAACGCCGTCAGGGCGGGGTCGGCCTGCGGCGGGCTGTGGTAGGTGAAGTCGTTACCCAACCCCAGGTACTGCGGGCGGACCTTGGAGTGGCCGTTGGGGTTGGTGCCCTCCCAGGCCCGCCGCGGGTCGTCCGGCCGGGGGTACTTGAAGCCGCCGGCCGCGTCCCGCTCCTCGGCCGGGTAGGCGACCGACTTCGACACGTACAGGTCGCCCCGCCAGATGGCGATCGTTTCGCCGCCCAGGCCCCACAGCCGCTTGATGTAGTTCTGGGCCTCCTGGTTCACCTGCGGGTCCACCGGGAACTTGAACACCACCACGTCCCCGCGGGTGGGGCCGCCGTCCCAGTGGTACATGCCCTTGTGGACCAGCACCCGGTCGCCGCTGGTGTACCCCGGGGCCGGGTTCGTGGCGCCGAACTTCACTTGGTGCCGGCAGTTCGGGCAAGTGGCCCGGGTGACGACCATCGGCTGGCCGTTCCACGGCGACACCTCGTTCGAGCAGTTGACCGGGTAGTGGTGGCCGCACTCCGGGCAGTCGATGCCCTTCTGGTAGCCGTACAGGGTTTCGGCCATCGACCCGGTGGGGATGACGAACGCCTCGACGGCGAACAGTTTGAGCATGAGGACCAGGGCAACCACGAACACGACCGTCTCGCAGCCCTCCCGGAACGGGTCGCGGGGCGGGTGTTTCTTCGGGGCGGCGGGCGACGACATGCGGCAGCTTCCTGGGCCAGCGAGGTCAACTAGCATTCGGCCGGCGGGCGGCCGGATTTCCCGCCGCGGCCGTTTGGTTCGTAGCCCGACGCGCGAGCGAGGACAACGTTGTCCTCGCTCGCGCGTCGGGCTACGAACCAAACGGCCGCGGCGGGAAATCCGGCCGCCCGCCGGCCGAATGCTAGTTGACCTCGCTGGCCCAGGAAGCTGCCGCATGTCGTCGCCCGCCGCCCCGAAGAAACACCCGCCCCGCGACCCGTTCCGGGAGGGCTGCGAGACGGTCGTGTTCGTGGTTGCCCTGGTCCTCATGCTCAAACTGTTCGCCGTCGAGGCGTTCGTCATCCCCACCGGGTCGATGGCCGAAACCCTGTACGGCTACCAGAAGGGCATCGACTGCCCGGAGTGCGGCCACCACTACCCGGTCAACTGCTCGAACGAGGTGTCGCCGTGGAACGGCCAGCCGATGGTCGTCACCCGGGCCACTTGCCCGAACTGCCGGCACCAAGTGAAGTTCGGCGCCACGAACCCGGCCCCGGGGTACACCAGCGGCGACCGGGTGCTGGTCCACAAGGGCATGTACCACTGGGACGGCGGCCCCACCCGCGGGGACGTGGTGGTGTTCAAGTTCCCGGTGGACCCGCAGGTGAACCAGGAGGCCCAGAACTACATCAAGCGGCTGTGGGGCCTGGGCGGCGAAACGATCGCCATCTGGCGGGGCGACCTGTACGTGTCGAAGTCGGTCGCCTACCCGGCCGAGGAGCGGGACGCGGCCGGCGGCTTCAAGTACCCCCGGCCGGACGACCCGCGGCGGGCCTGGGAGGGCACCAACCCCAACGGCCACTCCAAGGTCCGCCCGCAGTACCTGGGGTTGGGTAACGACTTCACCTACCACAGCCCGCCGCAGGCCGACCCCGCCCTGACGGCGTTCGAGGCGTCCCGCAAGGCCGGGTTCCCGGCCGGCGGCCCGTTCGAGCCGCTGCGGAAGACCGACTCACAAGCGATGGCCATGCGGCGGCTGGTGTACGACGCCGACCACCCGTCCCCCAAACTGGCCAAGGCCGGGGTGCCGGCCCGCTGGCAACCGACAGCGGGCTGGACCGCCGCCGGCACCGGGTTCAGCCACGCCGGCGGCGAGGTGTCGTTCGTGCGGTACAGCCACCGCGTGCCGGCCGCCGGCAGTTGGGAGCAGCCGGGCGACGAGTGCCCGCCGTCCCCGATCACTAACTTCCTGGGGTACAACGCCGGCACCGAGGCGACGGTCAGCGGGTTCGAGCAGCCGCCGCGGGACCGGGTCGGCAACTTCATCGTCGGCGACCTGATGCTGGAAGCCACCGCGGACGTGGCCGACACCGCCGCGACGGTGGTGCTAGAAGTGTCCCGCGGCCAACACCGCTTCCGGGCCGCTTTCACGGGTGGGAACGTGACGATCAGCCGGGCCGGCCCCGGGGGGAAGGAGTTGGCCACCCGGCCGAGCGGGTTCACCACCGGCAAGCACCGGCTGCGGTTCGCCAACTTCGACAGCCGGCTACGGGTGTGGGTGGACGGCCGGGCGGTGGACTTCGGCGCGGAAGCGGACTATTCGCCGACCGACGCCGAGGCGGCGGACGATACCCTGGCAGCCCTGGCCGGCGCAATGCTGGCCGCCGGGGCGGTGGCCCCGGACCGGCCCACCGACATCGACATGCGTGGGTTCACCGCCCACAACGACCTCGCCGCCCCGGCCTCCGTCGGGGCTGTCGGCGGGGTCGGGGTGAGCGAGCTGAAGGTGTGGCAGGACACCTTCTTCACACCGTCCGCCACCCCCGACCAGGTGGACACCTTCTACGTGCAGCCCGGCCACTACCTGTGCCTGGGGGACAACAGCGGCCAGAGCAGCGACGGCCGGATGTGGGGGCTTGTGCCCGAGCGGCTGATGCTCGGCAAGGCCTGCTTCGTGTTCTTCCCGGTCCTCGGCGGCCGGCTCGGGTTCATCCGATGACCGGTGAGATTCAGATCCGGGTGCGGTACGCCGAGACCGACCGCATGGGCCTGCTGCACCACGCCAACTACCTGGTGTACTTCGAGCAGGCCCGGACGGAGCTGCTGCGGGCGGCCGGCGGGGTGTACAAGGAGTTGGAGGACCGCGGCTACTTTCTGGTGGTGGCCAAGGTGGAGGTGCGGTATCGTGCCCCGGCCCGCTACGACGACCTGCTGACGGTGCGGACCACCGTCGCCCGCAGCGGGCCGGTGCGGGTCGAACACAAGTACGAGGTGCGGCAGCCGGACGGCACCCTGTGTGCCGAGGGGTTCACGACGCTGGCGTGCGTGGACCGGGCGGGGAAGTTGCAAGCCATGCCACCAGAGCTAGCCGTGCCACCAGAGCGAGGCGAGCGGCCAGCGTAAGCTGGTCCGGACTCGTCCGGGGCGGTGACTCGGCATCCGCACCGGACCGGCTCACGCCGGCCGCTCGCCAGGAGACACTGACTCCATGCGCCGCTTACTCATCCACCACCTGCTGCCGGTGCTGTTCGCGGCCGTGCCGGTGCTGGCCGCCGGGGTGGTGGCCGTCGCCGTCCCGCCGGCCGCCCGGGCCGACTACCTCAAGCGGCTGCCGGACTCGCCCATCGACTGGGTCATCCTCACCCTCGGCAGCCTGCTGTTCGTGACCCAAACCCTCGTCGGCTTCCTGGCCCTGCGGCGGGCCGACGGCCGCCAGGAAGACCGCACCGACCGCTGGCTCGCCCACCTGGGGGGGGCCGCCGAGTGGTTCCCGCTGCTCGGCCTCATCGGCACCGTGGCGGCCATCCTCCAGACGTTCGGCAAGATCACCCCGGGCACCCAGCCGACGCCGCAGGAGATCATCCAGAGCTACGCCCCGGCCATCACGGCGACAGGCAGCGGGCTGTACATGGCGTTCGTGAACATCCTGCCGGGGTGGGTGGTGGCCACCGGCAAAGAACTCATCCGCAGCCTGGCCGGGGACGCCGGGCCGGTCATCCCGCTCACCGCCTCCGACCCCGGCGAGGGCCACTAGCCGTGCTGCCGCCGCCCCAACGCCCGGTGACGCGGTTCTTCGTCCCGCTCATCGACGTTTTGATCTTACTATTTACCATATTTTTGCTCTTACCGTTCGTGTCGAAGCCGGCCGGCACGCCCGACCCGACCGCGGAGGCTAATGGTGCGAACACCGACCTGAGCGAACTGCAACTGAAGGCCGAACAGTTGCGGCAGGAGAACGAGGCCCTCCGCCGCAGTCAGGCTGACCCCGGCGAGCGGCTGAGCGTGCGGGTGCTGGACATCGACGCCGCCACCGGCAAGCTGTACAGCTTCGACCCGGACGCGGCCGACCCCCGGCAGGAGGTGCGGGACGCGGCCGACGCCCAGCGGCTGGTCGCCCAGCAGCGGCGGCGGGCGGGCGGTAAGGAGCCGTTCTTCCTGGTG
>JAYVUZ010000319.1:0-2921 GCA_043787415.1 Fimbriiglobus sp. | reverse complement strand
CGCCTGCCCGACGCCCCCCAGGTGCGGCCCGAGCACCTCGGCGCCCTCCACACCCTCCGCGACATCGCCGCCTTCCTCGCCACACCCGCCGACGGGCCGACCACCACCAAGATGCGGGTGGTCCTGCCCCGCCCCCGGGCGGACGACGGGCCGCCGTCGAGCGTCATGCGGCTGGGGGCACCGGCCCTCACCCCGACCCCCGGCGGGGACGGCCCGCCGACGCAGGCGGTGGCCGTCCGCCCGACGGCCACCCCGCCGTCGTCGGTCGTCGATTCCTCGCAGGCGCTGCCGGGCACGCTGCACCAGCCGGTGGCCGTGCTGGCCCCGGACGGCATCGACCGCAGCCTGCTCCAGGCGGTGGACCTGGACCTGACCGCCCCCCGCCCGCGACTGGCCCTGCCGGCCGGCGGTGAGGTGTGGGTGGTCGGCCCGGACGACGCCCTGACGGCCGGCGTGTGCGACCAGTTGGCCGGCCAGCGGCTCGCCCCCCGGCGGTTCGCCTGGGCCGACCCGGACGCCGCCTCCCCGGCCGGCCGGCCGGTCGGGCTGGTGCTGGTCGCCCCGGCCCGCACCGCCCCCACCCTGCACCTGAACAAGCTGGCCTACCGCTGGCTTCAGGCGGCCGGCCCGCTGCTCCGGTCGGCCGGCCGGCCGACCGCGCCGACCCTGCTGGCCACCGTCGCCCGGCTGGACGGGGCGTTCGGCCTGGCCGACCTGGCGGCCGACGCCGACCCGCTGCCGGGCGGCCTGGCCGGGCTGGCCAAAACGGCCCGGCACGAGTGGCCGGAGGTGTCGGTCAAGGCCATCGACGTGGCCCCCGGGTTCGTCACCGGCGACCCGCTCGCTGCCGCCGCCGCCGTGGCTGAGGAGTTGCTCACCGTCGGCCCGCTGGAGGTGGGCATCGCGGCCACCCACCGCTCGGCCCTGGAGCTGGCCCGGAGCGTCCGCCGGCCGGCCCCCGGCGGCCCGGCCTTGACCCCGGCCGACGTGGTCCTCGTCACCGGCGGCGGGCGGGGGGTCACCGCCGAGGTGGCCGTCGCCCTAGCGCAGGCCTTCCGCTGCACCCTGGTGCTGACCGGCCGCACCCAGCCGGCCGCCGGGCCGGAGCCGGACTGGCTGGCCGGGCTGTCCGACGAGGCAAGCATGAAGCAGGCCATCGCGTCCCACCTGGGCACGACGGCCAGCCCGAAGGCGGTCGGCGACTTCTACGCCCGGACGGTCGCCCAGCGGGAGGTGGCCCGCACCCTCCGCCGGTGCGAGGCGGCCGGGTCGAAGGCGGCCTACTTCTCGGTGAACGCCGGCAACGGCCGGCAGGTGGCCGACCTGATCCACCAGGTGACGGTCAAGCACGGCCCGGTGACGGGCCTGGTCCACGGGGCCGGGGTGCTGGCCGACCGGCGGATCGAAGACCTCACCCCGGACCAGTTCGACACCGTGTACGCCACCAAGGTGGACGGCGCCCGCACCCTGCTCGACCTGCTGGCCCATCAGGAGCTGAAGGTCGTGCTGCTGTTCGGCAGCACCACCGGGCGGGTGGGCCGGGTCGGCCAGTTGGCCTACGCCTGTGCCAACGAGGTGCTGAACAAGATCGCCCAGGTGCAGAGCCGTCGGCGGCCCGGGGCGCGGGTGGTGGCCGTCAACTGGGGGCCGTGGGACGGCGGCATGGTGACGCCCGGCCTCCGCAAGGTGTTCGAGGGCGAGGGGGTCGGCCTCATCCCGCTGGCCGACGGCGGGCGGTTCGCCGTGCAGGAACTGAGCGCCGCCGGCCGGCCGGTGGAGGTGGTGGCGATCGGCAAGCCGGGCAAGTCGGCCGCCCGCCCCACGTCGCCGCCGGGCGTGCAGTTCACCCCGCCGCCGGCCGGGGGACTGACCAACGCGCCGACGACCATGCCGCCGCCGCCGGCCGCCGAGCTGAAGCCGGTGTTCGAGCGGGTGCTGGACGTGGACAACCACCCGGTGCTGCGGAGCCATGTGCTGGACGGCCGGGCGGTGCTGCCGATGGCCCTGCACCTGGAATTCCTGGCCCACGCCGCCCTGCACGGCAACCCGGGGCTGGTGTTCCACGGGCTGAACGACCTCCGCATCATCGCCGCCGCCAAGGTGGAGGACGCGGCCGGCACCCCGCTGCGGGCGGTGGCCGGCAAGGCGGTCAAGCAGGACCGGCTGTTCGTGGTGCCGGTCGAACTCCGGGGCAAGCGGCGGGACGGCCGGGACGCCCTGTTCAGCCGGGCCGAGGTGGTGCTGACGGCGGCCCTGCCGAAGCCGCCGGCGGCCGAGCCGCTGCCCAGCCTCCAGCCGTACCCGCACCCGGTGGAGGAGGTGTACCAGTACTTCCTGTTCCACGGCCCGGACCTACACGGCATCGAGCGGGTGGACGGGGTGGGCGAGACGGGGTTCGTGGGCACCGCCTACCCGGCCCCGCCGCCGGCCGAGTGGCTGGCCCAGCCGCTGCGATCGAGCTGGGTGGCCGACCCGCTGGTGCTGGACGCCAGCTTCCAGATGATGATCCTGTGGAGCTTCGTCCAGCACGGCGCGGGCAGCCTGCCGTGCTTCGCCGGCCGCTACCGGCAGTACCGCCGGGCGTTCCCGGCCGGGCCGGTGCGGGTGGTCATCCGGGTCACCCGGGACAACGGCTCCTTCGCCCGGGCGGACATCGACTACCTGGACCCGGACGGCACGGTGGTGGCCCAGGTGCAGGACTACGAGTGCGTCATCGACCGCCAGCTCGACGCAGCCTTCCGCAAGAACCAGCTTGCGCCGAAGGCGGTGGTGTAGGAGGGGTTAGACGAATCCGAACAAACTGGCCTTGATGGTAGAAAATTTGGTAGTGGCCCCTTAAGCGGCACGTCCGTAGCCTGACCGGATGCCGGACGCACCCCCACCGTGCCCTCGCTGCGCCGCCACCCACGTCGTCCGCAACG
>JAYVUZ010000318.1:0-23139 GCA_043787415.1 Fimbriiglobus sp. | reverse complement strand
GGAGTGAGACATCGTCTCACTCCTTGCCGCACGAAGTATAACCCGCTGGACGCCAACCACGTCGCCTGCGTGGTCGGCAGGAAGCGGCTGATCCGGCTGGTCGGGGCCAACTGCTTAGAGTCCCCGGCCAGTACCACCGCTTGCTTGCGAAAAGCGAGAGTCCGGCGACGGCGGCTCGTGAGATCCGCCCGGCCTCGTCGATCACCACCGTCGTGAACGGGGCGCTCTCGGCTGCGATCACGTCCCGCATCTCCGGGTCGTTCAGCAGCGTCATCGCTTTGAATGCGGTCGCCACAACGACTCTGGCCTCCCCCGAAGCGAAGGCGTTGAACGAGGCGTCCCTCATCGCCTGTTTCCACTGCTGAACATGCATGCGGAAGATCGCCCGCTCTTTGGCCACGGCGGTCCCGTGGACTTCTTCTGCAGAACGCTCACCTGTTGGAGAAGGTCGGTTCCCGACCCTTGAGCAGCCCTTCCAGCCCGCTCGCCTGGTACGCCTCGATGTGGGCGCTCTTCCCGACCCGAAGAATGCGGCCAGAACCGGCGTCCCGGTCACGGGCCGCGCGGTAATTGGCGAAGGCCGACTCGTCAGTCGATTTGTTCGTGGTCGAGATCACCAGAAGCCGCTCGGTCGGGTCGCCCAGGTATTCCGCGACCTGTCGCCCGACCGGGAACGTCTTGCCCGTGCCCGGCGGCCCCCAGATGACGGAGCAGGCGTGCGACCACACCCCCAACAGGTGCGGCAGGCACCGAGACACGGGGGGCGCGACCGCAGGATGCACGTCCCCCAGGCTGGCGAGGAGTCGTCCCGACAGGACTTCCCGCAGGCCGCTGTACGACGGATCGGAATAGAGGGCGTTCAGGCAGGCCAGGAACTCGAACGGGCGTGCAGAGTTCAGCCCTTTCGTCGGCGGTCGGTCGGGGTCACTGACCCAAACGTAGAGTACCCCCGCCGCCTCATCGACCTCGACGACCTCCCCGAACCACACCGCCGAGTCTTCTTCATCGGAGTCGTCCTTGAAGGTTCTGGAATCGTCGATGACGATGGGGCGAAAGGCGGTGGCCCCTTCCCAGGTCCAATCGAACTCCACGGACTGGCCGAGTTCGATTTTGAACACGGTGCCGTCGTCGGTGGGAGGACTTTACGGCTGCGGAGTTTCTTCCACTTGACCGAACTGCGGTACTCCTGCTTCACCGCATCGGCTGCGTGCGAAACGTCCGAGGGCGGCACGGAGGGGGGCCGGATGCTGATCGGGAACCGGACGGTGGCCCGGCAACGCTCGATTCCACCACGCGTGGAATTCACGACGGTAGGCACTCCCGCTGGTTTCACGAAGCCCGTCCGCTTCCCTCTTCACCACCGCCTCGATTCGTTCGGCTGCCACCCCACCCACTCCTGGTCCCCGGTCTGGCCGCTCTCGCCCACGCTGCACGGAACGCAAGAGGCCGTCCATCGCCCGGCCCTCGTTACCGCTGGCTCTTGGTTTCCGCCACCTTCGCCACCAAGTAGCCCACTTCGTCCCCGTCGCGTTCGGCGACTGCCGCAACGCCGTGAATGTTATTGATGAGGTCGGCGCATGCGCCCAAAAACGTCGAGAACCCCGGCTGGCCGTCGCACCGTCCGAGGAGTGCGCCGTCGGGCGTGACGGCCATCTCGACCAGCCGGGGCGTGGTCCAGTCTTCGTTCAGAAGGCAGCCGAGGATCGCCTGGAAGTGTTCGCTGACCTCGACGGCACGGAGCTTGCGGTCGCAGTCCCGGCGTATCTGGTCGGGTTCACGGATGCCCGGTTCGTTGTCGCTCATGGTCGGAATTCCTCAATCGCCTTGCGGAGCGGCATCACGTTTCTGACTCCCAAACCCCGATCGCCCCCGATTTCGACACCCCCACGAACCCGCCTTCGGGCCTGGGCCTGACGCAGCAGCAGTCGGCCAGCACGGGCCAGTTCTCCACCACCCGGCCATTCCCCGCCGAGATCAACTGCCCGGTCGAGAGAAGCAGTTGTCGGGCGTCGGCGTCGTAGGCGAAATCGGGGCACTCCCCGGCTGTCTCGTGGTTCCACTTCTCGCCGCCGTCCTTCCGGCTCATGGCACGAACGCCGCCGGCGTGGCAGACGAAGATAATCTCCTCGGTGCATTCGACCCGCCGCACCACCGCTAACGGTACATCGAATACGGATCTCGGCAGGAGCGACGTGGCGTCCAGCACCGAGACGAACCCTTGCGTCTGCGACCTCATCCCGCTGAAAACCACGATCTCCCGTGGGCCGTCCTCGCTCACGGCAATCGCATCGACGCAGGTGCCCGGCAGCGCCACCCGGTCCACGCACGAAAGTCCGTCGCCGCCCGCCTCCCACAATTCGAGCCGGGCCTGCCGTCCGGCCCCCGCCCCCAGGGGGTAGTCGCCGGTGCCGAGCAGCAAGTGCTTGCCGCCGTGCCAGGCGACGGAATGGACCGGCCCGACTTCGGGAGCGGCCTGCCGCACCGCGTCCTCACCGCTGTCCCACACGACGGCGTGAGCGCCCCTGGTGGCGGCGGCACACCGCGACGTGCCGTCGGCCACGGCGAGGGAGCGAAAGAGGTTGTTGACCGGCGTGGAGCCGAACAGTTTGCCAGCGGCGAACACTGTCTTCACGAGGCCGAACGGGGAGAGCCGGACCCGGACGAGGTTCCCCGACCAGTCGCCGACGATCACTTCGTCCTGGCCGACGGCGGCGAGGCACGGGTTGCCTTGGCAACGGTCGGTGTACCGGAACTCCTCGAACGAGCGGCATCGACCCTTCATTGGCGTGCCCCCCCGTGCCCGGTCTCGCCACTCCCGCCCCACACCGCCACCCGCTTCCCGTCCCGCTCGCCCTCCCACAGCAGCGTCGTACAGGTCCGCAGTAGGAGGTTCTTCCACAGCAGCGAGTTGGCGAACGTCTCCTCGTCGGGACTGAACAACGAGAAGATGCTGCGGGAGGCGACCAGCACCATCTTCCGCTTCGCCCGGCTCAGGGCCACGGTCAGGCGGCGGGGGTCGAGGAGGAACTGGCTGGAAGCCAGCAGGTACGCCCGCTCGCTCTCCGTCGCGCTCACCAGGATCACCGTCCGCTCGCCACCCTGGAACCGCTCCACGGTGTCGATGGCCGACCGCGACGCCAGCCCCGTGGCAGCGTCGATGACGCACAACTCCGGGAACGCCTGCTGGAGCGCCGCCCGCTGCGCCCGGTGCGGGACCACGATCCCCAGCCCGCCGATGGCGTCCAGGCCGTACTTCGTCGGGTCGGCCAAGGCCCGAAGTACCGGCTCGATGAGGGCCTGCTCGAACGGGTTCCGCATCTGGCACTCGGCCTCGTCGTGGACGACCACGACCAGCGGGTAGGCCGGGTTCAGCACCGCCGCCGCCATGTCATCGGCGACAGGGTGGGCGTCCAGCCGGTCCCGCTTCTGCGAGTGGTAGGCGATGCCGTCGTGCCGGTACACTTCCTCCCGCAAGAACTCGGCCATCGCCGCGTGGAGGCGGAAGCTCTCGGCGAACCGGATGATCGGCGGGTTCTTGGCCCGCAGGGTGTCGAACAGGCTCTCGTACACCTGGAACTGCCGGAACGTGCGGCGGGCCTCGGAATCCCAGTCGTGCTTGACGATGGGCGGCATCTGCCGGTGGTCGCCCACCACGATCAGCGGGGCGTCGGGCTTCATCGGCAGCGCCGCCATCATCGCTTCGGGCAGGCTCATCTGGCTGGCCTCGTCCAGCACCAGCAGATCACAAAGCTCGTGGCCGAACAACTGCTTGGGCCACTTCGCCTTGAGCATCCCGTAAGTGCCGCCCGGCGTGACCGCCACGACCGCCCACTCCTGTTCTTCGATCCGGATCGCCGCAGCGAAGGGGCTGGTGGCGGGCGGGGTGAACCTCGGCCTCGCCCTCGTCGCAGGGTCGCACCTGCCGGGGTTGCCGACCGTGCTGGCTGCCGGGGCGGTCGGCCTCCTGGGGTACGGGGTCAGCCTGACGTGCTTCGTGCTGGCGCTGCGGCACTTGGGGACCGCCCGCACCGGGGCGTACTTCTCGCTCGCCCCATTCGCCGGGGCCGTTCTCTCGCTGCTGATATTTCAAGACGGGCTGTCGATCCGCTTAGGCGTGGCGGCGGCGCTCATGGGGGTCGGCGTGTGGCTGCACCTGACGGAGCGGCACGAACACGAACACCGGCACGAGCCGATGGAGCACGACCACAGCCACGTCCACGACGAACACCACCGGCACCAACACGCCCCCGGCGACCCGCCCGGCGAGCCGCACAGCCACCCGCACCCGCACGAGGCGATGACCCACACGCATGCCCACTACCCGGACATCCACCACCGGCATGACCACGGAGTGGAGTGAACAACGTCCTTCAACGCACCCCTCGCCGCTCGCATTCGTGACGCCCTTGTTGGCAGGAGGAGCGTCGAGGAGAAGGAGATGTTCGGCGGCGTCGGCTTCCTGCTCCACAGCAACCCGCTCGTCGGCGTCTGGAAAGACTCACCCATCGCCAGCCTCGGCCCGGACGAGGGAGAGGCGGGCAATGGGAGAGTCGCACGTCCGGGAGTTCGACACCACCGGCAGGGCGATGAAGGGCTGGCTCCCGGTCGTGCCGGTTGGCGTCGAGGACGGCGACCAATTGGCGGACTGGATCGGGCAGGCGGAGAAGTTCGTGAAGACGCTGGCCCGGAAGTAGCACGGACAATGCCGCTTCGCCCGCCTGGGACGAGAGGAACCCGCACATGACACGGCCCGAAGTCATCCTGTTCGACGTGAACGAGACGCTGCTCGACCTCCAGCCGGTGAAGGCAAGCGTCGGCACGGCCCTCGGCGGTCGCCCGGAGTTGGCCCCGCTCTGGTTCACGACGCTGCTCCAGTATTCCTTGGTGGCGACCGTGGCCGACCACTACCTCGACTTCGCCGAGGTCGGGGCGGCGTGCCTGCGCATGGTCGCCATGAACCACGGCATCGACTTGCCCGAGGACGCCGCCAAAAAAGCCGTCGCCCCGATGCGGTCCCTGCCGCCGCACCCCGACGTGACCCCGGCGCTCGCGGAACTGCGGGCTGCCGGGTTCCGGCTGGTCGCGCTGACCAACTCCTCCAAGGCGGCGGTGGCCGACCAGATGGAAAGCGCCGGGCTGTCGGGGTTCTTCGAGGCCCTGCTGAGTGTCGAGGACGTGGGGAAGTCCAAGCCGCACGCCGACGTGTACCGCTGGGCGGCGGGCCGGGTCGGGGCCGACGTGTCCGAGTGCCTGCTCGTCGCCGCCCACGGCTGGGACGTGGCGGGCGCGAAGTGGGCGGGGATGACGACGGCCTTCGTCGCCCGCCCCGGCCAGCAGGCGTTCCCCCTCGGCCCTACGCCCGACATCACGATCCCGTCACTGGCGGAACTGCCGGGGCGAGTTGTCGAAGCGTTAGCCGGTCGCATGTGAAGCCGTGCCACCCCACGGAGCCGCCCGCCCGACGTGCCGCCTTCTTGTGACGAGGGCGACGGCTGACACGCCTTTGCCGCGCAGTCGATTCCCCCACCGGAGTCGAGACTCCCACGCCTCAGTCGCCGCAAGTCGAGAAGCACTTCACGTCCTCGGAGGCGATCCGGGACATCGTGATCGGCGTGTCGGACGGCCTGACCGTCCCGTTCGTCTTGGCGGCAGGCCTGTCCGGGGCGGTGGAGGCGGGCGGGATCGTCATCACGGCGGGGCTGGCCGAGGCCGCTGCCGGGGCGATGGCGATGGGGCTGGGCGCGCAGGGTGTCGGCGGGGCCGGGGTGGACAAGCGGATCGACGTTCTGGCCGTCGCCGTTTAGGCGGGCATGACGATCTTCGACCACGAAGAGACGGACCTGTGCTAAGCCCCGCAGTTCGGCTCGGCCAAGAACCCGGTGAACATGGCCGGGTTCGTGGCCGGCGGGTTGCTGCGGGGCGACGAACCGCAGACCGACTGGGAGGCGGTCGCGGCGATGGCCGAAAAGCCACTGCTGCTCGACGTGCGCACGCCGCTGGAGTACGCCAATGGCCACGTCCCCGACGCGGTGAACATTCCCGTGGACGAGTTGCGGGGCCGTCTCGCCGAGTTGCCGAAGGACGGCACTCTCGTCGCGTACTGTCAGGTCGGCCAACGGGGCTACCTCGCCACACGCATCCTGACGCAGGCCGGGTTCAGGGTGTCTAACCTCGGCGGGGGCTAACAAGACGTACCTGCTGCACGACCCGAACCACACCACCGCCGGCAATACTGCGATCCCCGCTGCTATCGCTCGGCAGGAGGCGGTGGGGCGTGCCGCAGCTACAGTGCCGTGAAACGGGCCGACGAACGGTGCGAGAGGCAAAACGGTTGCGCGGGTGAACCGATCTACCGCCCTGAACGTCCCCAGCGCGGAACCGACCGGGGACGGCATGGACTCAGGTTCCCAAGGAACCTAACGCGATGAACCGACGAGAACTGCTCGGGGCAGTCGGGGCGATGGGTGCGAGTGCATCGCTCGACTCGACCCACGCCGCCGCCGAGGGCCACGGCAAGACGGACGACAACAAGATGATGGCCCCGCTGGGGAACCACCACCTGCACTTCTGCGGCATCCATTGCGCTAAGAAGGACTCCCGCATCCAGATCATAACGCAACACTACTGCGGGATGGTCGGCAAGGGGATGCACCAGTGCCTGCTCTACGACTCGGTCGGCAAGGACGCCCGGCTGCTCGGCGTCGAGTACATCGTCTCGGACGAAATCTTCCAGAAGCTGCCGGACGTGGAGAAGCGGTATTGGCACCCGCACACCTACGAGGTGCTGGGCGGGGGGCTGATCGCGCCCGAGATGAAGCCCGAGGGCGAGATGTCCTTCATGAAGCGGCTGCTGCTGACGTGGGGCAAGACGCGGCACACTTGGCCCGACCCGACCACGCCGGTTCCGATGGGCGAGCCGATGCTGATGTGGTCGCTGACGGGTGACGGCCAGGACGACCTGAAGGTGGTCGCCGCCCGCGACAGGGAGTTCGGCGTCGAGACGGCGGACATCCGCAAGAAGCGGATCGAGGCCATCGGGTACGAGGTGCCGGCGGTGCCGCAGCCGAAAAACGTGGACGCGATAGGGCGGCGGTGGACCGCGACATGCGAGGACAAGCCCACGGCGAAGAAGAAGTAGCTCGGCCCTGGCGGGTGCCGTGTTGGTGGCGGGGAGTTCATGGACGGGTGCAAAAAGGAGAGCGGGTAGCAGTGTTCATTCCGACTCCGCGTCCGACTCGAAGTCCGCCAAGAGCGACTCGCAGACGAGCTTGCAGAGCTTCTCGGCCAAAGGGTCATCGAGCTTGTAGTAGACTTGCAGCCCTTCTTTGCGGCGGGATACCAGCTTGGCGTCGCGTAGGTGCCGAAGGTGCTTCGACACGTTCGGGTAGGGGTGGCCCGTCGCCTCCACGATCTGGGTCACGTTCTGCTCGCCGCCTTGCATCAGGCAGTGAATGACCTCCAGCCGGGTCGGGTCGCCCAGCGTGGCGAACCGCCCGGCCATCACCTCCAGAAACCGCTTCGGGATTTTGTCACGCATGAGAATCTCGCTTATATACCTCAAATCCCGTCACTGCGAACGGTCATCCGCGAGTGACACATCGACCCGAAAGTCCGCGATCCGGGCTTCCGTGGCCCGTGCGGCAGGGGGCAAGCACCGCTCACTCTGCCTCCATTTTCGGCACCTCCCGTCCATAGAGCAACTCAGGCACACTATTTGCTTTGCAAGTTGTATAGTCGGGCGGGGAGGCCGCCCGGCCCCAACGACGACCCGGAGAGCCAAAGTCATGATTCCTTCGACTGCACAACGGGTGCCTGAGAACACCGCCGAGCATGTCAAGTGCACCGGCGGTTCGCCTTGGTGCCACTGGTGGTCGGCGGCTTCCTGCTCCAGCACGCCGTCCAGGGCTGGTGTCCGCCGCTGCCGATCTTCCGACGCCACGGCGTCCGCACGCAGACTGAGATCGACTACGAACGCTACGCCCTCAAGGCGCTCCGCGGCGGCTTCCGGCAACTTCCCGCCGACGGCTCGACCCCGGACACGGTAGTTGCGGGTCGAGCGATTCAGGCGGCGACGAGGTGAAGTGTGGAACGTCATCACCTACAAGGAGTGTTGTCATGGAGTGGCGAGACGTAGCGCCCGTGGCGCTGGCCATCGGGTTCCTCGTTCTGTGGCTCTTGATCCTCCCCCGGCTCGGGGTGCGGACGACGTGAATGGCCCCCCAGTGTCGGTCTGACACTCCGAGGAAGGCCAACGACGAGTAGAAACCGTTCGCTGCATTGATGCGCAGTGACGTTCCCGCGAAGGAGGATGATTATGACGAACCCGTTGACCATGAAATCGTGGTCCCCTTACGTCGTCGGGGTCGGCATCGGCTTGCTGAGTTGGCTCGCCTTCGCCACCGCCGACAAGCCGCTGGGCGTCTCGACCGCCTTCGAGCATACCGCCGCACTCGGCGAGAAGGCCGTGGTGCCGCAGGCCGAGCAGACCAACGAGTATTTCCCCAAGAAGGCCGAACAGGGGGAGTCCCCCAAGATCGGTTGGGAATGGATGCTGGTCCTCGGCGTGTTCCTTGGGGCGTTCCTGAGTTCCTAGCTCTCGGGCGACCGGAGCAGCGAGGCCGTACCGGCGTTGTGGCGGGGGCGGTTCGGCGGGAGTGTCCCCGTGCGGTTGGTCGCGGCGTTCTTCGCCGTGGCGTTGATGATCTTCGGGGCGAGGCTCGCCGGGGGCTGCACGAGCGGCCACGGTATCAGCGGCAACCTGCAACTGGCGGTGTCGAGTCTGGTGTTCAGCGCGACCTTCTTCGCCGCCGCGACCGTCACCGCGCTGGCCCTCTACGGGCGGAAAGGAGCGAGCCATGTTTGATTCACCGGAACGTCTGCTGCTCGGCCTGCTGACGGGTGTCGTCTTCGGAGTCTTTTTGCAGAAGGGACGGGTGGCCAAGTTCCCCGTCATCGTCGGCCAGTTCGTCCTCAAGGACTGGACCGTCGCAAAGGTCATGGGGACTGCCGTCGTGGTCGGGAGCGTGGGCGTTTACGCCCTGGTGGCGTCCGGTCAGGCCCACCTGCACGTCAAGCCGTTCCTGCTCGGGGGCGTGCTGCTGGGCGGCGTCTGCTTCGGCGTCGGCATGGCGGTGTTCGGCTACTGCCCCGGCACGGGCGTGGCGGCGTGCGGCGAGGGCAAGCGGGACGCGATGGTCGGCGTCCTGGGGATGCTGGCGGGCGCGTTCGCCTTCGTGGCTGCCTACCCGGCACTCCAGCCCGTCATCAAGGGGCTGGGCGACATGGGCAAGATCACCCTTCCCGAGGCGACCGGCACCTCGCCGTGGCTGTGGATCGCCGGGCTGGTAGGCGGTGGCCTCATCGCCTTGGTGCTACTGTCCCGCCGGGGCGAGTCAGCCGGGGATGGCTCGGCGTCCGAGGCCGGCGTCAGTATCGGCGCTGCCGCAGGACTTGGGGACGCAATATGACCACCCGCGACCACGATCAACCACCTGCGATGGACCCGCGTGTCGGCCTCGCCGCCGAGCGGACTCTGCTCTCGTGGGTCCGCACCGGGCTGGCGTTGATGGGCTTCGGCTTCGTGGTCGCCAAGTTCGGGCTGTTCCTTCGAGAAGTTGCCACCCTTCGGGAGTCGCCGCCTAACTCCTCCTCAGTGCTGTCCGTGTGGATCGGTGGCAGTCTGGTCGTCCTCGGCGTGGTGGTGAATGTCGCGGCGGCGGTCAAACACGTCCGCCTGCTGCGGCGGCTCGAACGGGGTGAGCCGTTCCGCGTGAGCGTCTTGTCTCTCGGCGTCGTCGTCATCCTGGCCCTCGCCGTCCTGGGGGCCGTGATGACCGCTTACCTGTTTCTTTGGGGTCGCTGACGGGGTTGGCTCGCAACCGGGCCGTCCCGTCTCAACATGGAGTTCGTCATGAGTAAGTCACGCCGAAAGTTCCTCACCGAAGTCAGTGGGGTCGGGCTGGGGGGCATGGTCCTCACTGCCGCGAACCTCACGGCCGGCGACGAGAAACCGCAGGCCAAGCCGTCTGCGAGCATGGTCTTCGAGACGGTGTTCACGGAGGGGCTGGCACAACTGTCCTACCTGATCGGCGACAAGGCGACGGGTCGCGCCGCCGTCATCGACCCCCGACGCGACGTGGAGGTCTACGTCGAGTTGGCCCGGAAGCACAAGCTGACGATCACGCACGCCCTGGAGACGCACGTCCACGCCGACTTCCTGTCCGGCTGCCGGGAGTTGGCCGACCGCACCGGGACGGCGAAGGTGTGCCTGAGTGCCGAGGGCGGGGCGAAGTACGGTTACGAGCATGAGGAGTTGAAGGACGGCGACAAGATCGACCTGGGGCGGGTGGTGCTTACCGCCAAGCACACGCCGGGCCACACGCCGGAACACATGTCGTACCTCGCCGCCGAGGGCAACCGGCCCGACACCCCGTTCGCGGTGTTCAGCGGGGACTGCCTGTTCGCCGACTCGGTGGGACGCCCGGACCTGCTGGGCGACGACCAGACGGGCGGGCTGGCGAAGCAGCTTTACAAGTCGATCTACGAGTTCTACCTGAAGCTGCCCGACGACCTCCGGGTCCACCCCGGCCACGGGGCCGGCTCGCCGTGCGGGGCGAACATCAGCGACCGCCTCGTCACCACCGTCGGGTACGAGCGGAAGCACAACCCGGCCCTCCAGTTCAAGGACGAGGCCGGGTTCGTCGAGTTCGTCCTGTTCACCGCCCCGCCCGAGCCGGTGTACTACCCGCGCATGAAGAAGGCGAACGCCGCCGGGCCGGTCGTGCTGGGCCGGCTGCCCACCTGCCCCGCCATCGACCCCAAGGCGTTCGAGAAGGCCGTAGGCAAGGGGGGAGTGCAACTGGTGGACAACCGCCAGATGCTGGCGTTCGGCGGCGGACACGTCCCCGGCGCGCTCAACATCGGGCCGAGGGCGGAACTGTCCATCTGGGCCGGCTGGATGCTCGACCCGAAGAAGCCGGTCTTCCTCGTCCTCCGTCAGGACACGGACCTCCCCGAGGTGCAGCGGCAGTTCCTCCGGGTCGGGTTCGACACGTTCGGCGGCTACCTGCTCGGCGGGATGGAGGAGTGGGACAACCACGGGCTGGCGATCACCGGCCTCGCCCAGATGCCGGTCGAGACGCTCAACGCGGCCCTGCCGCCGAAAGGCCTCCAGATCGTGGACATCCGCACCCCCGGCGAGCGGCAGGACGGGTACGTCCCCGGCTCGACGTACATCTTCCTCCCCGAATTGGAGAAGAAGGCCGGGCGGCTCGACAAGGACAAGCCGGTCGCAGTGTACTGCGACAGCGGCTACCGGGCCAGCCTGGGTGCCGGCCTGCTCCAGCGGATGGGGTTCAAGGACGTGCGGAACGTGCCGGGCAGTTGGAAGGCGTGGAAGGCGCGCGGGTACGCCGTGCAGAAGCCGAAAGAGCGGAAGAAGGGGACGGACACCGACCTGAGTTGAGAAGCCGACGCGTCCAGTTCCGCAGGCGTGGTCTGATAGGGATGTGCCGTACTAAAATTCCAAATGCCCCCGTTAAGGAGAGCACCCGTGACAGAAAAAAATCGACCCCTCCGCTGCTGTCAACCGCGGCTTCTCTCGCCTTTTCCCCGTGGCGATCGCCGGTTGCATCGCCCTGCTGCTCTACGGCTTCACGGCTTTTCAGAGCGCACAATCCTGTCCGACTTGCGATGCAAACTTTGCACGCTTGACGAAACAGGGCATGGAGCGGATGGACCGGGACATGAGGGGCGCCCCGATGACCGGGAACCCCGACCTCGATTTCGCGGCCATGATGATCCCGCACCACCAGGGTGCCATCGATATGGCCCAGGCCGAGCTGCTCTACGGCAAGGATCCCGTCCTGCGGCGCATGGCCCAAGAGATCATCGTCACCCAGCAGGCCGAGATCGAGGTGCTGCAAGCACGGACGAAGGCCCTGGCCCGTGCCCGTGACGAACCGCCCAAGAAACCGGCTACCGACCCTGGTCCGAAAGCTCGTGGGAGTGAGAAGGTGGGCGTGCCCATGTCCGGCCGAGATCGCGTATACACGGCCGATCAGACCTCCAACACCGTTTCCGTGATCGACCCCGCCACCAACAAACTGCTCGGCGTCCTCTTCCTGGGCGCGCCCTCCCCAACTGTGCTGACCCCCCTGTACAAAGGCGCTCTCCTCGTCCACGGCCTCGGGTACTCCCCCGACCACCGTACGCTGGCAGTCGTCTCTATCGGCTCTAATTCGGTGACTCTGATCGACACCGCCACGAACAAAGTGAAGGGCACCGTCTACGTGGGCCGTTCACCCCACGAGGCGTTCTTCACTCCGGACGGCAAGGAGTTGTGGGTGGCGGTACGCGGCGAGGATTACATCGCCGTCTTGGATCCGACCGCCCTGAAGGAGGTGCGCCGCATCCAGACCGCCAACGGGCCAGGCATGGTCTTGTTCCGCCCCGACGGACGGTACGCCTTCGTGCCATCGAGCTTTACGCCGGAACTGGACGTGATCGAGACCGCGACCTACAAGGTGGTCGCACGCGTCAAGCAGGCCAGTCCATTCTCCCCGAACCTGGCCATCAGTCCCGATGGCGCGGAAGTGTGGTTCACACTCAAGGACACGGGTAAGTCCCAGGTCATCAGTGCCGAACCTCCCTTCCAGACGCTGGCGACCTTGGATACCGGGCCGATCACCAACCACGTCGTCTTGCTGGACAACGCCAAGGGCCGCTTTGCTTACGTCACGGTCGGCAGTCTGAACGAAGTGAAGGTGTTCCAGCGAAATGGAGCCGAACCCAAGTTGGTGACAACCATTCCGGTCGGGGAGGCACCGCACGGCATTTGGCCCTCGGGCGACGGCAGCCGAGTCTATATCGGGATGGAGAACGGCGACAAGGTGCAAGCCATCGACACCGAGACGAACAAAGTCGTCGCAACCATCTCCGTCGGCCAGGCCCCCCAAGCACTCGTCTACGTCTCGAACGCCGTGCCGAAGGGGACCGGAGAGGAGGGTTTGAAACAGTTGGCGGAGGCGACCGCCCCACTGGTAGTTACCCTCGATCCGTCGGACAAGACTAAAGCCAAAGGTGCGGTCGTCATCCGCACGATCGGTCTCGTCGATCAACTGCAGCTCACTCTTTCGGGGCTCAAGCCGGATCAGGAGTACGACCTGATCCTGTCCGAACAAGTTGCGCCCCCTTATGGAAACGTACACACACTGACCTCAGTCAAGACGGATCCCGACGGCAAGGCTACGGGACAGGCGCTAGGACCCATCCGCAAAATCGTGACGGGCTCGACAGACGCCCTGAAACAGAATGCGGGGGAACGACGACACCTCATTCTGGTGCTCCGTGGGACACCTAAAGCTCCGCCCGTACTCGTGGAGAAACGGCAATGATGCGAATCGCCGCGAGGAGATTGGGGCTGTTGCCCTGGCAGGGGGCGGCACCGTTCCGTGCGCTCGGAGCAGGGCTGGTGGGTGCCCTGGTCAACACCATTGCCATCCGGCTCGTGCGGCTGACGGACATCCCGCCGGGGATAGGCGGATTGTCGAGGCTGACCCTCGCCCAAGGCAACACCCTGCTGGAATCGCTCGGCTCGGGTTTACGCCTTCCGGAAGAGTTGGAGCCGGTGAGCCAAGAAGTCTTCCACACAGTGATGGGTCTTTTAATGGGGCTGGTCTATGCCCTGTTCTTCTATCGCTGGTTGCCGGGGCCGGGCTGGCTGCGGGGGCTGATATTCTGCCAGGTTCCCTGGATCATGCAGGCCTTCGTCGTACTGCCCTGGACCGGAGCGGGAATCTTGGGCTTGCACCTCTCCGCCCTTACCCCTGCGGCCTCTTTCTTGCTCAACGCGCTATACGGTGTGACGTTAGGGATCCTCTACCGACCCCACCCCGGCGTTCTGTTGGGAGATCATGCGCTACTAAGCGATGCGGCGCTGCCGTGTCCGGCAACGGGTAAGGAACCGAGTAGATCGGACCGAACGTGACAGACCGTTAGGCTCCGGTACCGCGATAGGGTCGGAGACAGAAAACCGTTTGAAGGAGTCGTGGCTATGAGCCGGCGTTCATTCATCCGACGGGCGGTCGCGGCGAGCCTCGGGCTGTTCGGGACGGGCCAACGAAAGGCACAGGCCGGCGGTCAGCCCGCGACCCTTACCATTCTCCACACCAATGACTTGCACGGCCACCTGACACCCTGGCAGGGGTGGGAGGGCGACCTGAAGGGCAAAATGATCGGCGGCTTCGGTCGGCTGGCGGGTGCCGTCGCCCATGCGAGGAAGGGGGCGAAGAACGTGATCCTGCTTGACGCCGGCGACCTAATCGGCGACTCGATGATCGCCGACCTGACGGAAGGCAAGGCGATGGTGGAAGCCCTGAACCACCTGGGATACGACGCCATGTCCATCGGCAACCACGAACCCGACTTCGGGACGGCGGTGCTGCGCCAGCGGATGAAGGACGCCACCTTCACTGTCGTCGCGGCCAACCTCATCGAGCGGAAGGGGAGCAACTTGTTCGCCAAGCCCTACGTCGTCAAGAAGGTGGGCGGCGTGGCGGTCGGCATCCTCGGGCTGGCCTACCCGAAAACGGGCTGGACGACCGCCGCGAAGAACGTGGCCGAAATAGAGTTCCAAGACCCAATCCCCGCCGTCAAGCACTACCTGCCGAAGATGCGGGACGACGGGGCCGAACTGGTCGTCGTCCTCTCGCACCTCGGGCTGGGCGGCGACAAGGTTCTGGCCGAAGCGGTCGAGGGGATCGACGTGATCGTGGGAGGCCACAGCCACAACCGGATGTCCAAGGCCGAGAAGGTCGGGGCCACCCTGATCGTCCAGGCGGGGGCGCACGGCTCCGACCTGGGCCGGCTGGAGTTGACCGTCGAGAAGGGCAAAGTCACCGCACACACCTGCACCCTGACGCTTCTGGATCACGACAAGGTGGAGGCCGACGCCAACGCCGAACGGCTGCTGAAAGGAATGCTGGAGCCGCACCGTAAGGCGATGGACGAGGTCGTCGGCAAGGCGGGCGGGTGGCTGGTGCGGGCGCAGACGCTCGCCGGCCCGGAGGCCCGCAAGCGTGACGAGGAGTCGCCCATCGACTCGCTGTTCGCCGACATCCTCCGCGAGCGGACCAAGGCCGACGTGGCCCTGCTGCCCGGCGTGGGGTACGGGGTGGCGATCCCGCCCGGCCCGATTACCGCCGCCCATCTGAGGCAGATGGTGCCGCACGAAGGCAAGGTCGTCACGATGCGGCTGTCGGGGACGCAGATCGTCGAGGTGCTGGAACAGGCGGTCGAGAACACGTTCACCGACGACCAAGCGGTGAAAGTGGGGGGCATGATCCAGGTGTCCGGCATCCGGTTCCGCTACGACCCGAAGAAGGCGAAGGGGAGCAGGGTCTGGCACGTCGAGCGGACGGAGGGCCGGTGGGACGCGGAGGCCGAGTACGTCGTCGTCACGAACACAATGGTGGCCGGCGGGGGCCACAACTACCGGACGCTCACGAAGGGCGGGACGCGTGAGGAACACGGCACGCAGTACGAAATGACCCGCGACTGGTTCGCGAAGAATTCGCCGGTCACGACGCCCGAGGCCGGACGCGTCGCCAAAGCCGACGCTCCGAAGTAGTGGGCGAGCGAGAGTTCCGGCGGACGGCGACACGATTCAACCACGACGTTTCAGCGAGGCAAAGCATGAGCGATCCGCTGGTGGACGAACCCGAGAACGCCCTCCCGACCGTCGTCCTTGCGGAGACGTGGGACGGGGTGACGAAGATCCACTTCACGAACGTGGCGGTTCACAAAGGGTCGCCCGAACCGAACCCGGTCGAGCGGCGGTTCCGGGCGGACGTGCGGTACTGGCTGAAGGACTGCCAGACCTACGAGAAGGGCGACCTGGGCGTCGGCAACCCGGAACTCATCGAGTTCGTCCGCAAGCTCGGCAAGAAGAGCCTTCCGGCCAGAGAGCCGACGACCCTTTCGGTGATGGCATACGGGGTCGCCAACCGCACGCCGAAAGAACTCCCCGTCATCAAGACAATCGAGGTGCAGTTGACCCACTGCTCCAAGGGGTTGACCGCCGACGACGAGGGGGAAGACAATTACGTCGTCACGATTGTGTTGGAACGGTAAGCCACCCAACGGAGTATCGCGCAATGAAACAGATCACCTACGCCCTGATCGTCGGCGGACTCGTGGTACTGGCCGGTGCCACGCTCGGTTCGCGTGCCGACGACAAACCAACCCCCAAGGAGGCCACGAAGATGTTAAGGGTCGTCGTCCACATTAACTTCTCCGATGCCGAGCGGCAGAAGCACGGGCTGAAGAACGTCGCCAACATTCTGAAAGAGGTGAAGGGCGAGGCCGAGGTGGTGGTGGTCTGCCACGGCGCGGGCATCGACCTGTTGGTCATGGAGAAGAGCCAGTTCGGCGACGTGGTGGAAAGCCTCATCAAGGAGAAGGTGCGGTTCGAGGCGTGCGAGAACACGCTGAGGGACAAGGCGATCCCCAAGGACAAGTTGCTGCCGGGCGTGACGACGACCCCCTCCGGGGCGGTCGAGGTCGTCCGCAAGCAGCAGGAAGGGTTCGGCTATTTCAAACCGTAAAGCCGCACCGAGGTTGAAAGCCAAATGTCGAAAGGGTCGAGAGAAGCGGCTGACACGCAGGGAGTAGCTGTTTGCGACGGCCTCCGGGGCGGCAGGCACCGTCCTGCTGCCCCGGAGGCCGTCGCCGAGCCGCCGGCCACGAACCACCCGCCGCACCGATGGCCCGGTTCCCCGGCAAGGTGCCGATGCGGGTCATCAACGACCGCCCGTCGCGCCATCTGCTCCAAGTCCTCCGGCGGATCGCGTCAGAATGCGTAGGCCGTTGGTTTCATGCGCCGATAGCCGAGGTGTGGGTTGATGAACCCGGACGTACTGTTCCTCTTCGTCACCGGCTACGAGCAGACCGGCGACGGCCACTACGCCCTATACTTCGACGGTCCCGTCCCGCGTCCTGCCCCGGCTCGCCTGTACGGGATCAGGACGGCGTTCTTCTGCACGTTCGCCGGCGTTGACTCTGAGGGACTGAAGGCGTGGCTGACTGCGAACTTGGCCCGGCAGAGGATGCGGGTGCCGGCCTACACGCGGGGCGTGCGGGCGGTCCTGGTCGCGTCGGGTTACAACTGCGGGGTCGGGTCGGCCCTCCGCGACCTCTTCGGCACGCCCGGCTGTCGCGTCCGGCCCGCCGTTCACGGGCACGGCGGCGGGCAGGCGCACGACGAACTCGCTCCCCGGCCCTCGCCCCCGCTCCGGGCCTCGATCGTGCCGCCATGCATCTTGACCAGCGACAGCCCGATGCCCAGCCCGCCGGTCGTCTTCTCCAGCATCCGGTCCACCTGGGTGAACATCTCGAACACCCTCCCCAGCATGGCCGGGGGATGCCGATGCCGTCGTCCTTGACCGACACGACCGCCTCACCGCCTTCGCACCCGACAGCCAGTGAGATGTGCCCGCCCCGGTGAGTGTACTTGGCACTGTTGGTGAGCAGGTTCGACACCACCTGGAACACCCGGGCCGCGTCCCCGTGCACGAACACCGGCTCGTCCGGCAGGGACACCACGAGTTCGTGCCCGGCCTGCTCGATCAGCGGGCCGGCGGTTTCCACGGCGGAGGTCGATCACCGCCCGCACCTCGACCCGCTCTTTGCGGAGGTCGATCACCGCCCGCACCTCGACCCGCTCTTTGCGGAGGTCGATCTTGCCCCGGCTGATGCGGCTCACGTCCAGCAGGTCGTCCACCAGCCGGACCATCTGCGTCAACTGCCGCTCCATCATGGATCGGGCCTGTTCGACCGTGCCGCCGGCCCCGGTCAGGCTGATGACATGGAGGCCGTTGCGGATCGAGGCCAGCGGTTTGCGGTGTTCGTGGGCCAGCGTCGCCAGGAACTCGTCCTTGCGGCGGTCGGCGTCCCGTAACGCCTGGTAAAGCTGCGTGTTCTCGATGGCGACCCCGGCCCGCTGCGCCAGGTCTACCGCCAGGGCGAGGTCGGCGTCAGTGTACGTCCGCCCCGATTCGGCAGTGGCGAACGTCAGAACGCCGAGCGGGTAGCCGGAGACGACGAGCGGCACGCAGATGTACGACCGCAAGCCCAGCGACCGGATCAGGCGCAGGTGCTTCTCGTCCCCCGCCCCCTGCGCGAGCATGGCGTCGGTGATCTCGGCGACGAGTTCCGGCTTGCCGTGCGGAGGACGGTGGCGGCCCCACTCGCCGCTTCGGGGCCGGGCGGGTAGTCCCGCATCAACTCGTGGGCGAGGGCGACACCCGTGAGATCGGACTCGTCAACGGGCAGTGCGACCTCGTGCTGGCTGACGCTCTGTTGCGCCACCTGCGGGCCGATCACGAGTGGGGCCGCGTTCGCTTCCCCCTCCGGACCCTGCTGAGACGACAGTTCGACCTCACCTGCTGACGACATCCGCCCGTCCGAGTGCTTGTCAAAAAGCTCGGAACCACTTGTCGAATGGTGCCGAGAGGTGGCACGGAACTGGCACTGGAAGGCACGAAATTCGGTTCTTCCCGTGCCACCTATGCCACGGGTGCGAAGCTGGAAGTAGCAGCGGCGCAAGGGTTACAGAAAAATAAGCGATTTGTCGCACTGACGATGAAGTAGTTGCCGAGGCCGGTCTTCTCTTGGTCGGTCGCGGTCACGTCGGCCCCTCCGCCGGCGGCCCGCCGGCACCTTTATGATACCGCCCACCTCGGACAGGTTTACGCCCTGCCCGGTTGACGCCGGCCGGCCGGTCGGTCACAGTGATAGGTCTGCCGGTTCGCCCGTCTCGTCGGAGCCGCGATGACTCCACTCCTCATCGGCCTGCTCGTTGCCGCCCCGCCGGACGTGGCCGCATTCGAGTCCGAGGTGCGGCCGATCCTGGTCGAGCATTGTTACGGCTGCCACGGCGAGGCGAAGCAGAAGGGCGGGCTGCGGCTCGACACCCGGGTCGGCGTCGCAGCCGGCGGCGAATCCGGGCCGGTCGTGGTGTCGGGCAAGCCGGACGCCAGCCGGCTCGTCTCGGCCGTATGGTACGCTGACCCGTCTTTGCGGATGCCGCCGGCCGGCAAGCTGTCGGCCAAGCAGGTTGCGGCACTCGAGCGGTGGGTGCAGGCCGGCGCACCCGATCCGCGTGACGGCCGTTCGGCGGCCCAGGTCGCTGCTGCCGACCACTGGGCCTTCCGCCCGGTCCGGTCGCCGACCCCGCCGGCCGACCCCGCCGCCCACTCGCCCAGCGATGCGTTCGTGCGGGCGAACATGCGGGCCGTCAACCTGTCGCCATCCCCGCCGGCCGACCGTCGCACCCTACTGCGGCGGGTGTACTTCGACCTCCACGGCCTGCCGCCGACGTTCGAGCAGGTGGAAGCGTTTGCCACCGACCCTGTTCCGGTGGCGTTCGAGACGGTCGTGGATTCCCTGCTGGCGTCGCCGCGGTTCGGCGAGCGGTGGGGCCGGCACTGGCTGGACGTGGCCCGGTACGCCGACACCAAAGATGGGGTGCTGATGTTCGGCGGCGACCGCCTGCGGCCGTCCGCCCACACCTACCGCGACTACGTCATCCGGGCGTTCAACGACGACCTGCCGTTCGACCGCTTCGTACAGGAACAACTTGCCGCCGACCGCATGGGCGGTCCGCCGGACCGGCTGGCGGCGATGGGCTTTCTCACCCTCGGCCGCGGGTTCGACGGGAACCAGCACGACGTGATCGATGACCGCATCGACCTGGTGGGCCGCGGGCTGCTCGGGCTGACAGTCGCCTGCGCCCGCTGCCACGACCACAAGACGGAGCCGATCCCGACCGCCGACTACTACGCCCTGCACGGGGTGTTCGCGGCCAGCGAGGCCCCGCTCGTGCCGCCCCGACTTGACCCGGCGGCCCGCGGGCCGGACGTCTTCGAGAAGAAGTATGCTGCGGCCGAGAAGGCGGTGACTGGCCTGCTTGACAGTGAGTACTGGAAGCAGTCGGAGGCGGCCCGCCGGCGGACCCCGGATTACCTGCTGCACGTCGCCACCACCCCGCCCGACCCGGCCGACGGGGTGATCTTCTTCCGCTCCCTCGACCCGGGCGACCTCCGGCCCTACGTCACCGCCCGCTGGCGGCAGTACCTCCAGCGGCGGGCGGTGGCCGGCGACCCGGTGTTCGGACCGTGGGGCGAGTTGATGGCGCTGCCGGACGACCGCGTTGCGGTGGCGGTGTCGGCGGCGGTCGGGCGGGCCGGGGTCAACCCGCTTGTGGCTGCCGCCCTACGTGCCGCACCACTGGCGAACAAGGCGGACGTGGCCCGGGCCTACGGGACCGCGTTCCGTGCGGCTGACGAGTTGCTCGGTCCACCCACCCCGACGACCGCCGAGTTGCTGGCCTGCGTTGTCGGCAGCGACGCCCCGGCCGACTTCCCGAAAGGCGAAACGCCGGACTACATGTCGCGGGCGGAGTGGGATGCCTTCAACGGCAAGGTGCTGGCCCTGGACAAGCTGTCCGTGGCCGAGCCGGCTGCCCCACCTCGGGCGTGCGGTCTGGTGGACACGGCCAGGCCAACCGTGCCGCGGGTGTTGGTTCGCGGCAATCCGTCCCGCCCCGGGTCGGCCGTCGAACGGCGGTTCCTGACCGTCCTCGGCGGCGCGCGATTCGGCCCCGGCAGCGGCCGGCTCGATCTGGCAGAGGCGATCACCGACCCGGCCAACCCGCTGACGGCCCGGGTGTTCATCAACCGCGTCTGGATGCACCTGACCGGCGAACCGCTAGTCGAGACGCCCAGCGACTTCGGGGTTCGCACGCCCCGCCCCGTGCAGGCCGATCTGCTCGACCACCTGGCGAGCGGCTTCGTGCGGGATGGCTGGTCGGTCAAGCGGCTGGTCCGCGGTATCGTCCTGTCGGACACCTACCAGCAGTCGAGTGGCGACCGGCCGGCGGCCCGAGCCATCGACCCGACCAACGCCCGGCTGTGGCGGGCCAACCGCCGGCGGCTCGACCTGGAGGCGATGCGAGACGGCATGCTAACGGTTGCCGGCCGGCTGGAACACAAGCTGGGCGGCCGGCCGACCGACGCCACTTCCCCGGCTGACTGCCGACGTACGGTGTACGGGCTGGTGGACCGGCAGAGCCTGCCCGGAATGTACCGGGCGTTCGACTTCGCCACGCCGGACCAGTCGGTCGAGCGGCGGTCATTCACGGCCGGTCCTCAGCAGGCGCTGTTCGCCCTGAACAGCCCGTTCGTCTACACCCAAGTGACCGCGCTCGCGGCCCGGGTGACGGGCGACAAGGCTCGGGCGTTGCACCGGCTCGTGCTGCTTCGGGAACCGACGGCCGACGAGCGGCGATTGGCGAACGAGTTCGTGGCGTCCGCCGGATCGGCGAGCCTCGACCCGTGGGCACGGTGGGCGCACGTGCTGCTCATGAGCAACGAGTTCCAGTTCGTGGACTGAATTGCGTCCGAGCACGCCGCGCGAGCGGTGTCGGGCTGGCCACCCGACGCCGCTCGCGCGGCGTGCCCGGACGCTGCTCCGGAGAAACGATCATGCTTGCTGTCAGCCGCCGCGCCCTGCTCGCCCGCGCCGGCACCGGCCTCGGCCTCGTCGGGCTGGCCGGCCTGCTGGCCGACGCCGCCGACCCGGCCGACCCACTCGCCCCCCGCGAGCCGCACTTCCCGGCGAAGGCCAAGCACGTCATCCACGTCTACCTGAACGGCGGCCCGTCGCAGGTGGACACCTTCGACCCCAAACCGCTGCTCGCCAAGTACGAGGGCAAGGCCCTCCCCACCAAGTTCACCACCGAGCGGGCCACCGGCACCGCCCTGCCGTCGCCGTTCAAGTTCCAGCGGTACGGACAGAGTGGGCTGGAGGTGAGCGAGCTGTTCGCCAAGACGGCCGGCGAACACGCCGACGACCTGTGCCTGGTGCGGTCGATGCACGCCAACACGCCGAATCACGAGCAGTCGATGCGGCTGATGAACTGCGGGGACGAGCGGCTGAGCCGGCCGAGCTACGGGGCCTGGCTCACCTACGGGCTGGGGTCGCTCAACCAGAATCTGCCGGGGTTCGTGGTGCTGTGCCCGGGGTTGCCGGTGGCCGACGTGTCCAACTGGCGGGCGGCATTCTTACCCGGGGCGTTCCAGGGCACCCACGTGGACACCCGCAAGAAGACGGTCGCCGAGATGGTCGAGAACACCCACAGCGCGGGTGTGCCGCCGCCGGCCCAGCGACAGCAGCTCGACGCCCTGGAAGCGCTCAACCGTGCCCACCAGGCCGCCCGCCCGGAAGACCCGGCCCTGGAGGCCCGCATCCGCGGGTTCGAGCTGGCCTTCCGGATGCAGACGGCGGCGGCCGACGCCTTCGACCTGACCCGGGAGCCGCAGGCGGTGCGGGACCGCTACGGCGACACCCCGCAGGGCCGGCAACTGCTGCTCGCCCGCCGGCTGGTGGAACGTGGGGTGCGGGTGGTGCAGTGCTACCACGGGGACGTGCAGCCGTGGGACAGCCACGCCAACCTGGCGGCCGAACACCGCCGGCTGGCCGGCGAGGTGGACGGCCCCATCGCGGCGCTGCTCGGCGACCTGAAGCGGCTCGGACTGCTGGCCGAGACGCTGGTCATCATCGGTGGCGAGTTCGGCCGCACTCCGGTAGTTGAGTTGGCCAACGGCAAGCCGGCCAACGGCCGGGACCACAACAACTGGGGGTTCACGGTGGCCCTGGCCGGCGGCGGCATCAGAGGGGGGATGAGCTACGGGGCGACCGACGAGTTCGGGTTCAAGGCGGTCGAGAACCCGGTCCACGTCCACGACCTTCACGCCACGATGCTGCACCTGCTTGGGCTGGACCACGAGAAGTTGACGTACCGGCACAGCGGCCGGGACTTCCGGCTGACCGACGTGCATGGCCGTGTGGTAGACGCGATTCTGGCGTGACCCGTCGGTAGCTGGTAGGTCGGGGAACACGACCAGCGGCGGACCGAGCTTAGGAACGGTTGACACTTGGTGTAGTCTATTTTCCCATTGGCCCCCGACCATTTCGACACAATCTTAGAAACCCTAACGGAACCGTCCGGCGAGGCGATACCAGCAGACCTTGACGCAGGCCAGGGTGAGGAACGCCTGATGGATGTCGGCCCGCCGCTCG
>JAYVUZ010000317.1:0-41981 GCA_043787415.1 Fimbriiglobus sp. | reverse complement strand
GGCGTTCAGCACGGCCAGCACGTCGATCACCTCCTGCACCACCGCCCCCGCCACCGGCGGCAGGTACCCGGCCGCCGCCACCCCCATGGCCGCCAGGCTCAGGACGATCCCGCCGACGGCGCTCTGGAGGGCGACCACCCGCAGCCGCCGGCTGATGTGCAGCAGCTCGTCCACCCGCCGCAGGTCGGCGTCGAGGACGACCGCCCCGGCCGCCTCGGCCGTCACGTCGCTGTTGCGGCCGAACGCCAGCCCGACCGTGGCCGCCGCCAGGGCCGGGGCGTCGTTGATGCCGTCCCCGACGTACACCGTCTTGGCTTGAGCCGTCTCCCGGCGGACGATCTCGACCTTCTGCTCGGGCGACTGGGCGGCGGACACCTCGGTGATGCCGACCGCCTCGGCCAGGTACCGCACCTCCTCGTCGCGGTCGCCGGACACGAGCAGCACCCGCTCGAACCCGTGCCGCTCGCCCAGGTGGCGGATGAACGCCCGGCCGTCGGCCCGCGGGCGGTCGCGGAACCGGGCCGTCCCGGCCAGCCGGCCGTCGACCAGGACGACGCACTCCAGCCCGCCGGCGGTCGGCGGCAGCCCGGCGGCGAGGGCCGGCTCGGCCGCCGCCAGCTTCGGCCGCCCGGTCACCCGCACCGCCCGGCCGCCGACCGTGCCGACCAATCCCTCACCGGGCCGCTCGGCCACGTCCGACGCCTCGGCCAGATGCAGCTTGGCGGCGGTGGCCGCGTCGAGGATGGCCCCGGCCAACGGGTGCCGGGAGTACCGCTCCAGGCTGGCGGTCAGTTGCAGCACCTCGTCCCGGGCGAACCCGTCGGCGACGACCAGCTCGACCAGGGCCGGCCGGCCGTAGGTGAGCGTGCCGGTCTTGTCGAAGATGCCCACCCGGCAGGCGGTCAGGGTCTCCAGCACGGCCGGGTCGCGGACCACGATGCCGCGGCGGGCGGCCAGCGACACCGCCCCGATGACGGCCACCGGGATGGCGATGAGCAGCGGGCACGGGGTGGCCACCACCAGCACGGCCAGGAACCGGACGGGGTCGCCGCTGGCCGCCCAGGCGGCGGCCGCGACGGCCACCGCGGCCGGGGTGTACAGGGCGCCGAGCCGGTCGCCCAGCCGCCGCAGCCGCGGCCGCCGCTGCTCCGACTCCCGCATCACCCGCATGATCTTGGCGTACCGCGAGTCCACCGCCCGCCGCTCGGCCCGGACGGTCAGGGCGGCCTCCCCGTTGACCGCCCCGGACAAGGCCGCCGACCCGGGGGCCTTGGCCAGTAGGTACGGCTCGCCGGTCAGGTACGACTCGTCCATCGTGCCGTGCCCGTCGCTCACCACCCCGTCCACCGGGCAAGTTTCGTGCGGGAACACCACCACCAGGTCGCCGACCGCCACAGCGTCGAGCGGCACGTCGGTCATTGTCCCGGCCCGGCTGCGGTGGGCGACGGCCGGCATCCGCCGGGCCAGGGCGGACAGGGCCGACGACGCCCGAATAACGGCGTAGGCCTCCAACGCCTCCCCGCCGGACAGCATGAGCACCACCAGCGTGCCGGCCAGGTACTCGCCGAGGGCCGCGGCGGTGACGATGGACAGGCCGGCCAGCAGGTCCGAGCCGAACTCGCCGCGGACCAGCTTGGCGAGCAGGCCGACGACCAGGAACCCGCCGCCGGCGACCAGGGCGACGAGCAGCGGCACGTCCGCCGGCCGCACGGCGGCCGTGGGCGAGTCCGCCACCGCCCGCCAGACGAGGTGGGCGACGACGGCGACCACGGCGAGGGCCGCGACGCCGGTCTGGATGACACCCGGCCTGGCGTTCGTGGCCGGTGGTGTCGTCGGGTTGGGCACGCGGACCTCCGGGACTGTTCGCACGACGCACCGACTTCGGCCGGGTAGTGCGTCAGTTTGGTTCGCAAGTCTTTGTGCTGTGAGGGCTGGCTACGCCAAACTGACGCACTACCTCGGCCGGGGTATCGTAGACCGCTCGTTGGACCCGTGACATCAGCCGACGGGCACGGATCGCACCCGCCGGGGCCGGTAGTCGGTTCGGCTACCCACCGCTGTCGGCTCGACGATCAGCCGGCCCAGCAGCGCCCGCACCAGCATCGGGTCCGCCGGCTTCAGCAGGTAGTGGGCGATGCCCAGCTCGCGGCCGCGGGCTTTGTACGATTCGGACGTGTGTCCGCTCACCGCGACCAGCGTCGTCCGCTCGCCCCCCGGCAGTTCGCGGAGGCGGGCGGCGAGCGTGAACCCGTCCATCGGTGCCATGCCGATGTCGAGGAGGGCCGCGGCCGGCCGGCGGGCCTGCGCCGCCCTCATCGCCTGGCAGCCGCAGTAGCACGCGGTGGCGTCGTAGCCCCACAGGCCGAGCAGCATTGTCAGGCAGTCGGCCGCGTCGGCCACGTCGTCCACCACCAGCACATACGGGCGTGTCCTGGTCATGTGTTCCCCCACGACCCCGGGGGACGGGGTCGGCTGCGGTGCCGGTCCTGGCTCGATCCGCTGTCACTTCGCCGAGACACCAGCTATCCGAGACGGGACGGGCACGGTCGGACAGGGAAGCCGCCGATTCGGCTCGGGAAGTGAGAGAAGTCGTGTGGGGGATAACCCGGCCGCTGTCCGGGATTGAGGTGTAAGGGCGGGACGCTCAGCCGTCCTGGAGCCAGCCTTGCTGGACAGCGTACCGGACCAAGTCTGTTCGGCTACCGGCGGGTGTCGCTGCTTGATGTCGGCCATCCGCGCGAGGGTGCCGCCAATCGCGGCCGCGGTGATGGCCAGCGTGAAGACAGTGAGGTAGGCCGCGATGCCCCATAGCGTGTAAATCTGCTGGTCACTCAGATTGGCGATAGACACGTCGGCACCTCGTTCCACTCGGGATGGTGTTACGGCCTCACGGACGGGCCGCCGATCAGGCAGGATGGCCTCACAGAAAGCAACGGAGATGCCCGCGCGGTCGCGGGCCAAAGTTTACAGCCATCCCACGGCCACATCTCTCGTCAGTAGACGGGCGCAGCAGGTCGATTGAGCGGGGCTAGTTGACCCGAATCAGCCGTCGCTTGTGAGCCTTATCCACTCTGTTACGCCCGGACGACACGCGGACGGGGCCGGCAGCCACGCCTGACACGCGATCTAAGTGGCGACTCCTCGACGGTGCCGTCGTCAGCCGTCGCCGTGTTGTTGGGGTCACCAGCAGCGGCCGCGACCGGCCGCCGTCTTGGGTCGCTTCCGCACATCTCCTACGCCAACCGCCCAACCGCACACCCTGTGGTGTCCGCTGCTGACACCGGCGGCCCATGACATCCCGACCCGGCCGTGCCGGGAAGGCCGTCGTGAGTCCGCGGCGGAACGCTTCTCCCATGCATCGGTGGAAGCTGTTTGCTGCGACCGCATCGGTTCGCCGGCAGACGCCACCCCACTTGGCACCGGGATTGCCGAAGTGTCGATTCAGACAGCGACTAACCACAACACAGGCATAGAGCCTGTCCGCCGGCATGAGGGCCAACCCGTGCTCCCAGTGCGAACCGTCTTCTGCCCCACCGACTTCTCCGAGCGGGCGGCCCCCGCCCTCGACGTGGCGACCGCGCTGGCCCGCGACTACTCGGCCCGGCTGGTCATCGTCCACGTCGCCCCGCCGCCCATCCTGGCGTCGAACTTGGGGGCATCGGTCGAGCTGCCGACTGGCTGGGAGACTCAGACGCGGGCCAGGCTGGACGCCTTACGGGTCGGCGAGCAGAAGGTGCCGGTGACCCGCATCCTCGCCATCGGCGACCCGGCTGCGGAAATCCTCCGGCTGGCTGAGACGTGCCGGGCCGACCTGATCGTCATGGGCACGCACGGCCGGACCGGAATGGCCCGGCTCCTGGCGGGCAGTGTGGCGGAGGTCGTCTCGCGGGCGGCCCCGTGTCCGGTGCTGACCATCCGTGCTCCGTTCCCCCTCCCCCTGTCCGGCCCCGGCGTGGCGGATGGGTGTGCGGAGCCGGCGGAAGGCCGCCCGCGGGCGGCCGGCGGGTCAGCGAAGCATCCCGAGGTCGCAACCGGGGTGTGAGGGCGGCGGCCGAGCCGCCGCGAGCGTCGACGCGAACCCGGGCGTGGTGCCCGGACGCGAGGTGGTAGGTTCCAACACGAATGGAGACGGCGATGAAGACCGACAGCGAGTTGAAGCGGGACGTGGAGACCGAGCTGCGGTGGGAGCCGAGCGTGACCGAGGCGCACATCGGGGTGGCGGCCAAGGACGGGGTGGTCACCCTGAACGGCCACGTCTCGGCCTACGCCGAGAAGTGGGCGGCCGAGCGGGCGACCAAGCGGGTGGTCGGGGTCAAGGCCGTTGCCGACGAGATCGAGGTCAAGCTGCCCGGCGGCCTCAAGCGGACCGACGAGGAGGTGGCCGCCGCCTGCCTGGCCTCCCTCAAGGCCTACTACTCGGTCCCCAAAGACAAGGTGACCCTGGTGATCGAGCGCGGGACCGTGAAGTTGGAAGGCCAGGTGGAGTGGCAGTACCAGAAGGACGCCGCCCACGACGCCGTCCGGTATCAGACCGGGGTGACCAGCGTGTTCAACGGCATCACCGTCAAGCCGCACGTCTCCCCGGCCGACGTGCGCGGGAAGATCGAGGCGGCCCTCAAGCGGAGCGCCGAGGTGGACGCCAAGCAGGTGGCGGTGGCGGCCGACGGCGGCAAGGTGACGCTGAGCGGCACCGTCCGGTCGTGGTCCGAGCGGGACGAGGCCGGCCGGGCCGCCTGGGCCGCCCCCGGGGTGACGGCCGTCGAGAACCACCTCACCGTGTCGGCTTGAACCGGAACCCCACCCGCCCCCGGCGGCGTTCCGCCGGGGGCGGGTGGCCCGGCACCGAACAACCCCTTGCTCCGGAGGACCGAGTCATGTCACGGACTCTTGACAGCCCCCGCGGCCGGTCGGAGAAGCTCGTCCACGTCGCGGTGGAAAAAGCCGGGGCGGCGGACGTGCGAATCACCGGCAGCTTCTGCGGCTGGGACCGGAACGGCCGCCCGCTCCGGCCCGGCTCACACGGCGTGTGGTACGGCACGCTGCACCTGCCGCCCGGGCGGCACGAGTATCGGCTGCTGGCGGACGGGGTCTGGTGCGACGACCCGACGTGTGCCGAGCGGGTGCCGAACGGGTTCGGCAGCCAGAACTGTGTCCTCACCATCGCCTGACCGCCCGCTGTCACCGGCCGCCCCCGGCCGGCCGACGATGTCCGCCACCACATGACGGCTGTCCCGGTGGTGAACCGCCCGGACGCCCCGGACTGGGAGGTGGCCAAGTTGCTGGCGGACGCGGCGGTCCACCGGGTCATTGTGGTGGGTGCCGGCGGCCGCCCGGTTGGGGTGGTGTAAGCCGAGGACGTGGTCGCCGCCGTTGCCTACGCCCCGGCGGCCGACGAGAAGTCGCTACCGTGAACCCCCGACGCGAGGGAATTATGACCGCTCACGCTCTCCAGACCTATCGACAGAAGCTCCAGTCGGCGGCCGCCCGGCTCGCCGCGGAGGTGACCACGTTCCGAGCTGAGGCGCTGCGGCCGACCGGATCGGGGGTCGGCGGGACGGCGGACGGGCTGGCCGATCCCGGCGAGCAGGCGGCCGAGGAGCAGGTCGCCCTGGCCCTTCTCGGGGCCGAGGGGCGGACGCTGGCGGAGGTCAACGCGGCCTTCGTCCGGATCGACCGCGGCACCTACGGCCGGTGTGAGGGCTGCGACCAGCCCATCGGACGGCCGCGTCTCGACATCCTGCCGCACGCCCGTCTGTGCATCCGTTGCGCCCGGGCGGCCGGCTGACCCCGCCGCGGGCCGGCCACTCAGCGGTCCTCGCCCGTCTCGATCCCGCTGGGCGGGACGGGAAATCGGCCCTGGAGTTGGCCGCAGTCCAGGCAGTGGGTGAACTGGACATCGTCCCCCCCGCCGATCCCCAGGTCGCGGGGCACATACCCGCTCCGGTGGCGGCCGGCGAGGTCCACACTGCACATGTCCGAGCAGCGGGCGAGGATGTGGGCGAGTCGCGCCCCGTCACATCGTTGGCACCGATCCATCTCAAGTCCCTCCCGCGGGTTTCCCGAACACCGATCTGGCCGTCCGTCAACGCGGCGTGGCTGTGGCCAGCAGGCCGAGCCGGTCCAAGTTTTCGCGGGCGCCAAGGCCGACCAGCACCGACCCCGGCTCCAATACCGTGTCGCCCGTCGGGGCGGTCAACACATCCCCGTTCGGCTTGAGCACTCCCACCAGCGTGACTCGACAGTCTTCGGCCAGCCGAGCGGCGTTTAGCGTCACCCCAGCCAGCCGGCTGCCGGCTTCGACGCGGACCTCACCGGCCTCAAGATCGCTGAACGCCCCCTGGGTTGCCGACCCCAGGACGTGCAACACAGCCGGCCGGAGGACGGCCTGGACGGCCCGATGGCCGCCGGTCAGGTACGGGGAGACGACGGTGTTAACGCCCACCCGCCGCAGTTTCGCCTCGGCCCCCTCCTCCTCGGCCCGGGCCACCAGCATCAGCCCCGGGTTCAGCAGGCGGGCGCTCAGGGCGATGTACAGGTTCTGGGCGTCCGACCCGACGGCGGTGATGAGCGCCCGGGCGTGTGTGATCCCGGCCCGCCGCAGCACCTCGTCCTCGGTGGCGTCGCCGGGCAGTCGGACCCCGTGACGGTAGGTCCAGTCGGCCGGCGGCGGGACGGTGTCGATGGCCACGAACGGCTGGCCCAGCCGCTCCAGCTCGTCGCACACGATCTTCCCCATCCGCCCCAGCCCGCACACGATCAGGTGGCCCCGCAGGTGGTCGAGCCGGTCGTCCATTCGCTCCCTCCCGAGCAGTTCCCGCAGTTCGCCGGTGACCGCGCTGCGGATGAGGTCGGTGGCGGTGTAGAAGAGGACGAACACCCCGCCCAGGGCCAGGGCCATGGTGAATGCCCGGCCGGGTCGGGAGAGGGGGTGTGGAATCTCCCCATACCCGACCGTGGTCAGGGTGATGACGGTCATGTACAGCCCGTCGAACAGGGTCCAGCGGTCGCCCTCGATGAGCGGGTAGCCGACCGTCCCGACGCCGACGATGGCCAGCGGCACCAAGACCACCCGGCGGAGCCTTCGCGGCAGCAACCGCCGGTACAGGCGGCCCGGGAGGGCGAACGTGCGGCGGAAGCGGTTGGCCACGGTGAACCCGGACAGTGCAACTCCGCGGCCGTGGCCCTCGAACAAGCCGCCACCGAGGGTGTACGTTCGGCGACTGGCCGGGGTGTGCGGGGCTGACGTGGGCTGTGCCTGCCCGACACGCCCGCACACCCCGGCGGCCGGCCGCCACCCCGCCAACGGCATGGTTTCGCGGGCCAATGGGTTTGGCCCGCCCGCTGCTATCAGCGGAGACGAGGCACCCGCCTCTGGCCGCTCTGGTCTGAGCGGTCAACCCCCGGCGAGACCCCAGCGGTGACGCTGCCCGATTTGATCACAGCGCTGAGCGACCCGCGGGCCTATGGCCCGGGTGACTACCCCGTCGAGGTTCGGCAGACGCACATCTCGGTCGTCGTCCTGACCGCCGACCACGCCTACAAGCTGAAGAAGCCGGTAACGCTCGGCTTCCTCGACTTCGGCACCCTGGAGAAACGCAGGGCGGGCTGCGAGCGCGAGGTGGCACTCAACCGGCGGCTGGCCCCGGACATCTACCTCGGGGTGGTGCCGATCACCCGGTCGGCGGCCGGCGTGACGATGAACGGGGACGGCGAGACGGTCGAGTGGGCGGTCAAGATGCGCCGCCTACCTGACGACGCCACCCTATTGGCCCGGCTCCGCCGGGGCGAGGTGACGGCCCCGGTCGTGGAACACCTCGGCCGGCAGGTGGCCGCCTTTCACGCTTCCGCCGAGGGCGGGGAGCGGGTGGCCGCCGGTGGCCGGTTCGAGGCGGTGGCCGGCAACGCCCTGGAGAACTTCGCCCAGGCCGAGCCGCACGTCGGCCGGACGGTCAGCCGGGCCGTGTTCGACCGGGTGCGGTGCCGGACCGAGGCCGCCTTCCAGCGGCTCCGCCCGTTGATCGACCGGCGGGCTGCCACCGGGGTGCCCCGGGACACCCACGGCGACCTGCACCTGGACCACGTCTACCTGTTCCCCGACCGCCCGCCGCCCGGCGACGTGGTGGTCATCGACTGCGTCGAGTTCAACGACCGCTTCCGCCACGCTGACCCGGTGGCCGACGCGGCGTTCCTTGCCATGGACCTGGGGTTCCACGGCCGGCCGGACTTAGCCGCCGCATTCGCCGACGCCTATCTGTCAGCGGCCTACGACCCGGACGGCCGAGCGCTGCTGCCGTTCTACACCGCCTACCGGGCGGTGGTGCGGGCGAAGGTGGATGGGATGACGGCCGATGACCCGGCGGTGCCGGCGGCCAAGCGGTTGGCCGCTCTTTGCCGCGGCCGGGCACACTGGCTGTACGCCCTCGGGCTGCTGGAACCGTCGGCCCGCCGGCCGTGCTTGGTGCTGGTCGGCGGGCTGCCTGGGGTCGGCAAGTCCACCCTCTCGGCCGGGCTGGCCGGGTTTAAGATCATCCGCTCGGACGTGGTGCGGAAGGAGTTGGTCGGGGTACCGGCGACCACCCCGTCCTCGGCGCCCGACCGAGCCGGCATCTACACGCCTGAACTGACCGAATTGACCTACGAGCTGTGCCAGCGGCGGGCGGAGGACGCCCTGTTCGCCGGCGAACGAGTGGTAGTGGATGCCAGCTTCGCAGCCGAGCGGCACCGGCGGGCGTTCCTGGATGCCGCCGCCGGGCTGGCCGTGCCGGGGGTGTTCCTTCACTGCCAGGCCGACCCCTGCGTGACCGCCCGCCGGCTGGCCGGCCGCCGGGGCGACGCCTCCGACGCCGACGAAGCCGTCGCCCGCCGCCTCGCCGGGCGGTGGGAGCCGTCGGAGCCGCGGACCGTGGCCGCCACCCGACCCGTTGTCACGGACGGCACGCCCGAGGAGGGGGTGGCCCGTGCCACCGCCCACCTCTGCCGGCTCGGACTGAGCGAGTACGTGCGGCCGACCACCCACCCCTGACCCGAGGACCAACATGCCGACCCGCCGCAAGCCGCTGTTCGAGTTGACCGCCGCCGACCTGATGTCCCCGGACCTCCTCACCCTGCCGGCGGACATGCCCCTGCGGGACGCCGGCGAGTTGCTGGCCCGCGGGGCCGTCCACGGGGCGCCGGTGGTGGACGCCGCCGGGCGGTGCGTGGGGGTGCTGTCGGCCAGCGACGTGTCCGCCGCGCCGGCGGTCGCTCCGCCGCCGTGCCCGAAGGACCGCGTCCGGTCGGTCGGGGCGGCGTGCTCGCGGAACTGCGGCCCGTGTGCCCGGCCGGCTGACGCTCAGACGGTACGACAGCACATGACCGCCGACCCGGTGACGGTCAACGTCGGGGCCGGCATCCGCACCGTCGCCCGCCTCCTCACCGATGCCCACGTCCGCCGGGTGGTCGTCACCGACGCCCACGACCGGCCGGTCGGGGTGGTGTCCGCCAGCGACCTGGTCGCCGCCCTGGTGAACGCCCCGGCAGACGCCCATGAACCGGCCCTGACGGGGGGCGTCCGATGAAGCGGCGGGTCGGCATCATCGGGCTTGGCCGGGTCGGCGCCAGTGTGGCTCTCTCCGCCCTCCACGGCGGGGTGGCCGACGAGCTGCTGCTGAACGACCTCAACGGGCCGCTCTCCGAGGGCGAGGCGCTGGACCTGGCCCAGGGGTCGGCCTTCCTGCCGCCCGCCGCCGTGCGGACGGCGACGGTCGAGGAGATGGCGGACGCCGACGCGGTGGTGGTGTCGGCGGGACGGAACGGCCGGCCGGGCGAAACCCGTCTCGACCTTCTCCGGGACAACGCCGCCGTCGCGCGGGACATCGGCCGGCGGCTGGCCGGCGGCCGGGGTGTGGTGGTCGTGGTCACCAACCCCGTCGATGTCCTCACCCGGCTGCTGGTCGAGGCGTCGGGTTTGCCGGCGGCCCGGGTGCTCGGCACCGGCACCATGCTCGACACCGCTCGATTCCGGCGGGTGCTCGGCCGCGAGTTGGGGGTGGACCCGCATTCGGTCCACGCCCAGGTGGTGGGCGAACACGGCGACTCCGCGGTGCCGCTCTGGTCGGGGGTGCGGGTCGGCGGGGTGCCGCTGGCCGACTGGCCGGGGTGGGACGCCGGCCGGCAGCCGGCCCTAACCGAGGAGGTGCGGACGGCCGCCTACCAGGTTATCGCCCGCAAAGGGGCGACCAACCACGCCATCGGGCTGGTGACGGCCGACCTCCTGCGGTGTGTCCTCCGCAGCGAGGACCGGGTGCTGACCGTGTCCCGGGTGCAGGACGGGGCGTGCGGGCTGCGGGGCGTGGCCCTGTCGCTGCCGGCCGTGGTCGGGGCCGCCGGCGCGACCCGCGTGCTGGAGCCGGCCATGACGGCCGCCGAGCGGGACGGGCTGAGCCAGTCGGCCGAGGTGCTGCGTCAGGCGACCGCCGCCTGACCGCGTCGTGTCCGTTGGGGCCGTGGAGGGCGTAGGGCGAGCGGATTCCGGGTAGTCAGGTCAGCCGCTATCTATTTCGGCGTCGTCTTCGGAAGCGGGTTCTTCTTCGGCCCGGTGCGGGTCTTGTTGCTGGAGCCGCGTGTCGGCACCCGCTCAGCCGAGCTGATCGAGTCTCCGGTCATGCCCCTGGTGATCGTCCTGGCCGGCCGCTGGGTCGGGCGTCGGCTGCTCGCGGGCCGGCCGCCGGTGACCCGGCTCGGCGTGGGCGTGCTGGCAGCGGCGGGCGTGCTGGCGGCCGACTTGGCCGTTGGCGTCGGCCTGCGCGGGCTGTCGGTCACGCAAGTGTTCAAAGGACGGGACACGGTGTCCGGTGCCGTGTACTACGAGCTGGTCGGGCTGTTCGCGTTGATGCCATGGGTGGCCGGGCTGTGGTGTCAGCCGCCGCCGTTGTCGAGCGGGCGGCGGGCTGAAAATCCATATTTATCGGCCCGACCCGCTGGTGTGCCGCTCCTGGGGTGCGTTCATCGCGTCCGCGAACAGCGCCTGGAACTCGGGGCCGGCGTTCGCCGCCTCGCCGTTCAGCTCGTGGAGGAACTTTCGCTCCTCGTCCCGCACCACGCCGTCGGTGAACACCATCCGCCGCAGCCACGCCGCCTCCTCCGCACCGACCCGGCCGTCGGTCAAGACGTGGTCCTTAATCGCCCGATAGAACAGGGTCTCGAAGCCGGGGTTCGGATGCTGCACCCGCTTGTGCAGTTCGACCAGGAAGTCGGCTGCCGGCCGGCCGACCGTGCCGCCCACGTAGAGGGCGGCGCGGAGGGCGTCCAGGTGATCGCTATCGACCTTACCTCGGGCCAGGATGTCGTGTTCGATCCGTCGCAACTCTTGCATGAGACGCTCCGTTGGAGTGACCGGCCCGACCAGTTTAGCCACATGTCGTGACGGCACCTCGGCCGGCGTGGAGTTCCGGAATGACGACGGCCGGGCAAAGTGCCTCGGCCCGCCGTGGATCAGCCTGTGACTGACAGCCACCACGCCGTCCAGGTCGCCGCCCACAGCGAGCGGGTCGCCGATCCCTTCGACCGCCCCCCGCCGTACGAGGGAGGGCGAGTCTGTGGCGGCCATCGACTTCTCCACGGGAGCGGGGCCGCTCTAGCAGTCGATGGGCGATTGGGTCACGAGAAGGTGATAAGCGGCTTGAGGATGTCGTCCGCTTTCGTTTGCATCAGTCGGAAGGCGTCGGCCACCCGATCAAACGGGAAGCGGTGGGTGGTCAGCGGGGTGGGGTCCACCCGGCCGGCCTCGATCAGCCGGAACAGCCGGCCCATCCGCTCGGCCCCGCCGGGGCACAGGGCGGTGCGAATGGTCTTGTCGCCCATCCCGACACCCCAGGCGTCCCGCGGCAGGGGGACGAACTCGCCGCTGCCATGATAGCCGACGTTCGAGATCGTACCGCCCGGCCGGGTGGCCCACACGCAGGCCGCGAAGGTGTCCGGCCCGCCCAGCGCCTCGATGGCCGCGTCCACCCCCCGGCCGCCGGTCAGTTTCTGGATCGCCGCCACCGGGTCTTCCTTGGTGTGGTCGATGACCACATCGGCTCCGTACCGCTGGGCCAGTTCCTGCCGGGCCGGCACCGACTCGACCGCGATGACTAGTCCGGCGCCGAGCAGCCTGGCCCCGACCGTGGCCATCAGCCCGACCGGCCCCTGGGCAAACACGGCCACTGTGCCGCCGATGGGCGCGGCCGCGTTCTCGGCGGCGGCGAACCCGGTGGACAGCATGTCGCAGCAGTAGCACGCCTGCTCGTCGGTCAGCCCGGGCGGGATCGGGGCCAAATTCGCCTGAGCGTCGTTGACGTGGAAGTACTCGGCCAGGTTGCCGTCCTTGGTGTTGGCGAACTTCCACCCGCCGAGCATCCCCCCGCACTGGGACGGGTAGCCCCTCAGGCAGTTCTCACACCGGAAGCAGGGCGTGATGGCGTTCACCGCCACCCGGTCGCCCTCCTTGAAGCCGGCGACCGCCGACCCGAGCTTGGCGATCACCCCGACCGCCTCGTGGCCCAGGGTGAGGCCGGCCCGCTCGCCGATTGCCCCGCCGACCGTGTGGCAGTCGGACGTACAGATGAGGGCGGCGGTCGTCTTCACCACCGCGTCGTTCGGGCCGGGGTCCGGAACCGGCTTCTCGACGACGGCCACCCGGCCGATGCCCGCCATCACGAATGCCCGCATGGCTCGTCCTCCGGGGGTATGGCATTTGGGTTCAACGGCAGGCGTAGTGCCGGGCGATCAGGTCGTTCTGGAGCCAGAGCAGCTTGCCGAACGCCCGCAGGGTGGTCGCCTCCTGCTCCCGCGGCAGGCGGAGGCCTAGGATCGTGGCCGTCAGGGCGTCGGCCACAAACCCCATCAGGGCGTTCATCTGGACGAGCGGCACGTTGATCTGCCCGGACCCGGCTCGGTCGGTGTGCATCTTGCCGACCATGTCCAGGTACTCGACCATCTTGCCGTCGTAGGGGCGGGTGACGAGGGCCGTTAGGTAGCGGGTCAGGTGCTGCTTGCGAAAGGCGATCTGGGGATGGTCCGGGGTGAGATGGGACAAGTCGGGCGGAATCACCCCCTCGTACCCGTGCTGGCGGGGCAGGAAGTGCCGCCACGTGGCGTCGTAGGTGTGAAGTTTGGCGTACACCGCGTCCACAAGCCCGGGCACCAGCGGGGCCACCACCGGGGCCGCCCCGTGGATGGCCGCGATGTCCGCCTCGCCGAACCCCATGAACTCGGCCAGGTACTGAAAGCGGTAGCCCAGGTCGGACTCCAGCCGCGGCTCGTCGATCTTTGTCACAACGGTTTCCTGGAAACAAAGCGGCGGCCGTCGGCCGCCGGCAGGGTGTCCGGCAGATGGCCGTCTGGCAGCTCCCGCCGGATGAGTGAACAGCGAGGCCGATGCTAATGCGATCCCGGTGCCGAACCGCCCGCGAGGTGCTGGGTATGGGGTTTTCGTACCCCTGCGCGGCCCGGCGGATGTGCCGGTGGGCGGTTCCGGCCGCGGTGGGCGGTTCCGCACGCCCGGACGGCACTCCTGGTGAGCCATCCGCGACCGGACCGTTTGGCCGGAAGCCTGATCACCGAACCGCGTCCTGTCGAAGAAAATGGCTGTCGGCTGCCGGACGTGCGAACTTGAGCCGCTTCGGCTTGTCGGTTGCTATTCTGCGGCCCGTGTCAACTCTTCCCCAGGGACGGGACCAACCATGCTCGTGCTCACGCGTAAGCTCGGCGAAACCATCGTCATCGACGGCCACATCCGTGTCACCATCGTCGCCGCCAAGGGCGACCGCGTCCGCATCGGAGTGACCGCCCCGCGGGACGTGCGGGTGGACCGCGAGGAGGTTCACGAACGGGTCGCCGAGCCGCTGTTGGTGTGCAACGCCGGCTGAGTGAAGTCTACGGCCCCCCGACTCGGGTGAACTCCGCCGGGGCCGGCAGCAGACCTAGCTTGATTTCCCGAGTAGCCTGGTGACAGCGGATGCACGCCAGGGTCATGTTCACATACCCGAGGGTGGCCCCGTCCAGGTTGCCGTCCTTGGCCTTCTTGGCGATGGTCTCCAGCGCCCGACGGAAGTCGTTGGTGTACAGGTCGTACTCCTTGGTCTTGAAGGCTGCGAACTCGGCCTTCTGGCTGACCGCCATCAGCTCGTCGGCGCTCTTTCCGGCCTTGGACAGGTCGTTCAGGGTCAGCCCCTCCAGAAGCCGCTTGGCATGGTCGAGCTTCTTGCCCATCAGTGCGGCCTGAGCCGACTTCTTGTCGGCTGGCTTCGCGGCCGGCGGCGGGTCCGCCGGCCGCTCGGTCCGCGGGGCCAGCCCGGCCAGCACTGCCGCCGCCAGGACTTCCATCAGTGTCACGCGCATGACGCACCCTCCTCGTCGGCCGGCCCCGGGCGGGCGCCGCCCGGGGGGTTCAGGCCGTGTCGGTCGATCAGCCGGTACAGCGCCCGCCGGCTCACCCCCAGCGACTTCGCCGCCTTCACCTTATTGTTCCGGCACTGAGCCAGCACGTCAACGACGTGGCCCCGCTCGACGGCCCGCAGGGCGGTCGCCGGCTCGGCCGGGGCCGGCTCGCCCGCCGGCGGCAGTGCCGCGGCGGTGATACTCTCCGGCAGGTCGTCCGGGGAGATGAGGTGGTTCTCGGCCAGGATTTGCGCCCGCTCGATGACGTTGGCCAGCTCCCGGATGTTGCCCGGCCAGGCGTAGCCGGTCAGGGCGGCCAGCGCGTCCGAGGTCACCCGGCACCGCACCGGCCCGAGCTGGCGGGTGGTGAGGAAGTGGTCCACCAGGGCCGGGATGTCGTCCCGGCGGTCCCGCAGCGGCGGCAGCGGGATGGAGAACACGCTCAGCCGGTAGAACAAGTCCTCGCGGAACCGGCCGGCCTTCTGCTCCTCCTCCAGCGGCTTGTTGGTGGCCGCCACCACCCGCACGTCGGCGTGACTCTCGGCCGTGCCGCCCACTTTGCGGTAGTGGCCGTCCTCCAGCACACGTAGCAGCTTGGCCTGCATGGCCGGGGACATCTCGGCCACCTCGTCGATGAACAGGGTGCCCCCCTCGGCCACCTCGAACAGCCCCCGCTTGGCCCCCACCGCCCCGGTGAACGCCCCCTTCTCGTGGCCGAACAGCTCGCTTTCCAGCAGCGACTCCTGCATGGTGGCGCAGTTGATGGTGACCAGCGGCCGGTCCCGGCGGGCCGAGTTGTGGTGGACGGCCCGGGCCACCAGCTCCTTGCCCGTGCCGCTCGGCCCGCGGACCAGCACCGTCGCATCGGTCGGGGCCACCTTCTCGATCAGTTTGACCACCTGCCGCATCGGCTCGCTGGAACCGATGAGTGTCAACCGCTGGGACTCGAAGGACACCCGCTCTAGGTAGGCCCGCAGCCGCACGTTCTCCAGCCGCAGCCGGCGGACCTCCAGCCCGCGGTTCAGGGTGGGTAGGATACTCTGGAGCTTGAACGGCTTGAGCAGGTAGTCGTAGGCCCCGGCCTTCATCGCCTCGACGGCCGTCGGGATGGTGCCCTGGCCGGTCATGACGAGGCCGACCAGGTGGGGGTCGGCGGCCAGCCCCCGGCGGACCAGCTCGATGCCGTCCATGCCCGGCATCATCAGGTCGGTGAGTAGCAGGTCGAACTCGCCGCCGGCCAGCCGGTCGGCGGCCGCGGCCGGGTCGGTCAGCCCGACCGGGTCGAACCGCCGGGCGGTCAGCCCGTCGCACAGCGCCCGCATCAGCTCGACCTCGTCGTCCACCACCAGCACGCGGGGCAGTTTCGGTGTCGCCATCGGTCCCCCTTCGCCTTCGCTTCAGTCGGCCAGGCCGCGGACGTTGGCTCCGTCCTGAACCGGCAGCACGATCCGGACGGTGGTGCCCAGCCCGACGGCGCTGTCGATAACGATGGTGCCCTGATGCTCCTGCACGATCCGCCGGCAGATGGCCAGCCCGAGGCCGGTCCCCTTCCCCTCGTCCTTGGTGGTGAAGAACGGGTCCATCACCCGCGGCAGCACCTCCGGCGGGATGCCGGCCCCGGTGTCGGCCACCTCCACCCGCACGGCCGGCCGCCCGTCGGCGGTCTCCGCAGGGCGGACGGTGACGGTGAGGGTGCCCCCGCCCGGCATGGCGTCCCCGGCGTTGGTGTACAGGTTGAGGAGCACCTGCCGCAGCTTCTGCCGGTCGGCGAACACGAACAGCGAGGCGGGCGGGAATTCGTGGACCACCCGCACCCCCCGCCGCCGGAGCAAGAACTCACTCAGGTCGGCCGCCTTCCGCACCTCGTCGCACACGTCCACGGTGGACGCCTGGTCCGGGGCGTGCCGGCTGAACTGGAGCAGGTTGCCCACCAGCCGCGCCATCCGCTCGACCTCCTGCTCGATCACCGCCAGCAGCGGCCGGGTGGGGGCGTCGGCCGGGGTCAGGGCCAGGACGGTCTCCAGCCGCAGGCTGACGGTGCCGAGCGGGTTGTTCAGCTCGTGGGCGATGCTGGCCGCCAGCTCGCCCACGCTGGCCAGCTTGGCCGACTGCCAGAGTTGCTGGGTGGTGGCCCGCAGCTCGGCCGTCTTCGCCTGCGCCCGGGCCTCCAACTCGTGGTTGAGGGCGAGGACGTGTTCCTCGATCCGCTTCCGCTCGGTCACGTCGCGGACGATGGCATTGATGTATGTCGCCCCGGCGTCGAGGGACCGGGAGATGGTCACCTCGGCCGGGAACTCGATCCCGTCCTTCCGCCGGCCGTGAACCACTGCCCGCTCGCCCATCAGCCGGGCGGCCGTCGGCCCGGCGGCGAACTCCGCCACCTGATTCCGGTGAGTGTCAGCGAACCGGGTAGGTAGCAGCATCTCGAGCGGCCGGCCGAGCACCTCGGCGGCGGCGTACCCGAACATCCGCTCGGCCCCCTGGTTGAACAGCACGATCCGCTGGTCCGGGTCCGCCGACACGATGGCGTCGTTGGACACGTCCAGCAGCCGGCCGAGCCGGGCCAGCGGGTCGTCGGTGGCAGACATGTCGGCGAGTGAGTCCATGAGTCAGCCCGGCCGGACCACCAGCACCGGGCCGGTGGCCCCACGGATCACCTTATCGGCCACGCTGCCGAGCAGCAGGCGAGTAAGCCCGCCGCGGCCGTGAGTGGCGAGGGCGACCAGCCCCCCGCGGAAGGTGTTGTGGTGGGTCAGGATGGTGTCCGCCGGCGACCTGTTGTCCACCACCTCGAGGTGGACGCAGATATTCTGCTGGCGGACCCGTCGGGCGATGTGGCCGAGGTACTGGCGGGCCTGCTCGGCAGCCGGGGGCGGCTGCCAGTCGTCCGGCAGACCGGCCGGCTTTAGACCGGGCAGTGGGGCCGCCGTCACGGCCGGGTCGAGCACCTGGAGTAAGGTGATGTCCGTCCCGAACAGGATGGCCAGCCGGGCGGCCGGGGCCAACGCCTGTTCGGCCAGCCGCGACCCGTCCAGCGGCACCAGGACATGCTGTACCTCCGGCCGGGCCGACAGGTCGGCGGTTTCCGGCCCGGTTCGCAACAGCAGGGTCGGCCCGACCGCGTGCCGGACGTACTCGTCGGCCACACTGCCCAGCCAGAACCGGGCGAACGGCCCGTGGCCGTGGGTGGTCAGCACGGTGAACTCGGGCTGGCACTCGGCGACGTACCGCGCCAGGGCGGCGGCGAACGTCAGCTCGGTGTCCCCGTCGATCAGGACGGCCGACGCCGGCACGTCCGGCCGGGCCGCCTTCAGCCGGGCCAGCAGGTGGTCCAACTGGGTCTGCTCGGCTGCTCGCACGTCGGCGTCGACGGCCACCGGGTACGGGCAAAGCATGCCGTCCGGGGACACGTCGGACACCGGAGTCCAGTGCGGCCGCACCAGCCGCAGCTCGGCCGGCGACCGGGCGGCCAGCTCGGCCGCCCACGGCAGGGCGTGTTCACTCTGCGGCGAGCCGTCCACGAATGCAAGGATGAGCCGGTCCACGGTTTCCCCCGCTTGATGAGTGACGCGACGTCCGGGGTCGTCGGCTAAATCGAAACGGCCGGCACCGCCCGCTCGGGTCGTTGAGACTCGACCGCCGGCCAGGTGGCCGGCGGGGCCGATGGGGGCCGCACCTCGATCCGGTTGGCCAAGATGGTCCGACCGGACACCTGCCCGACGACGTGCTGGGCGAGCTGCTTGGCGTGGTAGCTGTCGGTGCGGCCGTACAGCACCACCCCGGTCTCGCCAACCCACTCCACCCGCAGGTCGCGGACCCGGCGGCCGGCCCGGGCCTCGACGGCCCGCCGCATGCAGTCGGGCGCGGCACCGATCACCCGCCGGGCGTAGTTCAGGCAGCGGGACGTGTGCAGAGGTAGCGTCAAGATCGTCACGGTTGTCTCCTTCCGTGGCAGGTGGCCATCGCAACGGCGGTGCCAGTGGCCAAGATGCACGATTCAGCGGCCGGCTGGCATTCCGGCGGAAGGCTGGGGGTGCCGGACGAGCACACCGCGGTCGTCAACCGCACACGTCCTGTGCGGTGCCGACACACCGGCCGGCAGCGACCGCTTGGAGCTCTGGCGTGTCCGTGCGGCGACAACGGTGCGGCGGGCGCCGGCATCCGGTTTGCCAAGACAGTGTCTGACTGCCTGCACTAAAGGGGTATCCTCATGGAATCGGCCCGACACACGGGTTGGCGCCCGCACCGGCTGCTGTACGCACTGTTCAGCCTGTTCAGCCTGTTCAGCATCTTCGCGGTCACAACTGGCGATCGCTCATACCTGGCGTTCCTCGCCTTCCTGTCATTCCTCGGCTTCCTGCGGGCGGCCCCGCCGGCGACCGAGGCCGCCGTCCCGGTCGGCCCGGGGGCGGTGTCGTGAGCGCGGCTTCCTCCCTCCGCGCCGCGACGGTGCAGGACATCCAACTGGAGTTGCTCCGCCGCACGGCGTTCAACGCCCTCGACGGCGAGCGGGTGTGTGCCAGCCTCCACGAGCACCGGAAGCTGTGGCTGGCCGTCCTACTCGATCGGCCGGGCGTGCCGAACTACGCCGACCCGGGCCACCTGCTCGTGGCCGGCCTGATCAAACTCCGCGACCTGCCGGACAATCTGTGGAACGCCGACACCCTGTTCGTCCTGACCCCGACCCGGCAGGCGGCCGAGCAACTCAAGGCGGTCGCCGAGAGGGAAGACTGGGGCGGCGAAGTGACCGGCTACACCGAGCAAGAGGAGCTGGACCGGGCGCTCGGCACGGGCCGCCAAGAGTTCGGGCTGCTGTCGGTGTGGTGGGATTGAGTCCAGTGCGGCCGCCAGCCGTGTCAACAGTTGCGAGCCGTTCCCATGAATCGCCGGGTCGGCGTCATCGGGACGGGGCGGGTCGGCGCCAGCGTAGCAATCTCGACCCTCCAGTCCGGGGCGGTCGATTCGAAGGCCGCGCACGTAAGCGTCAACATGGCATAAGAAATCGTAACGAAACCCATCCGCGTCGTACTTCATGTCGGTCTGGATGCCAGCAGCTTCCCCGACCCCTCCGGGGCGACGGTCGGCTCCAGCCTGACCGGATTGACGAACAGCAGGTGGGCATCCTCGGCGGCCAATCCTTTTGTACCTTCGATGGTGTCGTCGTTCAGCGAGGCGACGTACTGGCGGCCCGCCGCCCGGGGGGTGAGGCCGAGCCGGCCGGACCGGCCGAGCTGATGGCGGTTGAACGACCCGCGGCGTAGCGGGCCGCCGGGAATTGCGGCCCCAGGTGCAGCCGCCGAGTGGACGACGACAACCGACGGGCTGACAGCGGTCGCGGTTCAGCTGTGAGACCGCGCGGCGCCGCAGGAGCAAGGCCTGTGGCACTTCCGAACAACAGATTGGCGTCGCAAGGGAAAGGGTCGTGGTCCGCGGCGCTGAGGAAGTGCTTGCAGAACGTCTGAGGATGTGACCAGATCGCCTAATGCCCACCCCGCTCTACGCCTTCGCGCTCTGCACCGCCATCGACGGCGACACCCTCCGGTGCGGCGGCGAGCGGGTGCGGCTCGCCCGCATCGACACGCCCGAGCGGTACGAGGCCGGATTCCAGGAGGCGAAGACCGCTATGCGGCTGCTGGTCGAGGGCAAAGAAGTGCGGTGCGTCGTGACGAAGCGTGAGAAGTACGGGCGGCTGCTCGGTGAGTGTGCGGCGGGCGGGACGCCGAGCCTGGGCGACGAAATGCTGGCGCGGGGGCTGGCGGCACGCTACCGGGGCCGGCGATAACCCGGCTCACTGCCGGTCCGGCCCGGCGGGCGGAACGCCACAGACCCCGTAGGCAGGCCACCAGGCCGTAAAGCACCCCGGCGGCGGCATGGGTAGCCGGACCCCGGTTCCCGCTGCTGTAGACCCCATTTCCTTGCCACGGCGGGGCATCCGGCGTGACCGCCTCACCTCGGACGTTCGATTCGGCCCCCCGAAAAGTTATCCACAGACACTTGGTCGCGGCCCGAGCCATGCCAACGTACAGTTGGTCGCGCCCCGCACGTACAGTTGGTCGCGCCCGGTGTCCGGTTTCCGCGGGGTTGCAACGTACAGTTGGTCGCGCAAACCTATATATACCTATAACTAATCCTATAGTTGTCCGGTGGATAGTGGGGGTAACGGGGACAACCGCCCGGCTGACTGCAATGGGTTTGGCAAAGGGGCATTCAGGCAAGGCTGCTGGCACGACTCAGTCCCACCTCCGGCCGTGATCTCATCACTGCTAACGCGTGGCGCCCGTCCGCCACCCAACCGGGTGGGCACTCAGCCGATCAGGAGCTGGTTAGCCGGGCCGGCCACCGGCGGCGGGCTGTGTTCGAGGGTCAGGCCGCCGTCGTCGGCCGACAGCCGGGCCTGCGGGTAGACCGCCTGCACCTGCCGCAGGGTGTCGAGGAACCGGCGGCGGAAGTCCCGCACCCGGTCGTACCCGGGACCGAACTGGTCGGCCAGCGACGCCCAGCCGATGAACGCCGGCTTGCCGGCCGGGACGCGGTGCAGCCGCTGGGCCAGCCAGGTGTACACGTCGAGGGCCAGGGCGCTGCCGGCCAGGGCGCCGACCGCCCGCCGGTCGAGCGGGACGGCGTGCTTCTTCAGGCTGCTGAAATACTCGTCGCTCAGCCGCACGGTCGAAGGCCAAAGCACCCGCTGGCCCGGCTCGGCCGGGTACCACAGGTCGAAGGCGGCCACGAACTGGCTGTTCACCTGCACGGCCCGGCCGTCCTCCACCAGCCCCATCCGCACGGTGGCGGCGGCCAGCCGGGCGAGCTGGTCCTTCAGGTGTTTCAGGTGCGGGCCGTTGGTCGGCACCCCGAGCGCCCGGGCGAACGCCGTCATGGAGTCTTCCACGTCCACGACGGGCGAGCCGGTGCGGACGGCCTCGGTGGCCAGGTGGATGAGCACCAGCCGGGGTTTCTCCCCGTAGGGCAGCCCCAGCCGGACGAACTCGCTGGTGGCCGGGTCCAGGGCCGAGCCGGCCTCGATCCGCAGGGCCGTGTGCCCCTGCCGGCTGTCCCACTCGCGGACCTCGTCGCCCGGGTTCACGTACGGGATGCCACACTGGCACTGGACGGTGTGCAGGAAGTCGATTTGCTCCGGCCGGTCAGCGCGGATGGCCGTCGCCGCCTCGAGCAGCTTCCGCTGGTGCCGGGTCAGGGCCGGGCTGTCGGGGGTCGTGGTCACGCCCCGTCGCCTTTCCGTGTGGTCGTGTCATCGTGGGGTCGTGTCTGCGACTCGGCCGGGAACCGGCGGTCGAGGAACTGGCGGACCAGGTCGGCGATGTACACTTCTTCCCGCACGCACCCGGCCTTCACCCGGCGGTGCAGGCCGAGCGGGATGTCGATGGTCAGCCGCTTGACCGGCTCGGCCGCGGCCGGCTTGTCGGCCACCCAGGCGTCGGCGGTCACGGACGGGGTGACGGGCGGGCGGGCGCCGAAGGACACCTTCTTCATGCTGCCAGCCCCAGCACCTCGGCCGTCAGGGCGTCGATCTCCTTGGCGCCCGGACTGCCCGGCATGAGGTCGTACACCGTCTGCCCGCGGGCCGCGCTCTCGGCGAATAGCACCCGCTGGCACACCGCCGCCGCCAGCACCGGCAGCGGATACTCGGCCAGGGCGTCGGCCACGTCCCGGCCGATGGCCGTGCCGACGATCTTGCGGTTGACCACGAACGCGCTCCGCAGCTCCGGCTTGAACACGCTGGCCTCGGCCAGGAGGTCCACGATCTCCTTGGCCGCCCACACGTCGTAAGGGGACGGCTGGACCGGGATGAGCACCAGCCCGCTGGCCATGATGGCCGACCGGGCCACGTCGTACACCCGCGGCGGGCCGTCGATCAGGACGAAGGTGTAGTCGGCGGCCAGGGCCGGCAGCTCCTTGTGCAGGGACGCCTTCGGCAGCCCGGCGACGGGGAAGAGCGCCACCCCCTCGCGGGCCGCCGACCAGTCGAGGGCGCTGCCCTGGGGGTCGGCGTCGATGAGCAGCACCCGCTCGCCGGCGCGGGCCAGGGCGGTGGCGAGGTGGACGGTCAGGGTGGTCTTGCCCACCCCGCCCTTCTGGTTGAGGACGGAAACGATCTTGGGCATGGGTCGCCTTTCTGTGAAGTCGTGGTTGCGATGAGCCGTGTCCCTGTGTACACGACCCGGCTGGACTGTCAAACGGTTTCTCCGGCGTGCCGGCCGCCTCGCTCGTCGGCTCGGCCGCCCGGGGCGGTCCCCTCCCCGGCTCGTTCGCCGTCGCCGTCGGAGTGTTTCGTCGCGGGGGTTCGGAGGTCATCCCCCGCGGCGGAACGCGACAGAGGGGGCGGGCCTGGTCTCGTCTTCCGGGCCGAATCGCCAGAGCCGGAGGAGGCTCCCGAGCGGGCGGCGGCTCACCCGCCCACGGCCCGGCCGACCGGGGCCAGCCCGGCCTCGGCCCGGACGGCGTTGGCCAGCTCGACCACCAGCCGCTCGGCGGCCAGTTGGCCGCTCGCCCGCTCGTCCCCGAGCTGCCTGGTCCACACGCCCTCGGCGTCCCGCCACTTGTACCCCTCGTCCCGCAGCCGCTGGCGGTGCGGCTCGGCCGGCTTCTCGTCGAACCGGACGGCCACCTGGTTCATCCGCCGGCTGCGGAACAGCCGCACCCGCGGTGCGTCGGCGCCGTCACGGAGGGCAACGGTCAGGTGCGGGAACGGGTCCGGCTGATAGACCCGCCCCGCGTCGTCGCGTGGGGATTCGGTAACAGGCGCCGGGGCCGGAACGGCGGCGCGGTCGGCGATGGCCCGGTCGAACTCGTCCGGCTCGTGTGTCGTCGGCGGCGACGCGGGTGCGATGGGGTCCGGGGCGGTGGCGACGGGCGGGGTGGTCTTGCGTCTCTTGGCGGGCATGGGCGGCTCCTGGCTGGGGTGGAACGCCCCCAGCGGTAGCGCATCCCCGGCGGCCTGTCAAACGTCTCGGCTGGGGCCAGACGCCGGGGTCCGCTCACCGCCCCGTCAGCCAGCCCATGACGAACCCGACCGCCCAGCCGCCGAGTGAGATCAGGGTGAAGGCGATCACCCACGGCGACTTCGGCTCCATGTCGTCCATAATCTTTTCCCCTCTGTTCGCACCTGGCGACCCTACCCACAGGCGGGCGGGCTGTCACCAACTTCCTGCACCCGCACTCTCCCGCCGGCCCGTGCAGTGGATCCGTGGGTGCGGAAACACGATTCGTCGCACCCACGACGGCACGGCTCCCATCGGTCGTCCGTCGTTTTGCCGCGACCGCTGGGGGTCGCCCCGGAGTCAGTCGGCTGGCTCGGCGGACAACTGGAACGGTTCCAGCCGGCCGATGCGACGCATCGGGAAGACGCCTGTCAATTTTGTGCTCTGTAGCTGACCGCGAAAAACGTGGGCGCAGCCGGCACGCCCATGAATCAGGTCGTCGCAGAGGCGACCGGACGAGTGGACGTGAGAAGGAGGGGAGAAGATGGCCGGGAGCCTGGCGAGGTGGTCGATGACGGCGACCGGCTCCTCGCCTCGTGGGCGAACAGGGCACGTCGCGCGGGACGCGGCGGTCGCGGGCCGTCAGGAAGCGGGCGGTGGACCACACCGCGGCCCCTGGCGTCAGACGTGGGACTCGCAGGACGGATGGGTCAGGCCGACCGGCCACCGCCGGGGCGGCCGTCAGGTGGCGGCCCGGCCACCCGGGCCTGGGTCCGCTCGATGTCGGCCACGGCCGACTTGATCTGGTCTTCGGTCAGCGTCCAGGCGTCGCCGGCCAGGGCCGCGACCACCTGGAACTTGAACCGCTGGTACACGTCCCGGGCGTGGTCGTCGTCGCCCAGGGCGTCGGCGCACAGGGCCAGGGCGAGCTGGGCCGGCCCGCTGCCTCCGTACCCCCACTGGAAGCCGGTCGGCGAATGGCACCGAAGATCGAACCGCGGAGCCAGTGGCCGCTCGCCCGCCTCGTCACTCGCTATCACCGTGCTGCCGTCGTCCGCCCGCGTGCCGTGATACACCTTCATCCGTCCCCCATCCTGGTTGTTCGCGGCGACGGGTAGCACGGTTCGTGGCGCGTGTCGAGCGACTCGTCGGGACCGGCGGTCGGCCGGTGCGTCTCGGCCAGGGCCGACTCGTACAGGTGGTAGGCGAGTCGGCGGGTGGCCTCGCTCGGCGGCGGCCCGCCGGTGCGGGCCGCCACCTCCAGGAACGCGGCCAGGGCGCACCCGTGGAACAGGTCGTCGAGCGGGTCCGGGGCCGCGTCAGCCACCGGCCGGCTCGTCGCCCGACGCCGGTCCGAACAGCGCCTCGGCCGTGGCTTCGAGCCGTCGGGGGGTGATGTCGGCGTCGGTCGTCTGATCGACTGCTTGCAGCACGTCCCACGCCCGGTCGTCGTCCAGGTCCGGGCGGACGGCTTGCACGTCCGCGACGCCCCACAGCCGGGCGATCCGGCGGGTGCGGCGGAGGATGGCGGCCAACTCGTCGCCGTCGGCCCGCCGGAGGGCGGCGTGCGTGGCCGCCAGCAGGGCCGCCGGCACTTGGGAGAGCGGCACCTCGTGCCGGCCGCCGGGCTCGTACACGTCGCCGCCGTTGGGCAGCACCACGGTGCGGGCGAGGTCGGCCGACAGCAGCACCACCCGGCGGTCGGCCAGGGCGAGCTGCCAGGGGAAGCGGGCGAGGGACGGGTCGTGGATGGCCCAGGTCAGGCCGAGATCGGCCGGGGTGACGGAGGGTTGGGTGTCGGTCATGCGAGAACTCCTTTCGCTGGGGTGGTCGTGGCCGGCCGCTCGAACACCGTGAGGGTGTCGTGCAGGCCGGGGATGAAGCTGGTCCGGTACGCCTTGCGGCCGCTCGACGCCCCGTGGCTGAAGCGGATGATGTCGGTACAGCACTGCACCAGCCCGGCCGAAAACGCAAGCCGTTTCGTGTGGTAGGTGAGGGGCACGAACCCGGCCTCGCGGTCGGTGTAGTCGCCCATCAGGACGGCCAGCTTGCCGCCGGGCTTGAGGGTGCGGGCACAGTTGCGGACGAACTGGCCGTACCGGCGGAGGAAGTGGTCGAGGGTGGGCGCCCGGGACAGGTCGCGGGGGTCGTCGGCGTACAGCTTCTGCCGCCAGTAGGCCGGGTGCGCCCACACGAAGTCGAACGCGTCGGGGCCGGGGAAGGCGGCCGGGTCGCAGGCGTCGAACCCCTGGTGGATGTCCCAGGCCAGGCACGGGATGTCGAGCTCCCGGCACACGTCGGCGCAAGTGCCCGACCCGCTCATCGGGTCGAACACCAGCCCGGGGCGGAAGTAGAGCAGCACGTCGCGGATGAGGTTGCCGCCGCAGTTGCCCGGCCACCGGCGGTCGCCGTAGTCGCCGGCCTCGTGGAAGTGGTACAGGCTGGTCAGGTGCGGCACCGGGCTGGCGGTGACGGGCGCCCGCGGCAGGCGGGCGTACACCGCCGGCGAATCGTGCCGCCGTGTCGTCGTGGGTGCGGGGACACGACCCCCGCGGGCGGCGTAGAAGGGGTTGGCGGGGAGGTGCGGTGAGCGGGTGTCTGTGGTCATGCGGGTTCCTTTCCGGTGGTGGATTCGGGGGCGGTCTCGGCGGCGGCGATCAGCCGCCGCAGGGCCGGCTCGTAGCGGTCGCCCCGCCACGAGTTGACGCCGAACGCGACGTTGCCCAGGGCGAGCTTGTCCAGGTGGAAGACGGCGACGTGGTGCGGGGCGTCGAAGACCACCCCGAGCATCCGGCCCTCGTCCGGGTCGCGGAACAGGACGGCGTGGAAGGGGGCGCCGCAGACGCCGTTGCGGTGCCGGGCGACGTGTTCGATGTGCAAGGTCATGGCCCACCCCCTACGCGAACGGGTCGAGGCGGAGGCGGAGCTCCTGGAACTCGCGGTCGAGGTCGTCCCGGGCGGCGTCGAAGTCGGGGTCGCAGCCGGCGGCCAGTTCGTCGCACAGGGTGAGGAGGCGGTGCAGGTCGGCGGGGCGGGCGGTGTGAGTGGTCAGGTTCATTTCAGTCTCCTTTCGGTTGGGGGCGGGCCGGGCGGCCCGCCCGGCGGGTCACTCTTTGGTCTCGGTGGCGACGCGGAGGGTGATCCGGCCGTCCAGCGGCACGGCGTCGAGCTGGACGGTGAACCCCTTGCCGTCGGCGTGCGGCCAGGCGCTGCCGACGCGGGTCCAGAACCCCTTCGCCCCGGTGCGGTCGCGGACCTGGTAGGCGACGTGGGTGGGGGCCTTCGACGGGGCCGGTTGGGTGGTGTCGGACATGGCGTGTTCTCCTTCGGTTGGTGTTCCGGCCGCGACCACCGCGGCCTGATGGCACCGAACCAAAGCCGCCCCAGTCCGGGGCGCCAGCGCACCGGGCAAGCGGAGAATTGGGGGAGACCCCCGGGGGAACCGATTCTCCGCTTGCCCGGCCCGGCGGCGGCTTTACAGGTGACAGCAGCAGGCCGTGGGTCGAGAGCCGGCACCCCGGCAGAGGGCCGCACCGGACGACCCACCCGCCCCTCGGGCGCCCCGCGACACGGCCCCGCTCCGCCGCGTCGCGGGGCAAGACGGTCGCGGTCGGCGGGCCGTCAGGCGGCGGCGGAGTGAATGACGGGGTGATCGCGCTCGACGCTGAGGCGGACGAACCCCACCGCGTCGGTCCGGGCGGTCAGGGGCCGGGCCGGGCGGCGGTCGCCGCCGGGTCGATGACGACGACGTGCGGGAACCGGGCGAAGTCGGCCCGGTTGAACGTGACCAGGTGGGTGAGGCCGTGGAGCGACAGGGCGGCCGCGACCCGGGCGTCGTGGGCCGGCTTCCCCTTGCAGTCGTGGAGGGCAACCAGCCGCCGCCACTCGCCGAACAGGCCCGGCGGGTCGGGCAGCACCGGGAACCGGGCCAGCAGCGGGTCCAGCCGGGCGACGCACCCGGGCACGGTCAGGCCGTGGCCGTTCTGGGCCAGCGGGCGGGTGGCCACCACCCAGAACTCGTACACCGCCTGGGGGACGGTGGCGGGCCGGCCGTAGGCGACGGCGGCGGTTCGCACGGCGGCGGCCGCGGCCGCGTGGAGCGGGGACTGCGGGTCGGCCAGCCGGAGCAGCACGGTGGCGTCGAGGACCGGGGTCACTCCCCGCACCCGGCGTAGACGGCCTCGCGGCTCACGTCCACGACGTGGCCGGGCGGGTAGGCCGGGGGCAGCGCCCGGAAGTCGGCGAGCATGGCGTCGAAGCCCCGCAGCCAGTCGGCGGTGTCGGCCGCCGGCGGGGTGCGGGCAAGTTGGTCCAGAACCGAGGCGGCCAGGGCCTCGGGGGTGGTAGACAGGGCAGCGGCGTGGGCCGCCAGCAGGCGGTAGGTGTCGTCGGGGATGGTGATTGCGGTCATGCGTTGCCCTTTCCAATCATTTCAGTCAGAGTCTATCCCGGATCGGGTGGCCCGGTCAAGCGGGCCGACCCCACGGCCGCTCCGCAACCCGGGCCAGCTCCGCGGCCGTGGGGTCCGACCGGCGGCCAGATGTCCGCCGGGAGCGGGCGGCACTTCCCCCGTTCCAGCGGACGCGGCAGAGCGATCCGTTGGCCCGTCGGGACCGCCCGACGAACGGCGTCTGCAGGCCGCGTTTCACTCAGACAGGCCGCTCAGGCGGGCGTCACACGATCCGGTTTACGCCGGCACGGGCGTCGGTATGATGGCCCATGCTCCGGGTCACCCAACACCAGTCGTCGGCCGCCGCCAAGCGGTACTACGCCACCGCCGACTACTACGGCCAGGGGCAGGAGCTTGTCGGCACCTGGGGCGGCCGGGCGGCCGACATGCTCGGCCTGGCGGGCACCGTCGGCCGGGACGCGTTCGACCGCCTGTGCGACAATCTCCACCCGCTGACCGGCGAACAGCTCACCGCCCGCACCCGCTCGGACCGCACCGCCGGATACGACTTCACCTTCTCGGTGCCCAAGTCGGTGTCCCTTGCGTTCGCCGTCAACGGCGACGCCGACCTGCTGGCCGCGTTCCGCGGGGCCGTCGCCGACACCATGCGGGAGGCCGAGGCCGACATGGCCTGCCGGGTCCGCAAGGGCGGCCGGGACGAGGACCGCACCACCGGCAACCTGGTGTGGGCGGAGTTCGTCCACACCACCTCCCGGCCGGTCAACGGGGTGCCCGACCCGCAGCTGCACGCCCACGTATTCGTCCCCAACGCCACCTACGACGCCGCCGAGGGGCAGTGGAAGGCCGGCCAGTTTCGGGGCCTCAAGCGGGACGCCCCGTACTTCCAGGCCGCCTTCCGCACGCGGCTGGCCGGCCGGCTGCAAGACCTCGGCTACGGGGTGGTGCGGAAGCGGGACGACTTCGAACTGGCCGGGGTGCCGGCCGGCGTGCTGCCGCGGTTCGCCCGCCGCACTGCCCAGGTGGAGGCGGCCGCGGCCGAGAAGGGCATCACCGACCCCGACCGTAAGGCCGAACTCGGGGCCGAGACCCGGGAGCGGAAGGGGGCCGCGATCCCGTGGGCCGAACTGCGGGCGAAGTGGGCGGCCCGGCTGTCGGCCGACGAGCGGGACGCCCTGGCCCGGGTCAGTGCCCGGGCGGTGCCACACCCCCGGCCGGCCCGCGACGACCGCGGGGCCGTCGATCACGCCCTGGGCCACTGCTTCGCCCGCGAGGCAGTGGTGCCCGAGCGGACCCTGCTGACCGAAGCCCTCAAGCGGGGCCTGGGCACGGCGACGGTCGAGGGGGTGCGGGCCGAACTCGCCGCCCGGCCGCTGGTCCGGGCCGAACACGGCGGCCGGGCTGTCGCCACCACGGCGGACATGGTCGCGGCCGAGCGGCGGCTGATCGCCTTCGCCCGCCAGGGGCGGGGCAAGTGCCGGCCGCTGGCCGCCCCGGATCGGCCGCTGGTCCGGGATTGGCTGAACCCCGGCCAGCAGGCGGCCGTCCGCCACGTCCTCGGGTCGCGGGACCGGGTGACGCTGGTCCGCGGGGCGGCCGGCACCGGCAAGACCAAACTGGAGGAGGAGCTGCGGGACGCCTGGCGGGCGGCCGGGGTGCCGGTGGCCGCCCTGGCCCAGTCGGCCGGGGCCAGCCGGGACGTGCTCCGCACCGAGGCCGGGTTCGCCCACGCCGACACGGTGGCACGATTCCTCGTGGACACGACGATGCAGTCTTCCGTGCGGGGCGGGGTGGTGCTGGTGGACGAGGCCAGTCAGCTCGGCACCCATGACCTCCTGCGGCTGTTCGACACCGCCGCCGGCCTGGAGGCCCGGCTGGTGCTGGTGGGCGACCGACGCCAGCACCGCTCGGTGGCGGCCGGCGAGCCGCTGGCCCTGCTGGAGGACCGGGCCGGGCTGTGGTCAGCGGCCGTCACCGACATCGTCCGCCAGTCGGACGCGGCCGGGTCGATCTGCACGAACCACTCGCGCTGTGGTCAGCGGCCGTCACCGACATCGTCCGCCAGTCCGGCGACTACAAGACGGCCACCGCCGCCCTCAGCCGGGGGGACATCGCGGGCGGGTTCGCCGAACTCGACCGGCTCGGCTGGGTCAAGGAGGTGCCCGACGGCGAGCGGGACCGGGCGCTGGCCGCCGCCTACCTCGCGGCCGTCGCCGAGCGGAAGCCCGGCGGGGAGGCGAAGACCGCCCTGGTGGTCAGCCCGACCCACGCCGAGGCCGGCCGCGTCACCGCCGCCGTCCGCGACGGCCTCAAGGCCGCCGGCCGGCTGGGGACGGAACGCGAGATCGACACCTGGGTGCCGGCCCACCTGACCGACGCCCAGAAGGGCGACCCGGCCGTGTACGGGCCGGGCGGCGACCTCCTGCGGTTCCACCGGAACGCCCCGGGCCACCCGAACGGGTCGCGGCACGTCCTCGCCGCCGGGGAGGTGCCGCCGGCGGCCCTGGCCGACCGCTTCGAGGTGTTCCGGCCCGGCCGGCTGGCGGTGGCGGCGGGCGACCGGCTGCGGGTGACGGCCGGGGGCAAGACGAGAGACGGCAAGCACCGCCTGGACACGGGCGACCTCCTGACCGTGGCCCGGTTCACGCCGCGGGGCGACCTCGTGGACGCCCGCGGGTGGGTGGTCGGGCGGGAGTTCGGCCACCTGGCCCACGGGTACGTCGTCACCAGCCACGCCAGCCAGGGCAAGACGGTGGACAAGGTGTTCGTCGCCCAGTCTGCCGCCTCACTGCCGGCCACCAACGCCCGGCAGTTCTACGTCTCGGTGTCGCGGGGCCGTGAGCAGGCGGTGGTGTTCACCGACGACAAGGCGGCCCTGCGGGACGCGGTCAGGCGGCCGGACGAGCCGCCGTCGGCCACCGCCGTGGCGGACGCCGCCCGCCGGACGACCCCGCTCCGCGGGCGGTTGCACAAGCACCTTGCGTTCGTCCGCCGGTCGGCTACCTTTGCGCGGACTTACCCACCCGCCAGGACGGCCGCCCGACCGATGACCCACGCCCCCCAGGAAAACGCCCATGAGCGGTAGCGGCCTCGGCCTCGACGACCTCGCCCGCCCCCGGCTGCCGCTGGCCAAGTCCGCCCTGGTGGCGCGGGCGGCGTCATCCCCGGACGACCCGGACGCCGACGGGGAGGGGGCGTGCGGGGCGTTCGGCTACCTGCGGGGCACCCGGGACAAGGCGATGGCGGTCGAGTTCCGGTTCGCCGACGGCAACACCGAGACGCTCCCCTACAGCCACCTGGCCGGGTGGCGGTTCGACCCGTCGGTCGGCGTCCTCTTGCGATACGCGGCCGACGTGGTGACGCTGGTGCTGGTGCGGGGGAGCAACCTGGACGTGCCCGCGGCCGCCGGGGTGGCCCTGCTGGCCGGCGGTTTTCAGCGGCACCGGGTCACCTGGGTGCGGGAAATGGACCCGGGCGACATCCGCACGGTCGGCATCGGCGGGCCGACGGTGGACCGCATCGAGGTGGGCGAGTTCGACTCCCAGCACGACCTCAAAGAGTGGCTGGCCAAGACCGCCCCGGCCTTTCTCCGGTGACCGCCGACGCCGGCCGCCAGGCCGCGTCCGTAAACGGGTGAGTGGCCAGCCCTGTTGTGCAGCTACTGTCCCACGGTGACCAACTTCAGGGACACGTCCGTGATCGGGATGCTGATCTTCCGCTTGGCCAACTCGTCCGGGCTCACGCCCGCCGTACTCCTCGGGACGATGGTCACGTCCAGCTCGGGGATGGTGCCCCCGTTCGCCCGCCGCAACCGCTCCACCAGTTCGGTCACGTCGAACCCTTGGGTGAACCCCTTGGCCGCCGGCACGGCGTGCCCGTGACCGCCCGCCTCGGCATGGCCGTGGTCGTCGGCCCGCCGGCCGAAGAAGGAGATCGGCCCGATGTAGTGCCGCTGGTCCGCCGGGTCGCCGGCCCGGGCCACGTACACCTCGTACACCACGTCCGTCTCCGCCGGCGGGGTGATGTTCTCCACCTGGAGGATGACCGCCGGCGGGTCCGCGACCGGGGCGGCCTGCGGGGCTAGGGCCGTCATGACCCGCTGGCGGGCGTCGGCGGCGAAGCCCAGCCGCTTGGTGAGGGGGGTGGACCCGAGGGCCAGCATCGGCTGGACCGAGGCGACCTTCTGGACTGTGGGCGGCACGGCGTCCCCCTTTGGCGGGGCGGTCGTGGCGACCGCTGTGACCGGGCGACGGACCTCTTCATCGTAGCGGTAGACGGCCTGGGCGCGGGCCAGGATTTGGGCCACCGACACCACCACCCGGGCCCCGGTCCCGTCGTAGTACGGGAACTGCTGGTCGGCCCAGTCGGCGTCCGGCGGGTTTCCGTGAGTGCGGTCGTCCAGCCAGCGGTTCCACAGGCGGTCGACGTTGGCGTGGTGCAGCCAGAAGATGGGGTCGGCGGCTGCCGTCCGAGGGCTGCCCATGATGCCGCTCAGCGCGTCGTGGATGAGGTCGTGGGCCTGGCTCTCCACGACCCCGTGGGCGTCGGTGCTGGCCGGCTTGTCCGGCAGCGCGGTCTTGGGCTGGCGGATGCCCCCGAAGGACAGTTCGACGGTTGCCCCGACGAACCGCGGGGTGCGGCGGGCGTTCGCCCAGTCCATCTGGAACGACCCGGACGGGCTGTCGGGCCGGAGCGGCCGGCCGAGGTTGGCCTGCTGGCGGCTGGCCTCGAACAGCGGGTTCGGGTCGCGGAACGGGGCCGGCAGGGCGTTCTGCCCGGCCTCGTCCCACGCCCAGTACGGCAGGCGGAAGTGGTCGTCGCCGGACAGCTTCCGGACGATGTCTTCGAAGAACAGCAGGTAGCCGCGGTGCCAGGGGAGGAACCACCAGTTGCCGTGCTGGCACCAGCCCCAGTCGCGGTGCTGGCCGCCGTTCCGCGGGAGGCCGTGCATGTTCGCCTGGAAGGTCCAGCCGAGCGAGTCGGTCGGGTCGGCCTGGCTCCGCCGCTTCATCTCGGCCACCGCCTTGCGGTAGGACCGAACGGTCGGGTGGGCGTCCCCCATCCCGGCCACGTTCTCCCGCACCCCGGGGATGATGAGGCCCATCGGCGGCAAGGGGGGATTCGGGTTCGGCGGCTGGGCGGCAACGCCGCTCCTGGCGACCCCTGTGACGCCAACGGCTCCGGACGCGACCATGAACGCCCGACGGGTCTGTTGATCGCTCACGCCCCACCTCCCGGGTTGGCTGATCTGACGCCCAGACGGGCGGCAGGCGGATTATAACGTGATTGTCCCGACGACATAGCTCGGTAGCGGTGGCCGTTTTGTCACCGGGCGAGGGCGCCGAGGTGGGCACCCTGCGAGGCATGGCCGCGTGCCATCGGACCCGAGTTCGCGGGCCTGTGGAGTTTCAGACTGAAGGGCGGTCAGCGGATCAGCTCGACCGCCACATCGACCGACAGGTGTTGCCACGCCCGATCTGCGGTCAGCACCGGCAGGCGGCGGGCGGCGGCAAGGGCCAGGCAGCAGCGGTCGGCCAGGGACAGTCCGAGGGGCCGGCCGGCCGGTTCCAGCGCGGCGGCCGCGGCGGCCGCCGCCCGGTCGAACGGGATCACGGCGAACTCATGCTGCCCTACCCGCCGCGCGGCCTCGTCCGGCGACCCGCAGAGTCGGGCGGTACGGGCCAGCACCTCGGCGTAGTTGACCGCTGAGATGATTGCCCCCGCCCGGCGGGCGCGGACGCGGTCGGCCCCCGGCTCGCCGAGCAATAGGGCCAGCACCGCGGAGGCGTCGAGGACAACCGGGGGCACCGGGACAGCCTACTCGCCGGCCTCGCGGGCCGCCTCGGCCCGGCGGTCGGCGATCAGCTCGTCCACCACGCTGACTCCGGGCCGGGCGAACTGGCGGAAGTAGTCCTGGGTCTCCCGCAGCACCTGGTCGTAGCTGCGGAGCAGCAGGCTGTCCCCGTCGGACTCCACCACCACCGTGTCCCCGGCCCGGATGCCGATCTCCTTGCGGAGCGCCGCTGGGATCACCAGCCGGCCGTCTTCACCCAATTTGACGTGTTCGATATGCATGACGTAACCTCCTTGTTGTGATATCTCGACTGACACTGACATGGACGGGCTGATCTGTCAACAGTCGCGTCATGGCGGGTGTGGGTGAACCCGGCAGATAGACCGCCACCTGTCTCAAATTAGCGACTTGGCGGTCGGCAGGAATAGTTGAAGACAAAAGGTGTACCTTTCGCCGCAATCGCACGAGTGGCGGTCGCTCTACTCTTTATTGGTGACAAAAGGTAACCGACAGAATAAGATCGCTCGATGACCGACCGTAACACCCCGCTCCTCATCGGCTACTGCCGCACCTCCGCCCCCGACCAGTCCCCGTCCGGGCAGGCCGACGCCCTGCGGCTGGCCGGCGCCCTGCGGGTCGTGACCGAACAGGCGTCGGGGGCGGCCGACCGCCCGCTGCTCGACGACCTCGTGGCGTCGCTGCGAACCGGCGACACCCTGGCCGTCACCGAGGTCAGCCGGCTGGGCCGGGGCACGGCCGAGGTGCTCGGGCGGGCCGAGGCCCTGCTCGCCCGGGGGGTCCACCTCCGCGTCCTCAACCTGGGCATCGACACCGCCACCCCGGCCGGCGGGCTGGTGCTCACCATGATGGCCGGGCTGGCCCGGTTCGAGCGGGAGCTGCTCCGGGAGCGGCAGCAGCGGGGGATTGCGGCCGCGCGGGTGCGCGGCAAGCACCTCGGCCGGCCCACCCTGCTCACCGCCGACCACGCCCGCCGGGCCGCCGGGCGGCTGCGGGAGGGCGAGACCCTGGCCACCATCGCGGCCGAGTGGCGGGTGTCCGAGCGGACCCTGGCCCGGCTCCTCCGCCGCCACCCCGACGGCGGGCCGCCGCCGACCGCCCCCGGCGGCCGGGGTAAGCCCAAGCGGCGGGGCCGCATCAGTACCGAAGGAGGCCCGTCATGGACGGACTGCTGACGCTGACGCTGGAGGCCCACCACCCGGCCGAAAACTGCCACCGCTGGTACGAGGTGCGGGTCGGCCGGGACTTGCTCGGCGACTGGACGGTGTGCCTGGCCTACGGCCGGACCGGGGCGAGCGGCCAGCACAAACGCTTCGCCGGGGCCGACCCCGGCCCGCTGCGGGCGCGCGTGCGGGAGCACCTGCTCCGCCGGCTGTCGGCCCCGCGGCGGATCGGCTGCCCGTACCGCGTGACCCGTTTGGAGGCGGCCGGGTGCGATCCGGCCGCCTGGCTGCCGGACGACCTGATGGCCCGATTCGGCCCGACCGGGCGTTTACCAATGGTTAACCCCCCTCCGGTAGAGTCGGGCGAAGCAACCCACCGGAACCCCACATGACCCATCCATTATCCTTCACCTCGCCACGCGGCGGCTTCACCCTGGCGGAACTGGCGGTCGTGCTCCTGATCGTCGCCGTGCTGGCCGGCGGCGTCCTGGCAGGCCGCGACCTGATCGCCGCCGCGGAGGTCCGCAACGTGATCAGCCAGAAGCGGGGGTTCGAGACCGCGGTCAACCTGTTCACCGAGAAGTTCAGCTGCCTGCCGGGGGACTGCCCGAACCGGAAGGCCGGGTTCGACACCACCGGCCGGCCGGACTTCCCCGGCCGGGGCACCTACGCGGTCTGCTGGAACGGGGATGAGAACGAGGACGGGTTCAAATGGTTCTGGCGGGACCTGTCCCGGGCTGGGTTGATCGGCGACCCGTACCCGGGGGCGACCAGCCTGGCCGGGGACGGGTGCGGGGTGACCATCGCCGGCTGGAACTCGCCGACCTGCGCCGTCTGCCGCGGCCTGCCCTACACCGACGTGTTCGGGCAGCGGCCGGCCCCGGTGCCCCGGGGCGGCTGGCTGCTGCACAAGCTCGACGGCCCGCGCTACGCCCCGGGGTGCCCGCAGAGCCGGATGGCCAACGGGTCGTACCCCCAGGTGACGCCGGGGTTCGCCTTCCTGCTGACCACGAGCAACGGCTCCGGCGTGCCGAACGCCCAAGCCAGCGGGGTGCTGGACGCCGCCGCGGCCGCGGCGATCGACGCCAAGGCGGACGACGGCCGGCCGCTGACCGGGGCGTTCGTGGTGACGGCGTCCTACTTCTACTCCGACCCCGCCTGCTCCGGCGACGGCCTCAAGTGGGCGCCGAACGCCCCCTGGTGGGGCGGCTCGCCGGTCGGGGCGGACGGCGGGTACAATCTGCGGGCAGGGGGGGCCGCGATCGGGGTGGACGGGGTGTGGGCGGCCGACTTCGGGCCGTGACGGCACGGGCGGCCACAGTCGGCGGTTGACTTGTCCGCCGAAATCCGGCACTGCTGACGGATGACGCCCCTTGACCCGCACCCGCTCCCGCCCCACGGCCTGCTGTTCGAGCTGGACGGCGGCACTCCGCTCCTGGCCCTGCTCTACGCCGCCACCCTGGTCGCCCTGCCGGCGGCGTGGGCGGTGCTAATCCTCCAGCTCACCCCGGCCGGCGGCCGGCCCGGGTTCGGCCCGGCCGCGCTGGCCAAGTGCGTGTCCGCCCCGCTCGCCCCGGCCTTGGCCTGGCTGCTCACCGCCCTGCCGGTGATGGGGTGGGCCGGGTTGACCCCGGCCGCCGTGGCCTTCGCCCGGGTGGGTAGCCGAACGGACACGGGCGACTTGGTGACGGCGATGCTCGCCCTGCTGGGCGTCCACGGGCTGCTGACGGCGGCGATCAACCAAGCGGTCCTCCGCCGGCTGCTCCCGGGCCGGCCCGGCGTGGGGGTGGCGGTCGCTCGCTCGGCGGTGGTCGGGGCGGTGGCCGCCCTGGTGGTGATGGCGGCGCTGGTGCTGAACCATCAAGCGTCGGCCGCCTACCTCACCCACCTCCCGCCGCCCCCGGCCCAACCGGCCGACCAAGGCGGGGTCTGACCCCGGCGGCGACGCCGTGCGAGCGAGAATGAACCAGTGCGTCAGAACAGCTCGGATTGCCGCCCGGCGGGCCGGCCGACCCGCTCCCGCCAGCCGGCAGTGGAGGGGGGTCGGACAAGGGCGGTGAGCCGTCGGCCGGTGGGACAAGCGGTTTCGCAGCGACAACCGGCCGGCCGGGTCGGGCTAGGGGCTTCGGGCGTGCCGGAGCGTCATGGATCGTGTCCGACGCTCGTAGGTGCTGAATCCGTTCGGCCAGGTCGGCCGCGGTCGGCCCGCCCGCCGGGGCATCGGCCGGCTTGCCGGACAGGGATGCCCGGAGCCGGTCCCGCAAGTCGGTCAGCTGACTGGCGTATCCGTCGTGCGGGAACACCGCCCCCAGCCGCGCTTCGAAGTCCGTCAACTGACCGCGAGCCACACCCACATCCTGCGCCGCCCGCTCCCGCTCAACCCCGTAGCCGCCGGCCAGCCGCTCGACGGCGTTGAGGACCGCCCGCGGGCCGGCCCCGTCCCGTAGCTCGGTCCGTCGCTGCACCCGCCCGTCGAGGTACGCCTCTAGTCCGCCCAGCGGGTGCAGGAACAGCCCGAACGCCAGCCCGTGATACAACCCGAGCGGCACGGTGCGGGTGTCACTGACCGCCCGGGGCAGCCGCTCCAACCGCCGGCCGATGGCGTCCACGGCGTCGGCGTGCGACACCACCCGGTTGCCCACCGCGATCCGGTCGTCGGCCGCCAGCGTGGCCATGTCCTCGCCCAACAAGGCGATGCGGCGGGCGAGGCCGGCGATTTTGTCGGGCAGCTCCCGCACCGAGCGGCGGGCCAGGTACTGCCCGTCCCGGTGGTTCTTCCGCAGGATGGCCAGCCGCTGCAGCTCGGCGTCGGTCTCGGCCAGGGTCAGCACCGCCGGGTTGCCCGACGCGATGGCCTTCACCTCGGCGTAGCTCAGCTCCTGCCCGCCCACGTCCTCGGCCTTGCGGACGGCGCGATCGCCGGTCATCACCTGGGCGATGAACCGGGCCTTGGTCTCCAGCGCCTGCCACATGTAGGCGTCGAAGCTCCCTTCCGTGACGTAGCGGTAGATGCCCACCTCGGCGTTCTGGTTCCCCTGCCGGAGGATGCGGCCCTCCCGCTGCTCGACTTCCGCCGGCTTCCACGGGGCGTCGAGATGATGCAGGGCCACCAGCCGCTTCTGCACGTTGGTGCCGGTGCCCATCTTGGCCGTGCTGCCGATGAGCACCCGCACCGCCCCCTGGCGGACCCGCTCGAACAGGGCCTGCTTCTTGGCGTCGGTGTCGGCGTCCCCCATCACGGCCACCTGGCCGGCCGGGATGCCGGCGGCAGTCAGCTTGGCCACCACGTCGTCGTAGACCGAGTGCGGCCGGGCGTGGACGCCCAGGTCGCAGAACACCAGCTGCGTGCCCCGCGTGTCGGCCGTGTCCTGCCAGATGCGGCGGACGTTCCGGACCAACGCATTCACCTTCGACCCGGGGAAGTCGGCCACGGCCCCGTACAGCCGGCCGTCGAGGGCCAGCTTGCGGCCGTCGGTGGTGACGGCCAGGGCGTTGTCCTCCCGCGGGTCCACCCGCTCCGAGCGGATGCGCTCGTACCGCTCGACCAGCTTGCCCTGCATCTCCCGCTGCACGTCGGACATCGGGCAGGCCACCGTCCGGGCCTTGCCCCCTTCCAGCTTGGGCCGGGGGAGGTCGAGCATGTCCGCCGTCTGCACGTCGGCGAACGACCGGAACAGCTGCACCAGCTCGGGCAGGTTGACGAACTTGGCGAACCGGCTGCGGGGCTTGAGGGTGGCCCCGTCCGGGCTGATCTCCATCGCCTCCACCACCTCCCCGAAGGTGGCCGCCCAGGCGTCGAAGTGCTCGATCCCGCGGGACCGCAGCCCGGCCAAGTCGAGGAACTTCTGCACGGTGTACAGCTCGACCATGCTGTTGCTCACCGGCGTGCCGCTGGCGAACACCACCCCCCGCCCCGGGTGCTTGTCGTCCAGGAACCGGCACTTCATGAACAGGTCGAACGCCCGCTCGCTGCCGCCCGTCTGCACCCCGGCCACCCGCTTCATCTTGGTCGGCGTCTCCAGGTTCTTGGCGTAGTGGCTCTCGTCGACGAAGAGCTGGTCCACCCCCAGCTCGTCGAACACCAGCCCGTCGTCCTTCTTGTCCTCGGCGAGCATCGCCTTGAGCCGCTCCTCCCGCCGGGCCTTCTGCTTCTCGATGGTCTTGAGCAGGTTGCGCCCGCCGCCGGCGTTCCCGGCCAAGAGCGCCTCGTACTCGGCGATCTGCTCACGGAGAAACCGCTCCTGAAACTCACTCGACATGCCCATCCGCTCGAACCCGGACTGCGTCACCACCACCCCGTCCCAGTCACCGGTGGCAATTTTGGCGGTCAGGTGCTTCCGCCGGTCTTTGGTGAAGTCGTCCTTGGTGGCGGTCAGGAGGCGGGCGTTGGGGTACAGGTGCAGCCACTCCCGGGTGATCTGTTCGAGCATGTGGTTGGGCACCACCACCAGCGGCTTGTGGCACAGCCCGGCCTGCCGCATCTTCGTGGCGGCCGTCACCATGACGGCCGTCTTGCCGGCCCCGACGACGTGGGCCAGCAGGGTGTTGCCGCCGGCCATGCACCGCCACACCGCGTCCCGCTGGTGGGGCCGCAGCTCGAAGGCTTGGCTCATGCCCGGGAAGTCGAGGTGGGAGCCGTCGAACAGCCGGGGCCGCAGGGAGTTGAATGCGTCGTTGTAGACCCGGACCAGCCGCTCCGTGCGGTCCGGGTCGGCGAACACCCAGGCTTTGAACTGGTCCTTGATCCGCCGCTGCTTCTCCTTAGCCGCCAGCGTCTCGGTGGTGTTCAGCACCCGCTGCTCGCCCTCGGACGAGCGGATCACGTCGTAGACGGCCGGCGACTTCAGGTTGAGGGCCAGTTCCAGGAGCGCCGTGCCGTTGACGCGGCCGGTGCCGTAGTCGGCGGTAGCGGCCACCGAGTTGTGGGCGCGGTGGTCGGCCGCCAGACACCACACCGCGTCCTGCTTCAGGTGGTCCACCTTCACCGCCTCGGGCGGCACCCCGAACAGGTCGGCGGCGAAGGCCCGGATGTCGCTGGCCGGTATCCACGGCGCCCCCAGGTTGGCGTCGATGTCGCCGGGCAGCACGTCCTCCGGCTGCACCTGTTCGAGGGCAGCCACGTTCCGCGCATAATCAGGCCCAGCGGCCCGTGCGCGGGTCAGCTTCTCCCGGACGTTCCCCGCCAGGTAGGCGTCGGAGGTCTCCCACCGGCCGGTCGCGGGATCGCGGTAGACCAGGTCGCCCAACTCGGCGATGACGGCCGGTTCCGGCCGGCCGTACAGCCGGGCGATGAGGGCCAAGTCGATGCCGCCGGTGCGGTCGAGCGACACCAGCAGCCCGTCCTCGGCGGTGGCCACCCGGGTGACGGGCGGCTTCGGTCCCACTACGTCCTGGCGCAGGACGGCGGCCTTGGCCGCCGTGCCGGTGGCCTCGTCGTACTCCTCCAGGCTCATCACCAGCATGGCGTCCGGGTCGTCCCGGAACCGCACCAGGTTGGGCATCCGCCGGACGGTGCCGAACTTGGTGTCGGTGAGCGTCGTCTTGTTGACCGGCCCGTGCCGGCTCACGAAGCGGTCGTAGGCCCGGTTGAGGGCCTGCCGCTCGGCCGCGCGGGCCTCGGCCGGCCAGCCCTCGTTCTGGGATTGCAACACCCGGCGGGCGCGGTCCCGGAGGTCGATGAGCTGGCCGATCTTGCGGCCCTGGGGGGTGCCATCCGCCCGCAGCCGCACGCCGCAGTAGGTGACGGGTTCAGGCCGGCCGTCCTCGATCTGGTAGATGGTGCGGTCGTCGCCGGTGAACAGGCTGCCTTCGACGACGTGCCGCAGCGGCGGGGGCGGGACGAAGGCCGGGGCCGGCGGCGGCTGGGGCCGCTGGGCGTCCACCTGGAGCGGCTCGAACCGTGGCAGCCGGTCCACAGCCAGGGCGAGTTGCCCGGCCAGGTCGCCAGTCGAGATGACGCTCACCCCGTCGCCGCCGTAGAGGGTGTCTTTCCGGCTACACGCCCCAAGCACCATCTCGGGGTGGGCCAGGAAGTAGCGGTTGACCGCCACCGTCGCCCCATCGACGGCCAGCGGGCCGGTCTCCAGCCAGCACCCGTCGGCGTGGGCCGGCGATTGGCCGGGGCCGCGCTTCCGCAAGAACACGAGGTCGGTCACAACGGCCGTGCCCTCCCGCTTGAAGGCGTCCGACGGCAGGCGGATGGCGCCCAGGAAGTCGGCCTGTTCGGCCAGCCGCTCGCGGGCGGCGGCGTTCTGCTTGTCGAGGGTGAACCGGCTGGTGACGCAGGCCAGCACCCCGCCGGGCTTCAGGGCGTCCACGGACTTGGCCAGGAAGAAGTCGTGCAGGGCCAGCCGCTCGCCGTGCCAGTCGAGCTTGAGGTCGGCGAACGGCACGTTGCCGATCACCCCGTCGAGCGGCGGCAGCCGGGTGTCGCGGAAGTTCTCGACGCGGATGTCGGCGTCGGGGTGCAGCAGCTTGGCGATGCGGCCGGTGACGGAATCCAGCTCGACCCCGATGTAGCGGTGGGCCTCGGTCAGGAAGTTGCCGGTGCCGCACCCCGGCTCCAATACGGTCGCCCCCGGCGGGACGCCCAGCCGGCCCAGGCCGGCGTGCAGCGCGGCCATCACCGCCGGGGCGGTGAAGTATTGCGAGAAGGTGGTCCGCTTGGCGCTGGCATACTCGTCCAAGGTGAGCAGGGCGGCCAGCTCCTCCCCCCGCGTTTGCCAGCCGGCGTCCGGGTAGCCGCCGGTGGCCGGGTTCGGGAAGATCGCCAGGGCCACCGCCCCGAACCCGGGGAACCGGGCCAGGGCGTCCCGCTCGGCGGCCGAGGCCGTCCTTCCCTCAGCCTCGACGGTCTTGAGCGTGCGTATACCGGTGAGCAGGTCGCGGGCTTTGCCCACCGTCCCGGTCGCCAAATCGGGCCTGACGGCCCGTGTCGGCGAGTCTGCCGGCGTGGCCGGGTGAGGATGTGGCGGAGGTGGGACGCTGGCCGGCGGTTCGGCCGGCCGGTCGAACAGGGACGGCCGGGAAGCGACGCGGCGGACGAACGGACCTGGTGTTACCGGGCGAGGAGCGAAGCGGGCGGCGAACCCGGCAGGCGGCATGGGGGACGGCGATACGGGCAAAGCCGCGGGCGGTTCCGGGTCGGGGATCGGGGGCGGTAACGGGAGCCTGTTTCATAACAGCCGGTTGAGGGCGATGAAGGCACAGGCCAGCGAGACGAACCCGTCGTACAGGTGCGGCAACCGCTCGTACCGTGTGGC
>JAYVUZ010000316.1:0-11666 GCA_043787415.1 Fimbriiglobus sp. | reverse complement strand
GGTGCCATCCGTCAGGTCGGTCAGCCGGGTCTTGCTGTTGCGGTAGAACACGCCGTGGAACCGCCCCTTGTCGTCCCCGGTCGTCACCTCCGTCTCGTCTCCGCCGGCGAACGCCGCGTAGCTCGACGGGGCGGCCCGCACAAGTGCCCCGGTGATCGTGGTCAGATTGACGCCGCCCGGCCCCCGCACCTGAAACGGCTCGGTCTGGTGGTCGGCGGGGCACAGATACCCCTTCACCACCCGGGCCAATACCGGCGAGTCCTTGAGCGACTGGTTGCGGTCTGGGGCCGAGCGGAACAGCGACTCCTGCTCCAGTTGCGGCAGGATGTAGAAGCCCCAGCCCCAGCCGGGGGCCACGTCCCCGCCTGGGGCGGCCACCGCGGTAAATCCGGGCGGGAAAGTGCCGTTCTCGTCGTGGTGGTTGTGCAGGGCCAGGCCGATCTGCTTGAGGTTGTTCTGGCACTGCGTCCGGGCGGCGGCATCCCGCACCTTCTGGACGGCCGGCAGGAGCAGGCCGACCAAGATGGCGACGATGGCGATCACCACCAGCAGCTCGATGAGCGTGAACCCGTAGACGCGGGAACACCGACGCGCGGTCATGGACATTCCCCCGGACTGAATGGAATAGAACACGAAACGAAGGGACTGCCGAGGACACCCGGCCGTGGAGAGGTAGCGGTAATCTATCTGCACGAATACCCGCACGTCAATCGCGAAACGATACGGTCGTGGGTCGGTTTCGAATCGGATTCCTGTGGACCGGCCGCTGGTGCTGGGCGTGGGTGAGGGGAGGCCGGGGTGGACCGGAGGGTGTAGAGGGTCGAAGTCATCGTGCGGCTGAGTGAAACGAAACGTCGCTATGCGCCTTGGAATCCAACCGGTTTCCGTCATCCGCTAGACTGACCCACCACCAGTATTAGTCCGATACCGCCCCGGTTCAGTGTGCGGCTCCAATCCAACCACGACCCCTCCGACGCGTGCGACATACTGGACGGGCAGGATGCGGCAACTCGGCTCTCCTCGTAAGAAGACATTTGTCAGCAAATATGATTTTCCGTCAACAGGCGGCCTAGAGTCGGACCGTTGCCAGGTACGCGACCGCCGCCAAGACGGCGCCACAGGGGACGGTGGTGACCCAGGCCGCCAGAATTTCGACCGCTTTCCACCGCTGCGCTTGGCGTGTGACTAGGCCGATCCCAAGCAGCGACCCCACGCTGACGTGCGTCGTGCTGACGGGCAGGTTGTGCAGGCTCGCCGTCGTGACCAGTCCGGCCGTGACCAGGCTTGCCGCAAACCCCTGACCGGGGGTCATCGCCGTCACCTGCTTACCAAGCGTCTCTGCCACCCGGTCGGCGTCGAGCAGCCCCCCGACCGCGATCACCGCGGCGACGGCCAGACAGCCGGAGAGAGGGTCAATTCCGGGGGCGACGAGCAGCAGGGCAGCCATCTTCGGCGTGTCGTTGAGGCCCCGGGCGAAGCTCGCGGCCCCGGTGCTCAGGTAGTGCAGGGTGTCGAGCGTGCGGTTGCGGTGGTCCGGGGCCAGCCGTAAGGCTGTTAGCAACAGGTATACCACGCCGCCCAGCACTGCCGCGACGACCGGGCTAAAGACGAGTGGATAGACGAAGCTCTTGAGTAGCGCGCTGAGCCGAACGTCCGCCCAACCACCTGCCACTCCAACGCCCAACAGTGCCCCCATCAGGGCGTGTGTCGTGGATACGGGGAATCCGAACCGCGTAGCCAGAAAGCTGGTCAGGGCCGCCCCGAGGGCGACGGCGGCCGCGAACGCCGGCGTCCGTGCCAACTCGTCCGGTACGATGCCCCGGCCGCCGAACGACTTCAGGAGCCCGTCGGCCAGGAAGGCCGAGGCAACCGAGCCGGCGAACGTGGCGGCCGTGCCCCAGTACAGGGCAACCCGCAAGGACGCGGTGCCGCTTCCGTACAGGGAGGCCACGCCCTTAAAGTTGGCGTTGGCCCCGTTGGTGAAGGCGACGAACCCGACGGCCAGCAACAGCAGTGCGGTCAGCACGCTACCGGGCCTTCGGGGCGGTCGTCTCGGCCGGGTGCTGCTTGAGCGAGGCATACTCCTTCCATGACCCCTCGTACAACCGCACCCGCGGGTACTTGGCGACGTGCTTCAGGTAGAAGCGGAGCAGGCTGCCCTCCCGCGAGGTGCCGCAATAGACGAGGATGTCTTTGTCCGGGGTCAGGCCGGCCGCCGCGAGGTCGGCCGTCACCTCTGCGAACGGGCGGAACTGGTGGGTGTTGTCCTTCGCCATCAGGCGTGCCCAGTGGAAGCTGACCGCCCCGGGGATGTGGCCCTTCCGCAGCCAGATGTCGTCGTCGCCCAGGTACTCGTTCTTCGGGCGGGCGTCCACCAGCACCACACCCGGCTTGCCCGTGTTGGCCAGCACGTCCTCGACCGTCAGGGCGATCTCCGGGTGCCCCGTCGCCGGCAGCGTGCCCGGCGGGTTGCCGAAGTACTCCTGCGTCACCGGCAGCCTGGCCGCCTTCCACCCCGGTAGCCCACCGTCCACGATGCGGATGTCCGCGACGCCGATCTTCTCCAGCACATACGCCACCATGCTGGCGCTCAAGACTTCGTCGTTCGGCAGGGCGTCGCCGGTGGCGTACAGGATGTGGGTGCGGGAGCGGTCCACCCCGGCCCGGACGAGCAGGGCGCGGGTGAGATCGTCCGGCAGGTACTGCACCGGCACGCCCTTGTCCGTACCCCTCAGGGTGTCGAAGTTCAGGTGATGGGCGGTCGGCAGGTGGCCGCGGAAGTAGTCTTTGTACCCGCCCCGAGTGTCGATCACGACCGGCTTTTTGCCGGCCGGGGCTGACTCGATCAGTTTCCAGGCGGCGGCTGGGGAGATGATGCCGATGTCCGCCCGCAGCGGGCCGGCGACCGCCAGCAGAGAGGCAAAGACCAGGGCAGGTGTTCGCATGTCGTCGGTCCCGGTGGGTGATGTTAAGGCAGTGTAGGGTTCACATGTGGCGTTAGCCGGGGCGAGCGTGAGGAGACGTGCGGGCGGCGGCGGCGGTGAACACCACCGGGTACAGCCGCTCGAAGTACCACAGGTTGGCGAAGTAGAAGCCGATGGGGGCCGGCGGGAACACGGTGCCGCCGGCTGTCGCGGCCTCCAGCCAGGCCAGACCGCGGGGGTCGCCGCCGAGGCCCTCGACGGCCAGCGCGGTTTCCTCCACCGAGGACGGGGTGCCGGCCCGGCCGCCCCAACCGCCGTCCGGGTTCTGGCTCACCCGCAGCCAAACCTTGGCGCGATCCAGTCGATCCACGAAATCGGCCGGCAAACGGTCGCCGAGTGTCGCCAGCCGCAGCACCCGGCTGGTGCCGTAGGTCAGGTTGGCGATGTCGGCGGCGTGCTCGTTGCCGAACCAGAGCGGCGCCCACGCCCCGTCCGGCCGCTGGGTGCGAGCCAGGTACGCCAACCCCCGCGCGGTGGCCGCGTCGAGTGTCGGTCGCAACCCCGGCAGCGCGCCCCGCCAGACGTGCCAGGCGAGCAGCGTGTGGGCGGTCAGGTCGGCGCTGCTGCGGTCGAACGGCAGCCCGGTCCAGCCGCGGCAGAAGGTCGGGACGCCGCCGTCCCGGTTCTGCACCCCGAGCAGCCAGCGGCAACCGGCTTCGGCCGCCGCCAGCGCGCGAGCGTCCTGCGGGCCGAGCTTGGCGAGTGCGAGTAGCGCCCCGGGGGTGTCGTCGGCGTCCGGCACCCCGCCGGCGAGGTCGGTCCACGCCCAGCCGCCGGGGGCGGCGTCGGTGTACGGGTGGCGGACCAGGTACTGCTGGCCCAGCAGCCAGTCACGGATCGGGCCGCGGTCGGCATCTGGCAGCGCGTCGCCGAGGGCGTTGACGGCGAGCGTCGTCACCCACGTCGCCAGGTTCGTGTCGATCGGCCAACTGCCGTCCGGCCGGGCTGACGCACTGAGGAAGCGGACCCCGTCTGCCACCACCGGGTCGCCGCGGCGGCCGCAGGCGAGCAGGCTCATGGTAACGAACGCCGTCAGCGGGGTCGCCTCCAGGTAGCCGCCGGTCGTCGGCTGGATAGCCCGCAGTATCCGCAGCGTGCGGCCGACAGCCATTGTTCGGACGAGGCGGGCGATCGGGTTCCGCGTCGGCCGGTGGCGGTGCTGCACCTGGCCGATGGCGATGAGTGCCGGCAGGGCGTAGCTCACCACCGGCAGGCCCAGGAATGCGAACAGCCGGCGGGGCAGAGCGGCCAGCTCGAACGGCAGTTGCGGGACGTGTCGCCAACCATCAGCCCCAAGCCGGCCGGCCAGTGCGAGCATGGTCAGGATCGGAATTGAGAACGTCCGGTCCTTGCCGTAGCGGTCGGCCACGGCTCTGGCAAACGGGGCCGGTTCCAGACTGCCGGCGGTGGTCCGCAGATACCCTTCCACCCGCTCTGCCGCATCGGCGTGAGCGGCTGCTTCAGAAAGTGTCAGCAAGGCCCACACTAGGGCCGACGTACTAAGGTTGCTGACGCTGAGCGTGGTATCGCCCCAGCCGCCGTCCGGGTTCTGGGTGCCGGCCAGCCACCGGAGGCCGGCGGCAACGAGCGGGGCGTGGGCCGGGTCGCCGTGCCGGCTCAGAGTGAAGGCGGCGGTGGCCGTCGAGAGCGCGCTCGACGACAGCTCCCCGTCCCAGTGGCCGTGCGACCCACGAGCGGCCAGCAGGTGTCGGCGGACGTTCGCGGCGAAGTCGGTCATGCCACGCTCAGGTGGCCGAGGGCGAGCAGTCCATAGTAGGTGTACTCCGGGTCGAGCACGTCATCCGCCCAGGAGCCGTGGAACCCGCCGCGGCTGGTCCAGAGGGTGTCGAGGAAGTCCAGGCACGGCTCGCGGATCGGCCCCAGGTCGGCGTGCAGCCCGGCCAGGGCGTGCAGCGCCGTCGCGGTCGAGAGGAGGTCCGGCAGCGGGGCGACGGGGGTGGCGAAGAACCCACCCTCCGGCCGGCACCGCTCCAGCAGCCACGGGGTCAACTCCGGCGGCACCGGCTCGTCCAGTTGCCGGAACAGCGTCACCGCGGCGGCAGTCGCCGGGGTCAGCCCGAGCGGGATGTCGTGCTGGTTGGTGAACCCGCCGTCCTCGGCCCGCAGCCGGTGGACGCTGGCGATGATCTTGGTGGGGTCGGGCACGTCGCGGACCAAGTCCTGGTACGCCCCGACGGCGACGAAGGCGTGGTAGGCGGTGCCGTCCGCCTGCCCCGGCACGGCCGCATACCCGCCGTCGGCCGTGCGGCAGGCTTCGAGCTGGGCCAGGATCGCGTCGGCCGGCGGGGTTCGCAGCTCGACGGGCAGGCCGGCCCAGCAGCGGGCCAGGCAGGCGAGGTGGACGAAGTCCAGTCCGGCACCTTCGCCGTGGGTGATCAGGTACCGCCGCACCCGCTCGGCCGGCACGTCGGCCCGCAGCGCGAGCAGACCTTCCAGCCCGAACACGGTGTAGTACAGGTCGCTCGTGCCGGCGCGGTCCGGGAACCCGCCGTCCGGGTTCTGGCAGCCGGCAAGGTAGTCCCGCACCAGGTCGGCCGACTCACCCAGCAACTGGGGCGCGAGCCGGGCCACCTGTAGCATTTCGAGCCTCGAACTCACTGCACCAGCCCTTGATGTCGGCCCGGAAGATTTTGCCCACCACCCGCCGCAACAGCCCTTTAAGGCTGGGGTCCGACACCTCGGCCAGGGTGCGGACCGCCTGCTCCTTGTAGGCGTCGAGCATCTGTCGCGCCCGCTCGGCAGCGCCGAGCCGGTCGATGACCTCCCGCACCGCCGTCGGGTCGGTCCCCGGCACCCGCTTCCACGCCGCGTCCAGCAGGTCGCGGTCCTCGCCCTTGGCCCGCTCGTAGGCGACGGCCAGCGGGAACCCGAGCCGGCCGGCGGTCACGTCGGTTTCGGCCAGGTCGTCCACGTCGTCGCGGATTTGGTAGGCGATGCCGACGGCCTCACTGTAGGCCGTCAGCGTGTCGTGCAGGTCGGCGTCCGCCCCGGCCAGCGTGGCCCCGAGTCGCAGTGCCACCTCGAAGGCCGGGGCCGTCTTCTGTCTATGAACGCCGGCCACTTCCACCGGGGTCAGCGGCCGGGGGTTGGCGTGCCAGGCCAGTTCGGCGCCCTGCCCCTGACAGAGCGAGCGGTGGCCGTCGGCGGCGATGCGGACCATCTGCCCCACGGCCGCCGGCGGGGCGTCACAGCCGGCGATGAGGCGATACCCCTCGCCGAGTAGCAGGTCGCCGACGTTGAGCGCCACTGGGATGCCGTGAGCGGCGTGCAGGGTCGGCTCGCCGTAACGCAGTTCGTCGGCGTCCTCGATGTCGTCGTGGACGAGCGACGCCTTGTGGAAACACTCGACGGCCACGGCCAGCGCCTTCACCGCCGACGGGAACGGGGCGTCGGGATCGTCCTGCATGGCCTTCCAGACGCACGCCGCTAGGAACGGCCGCCACCGCTTACCAGCCTTCGCCAGCCACTCCCGACCGATGCGGTCGGCGTCCGAGTCGGCCGGCCCCATGACCTTGTCCAGCTCGTCGGCCGTGAACCAGCCGTCCACCTCGGCCCGGACACCGTCCAGGTCCAGTCGGTAGGTGCGGTCGTCGCTCGACAGGTGTAGGAAGTCCCACACCCACTCCACGTCGATGCCGGTGTCCTTGCAGTCGTCCTGCAGCAGTGGCACCGCCACCCCGGGGATGGCCGCGGCCTCCATGTACGGAAACGCCTTCTCCAGCACCGACAGGCAGCTCACACCCACAATCGCGTCGATCTTCCCCGTCTGGATGATGGCCATCACCAGGGCCGAACCCTCGGCCACGAGGACCGCGTAGCCGAGCCGCTCGGCTTCGTTCTGCAAGTCCTGGATGGTGCAGAGGCCGCACTGCTTGCACAGCAGGCCGAACTCGTCGAACGGCGCCGGGCAGCGGTCCTCCACCCGCAGGCACTTGGGCAGGAGCAGCAGCCGTCGCTCGTAGGGGACGCCGGCCAGCGCCTCCCGGTTGGCCTCGGCGTTGAGCACCACCCCGACATAGTCGCGGAACACAGCCTCGATGCCGGCCTCGGCGAGCAGGGCGTCGGCGTGGGTGCGGAGTTCGTCCAGCGACAGGGGGAGGACCGGCTGCACCCGGCCGACGTACCGCTCGGCCAGCGCCCGCACCCGCTCCCGGGCCTCACGGGTACTCGGGATGCCCGCCTGGGTGGGCCGGCCGGACACCAGCGGGACGGCCCGCGGCAGGGTCAGCAGAGGCAAGGCCATGCGGCACTCCGGGGACGATCAGGTGTAGGCGCCGAATCCGAAGAACCACCGGCTCTTGGCCAGCCGGTAGGCCCAGTGCTCCTCTGGCACCTCGCGGCCGGGGCTGTGTTGGCTGGGCCGCGGGGTCATCTTGTCCAACTCGGCCAGCGCCGTCTGACGGCTGGTCGTATCAACCGCCGCGTGCTTGAGCACCAACTGCTTGACCAGGTCCGGCCGCTCCAGCACCACACACCCGCGGGTCGCCTGCGCCGACGCCTCGCGGAACTCCTTCATGAACGCCGACTTGGTCAGCATCTCGTACACGCCCCGCTGGTCGTACACGTTGTCCACGGCGAACTGGATGATCGGGCACGGCTCGATGCCGCCGGACGGCCCGATGTGGTGGCTCACCCCGGTGGCCATCGGGCACAGCGCCTGGCCGTCGTGGTCCCAGTACGGGTCCACGATGGCGATCGGCAGCTTTGATCGCATGGTGACCACGAACTTCCGCACCTGGACGATCTGGTCCGGGGTGAGGGCCAGTTCCACCGCCGGGTCCGGGCCGACCGGCCGGTAGGTGTGGAACCAGGCGTAGTGGGCGCCCAACTGGATCAGCCGCTTAAGCCAGTTTTCGGTCAGGAGGTCGTCGATGTTGGTTTTGCAGACGCTGGTGGCGACCCCAAAGATGAGGCCGTGCTTCTTGCAGTACTCGATCCCCATCAGGGTGCGGTCGAGGACGTTCAGCCGGCCCCGCCGCTCGTCGCTCACCGCCGCCGTCCCCTCGACGCTGATGAGCGGCGTCACGTTCCCTGCCCGGACCAGCCGCCTGGCCACGGCGTCGGTGATGAGCTGGCCGTTGGTGAACACCTGGAAGTAGCAGTCTGGGTGGGCGTCGAACACGTCCAGCAGGTGCGGGTGCAGGAACGGCTCGCCGCCGAGGATGCCGAAGTAGCTGTTGCCGTGCTTCTTGGCATCCTTGATGACCCGGTTGAGGGTGTCCTTGTCGATCATCTTGCGGGGCGACTGCACGTCCACCCAGCAGCCCCGACACTTCAGATTGCAACTGTTGATGACCGAGATGTACAGGAACGGCGGGAAGTGGACCCCCCGCTTGTTGCGGGCCTTGAACCGCTCGACCGACACCGCCCCCTTGACCCCGAAGTTGAACGCGAACTTCCACAGGAGCCGGGGCGGCACCTCGGTCAGCATCCGCTTGGTCAGGCCGACGATCACGGTGTACTCCCGGCCAGGGCCGCCGTGGCTTTGGCGGCGGCCTCGTCGGCCTTGGTACGAATCTGGGCGAACGTCGGCAGGGCGGCGAACACCTCGGGCGGCACGTCCAGCTGCTCGCCCAGCTTGACCAGGCACTTCTGCCGCTCGGCCAGGGCCTTGTCGGCGTCCCGCTCCTTGGCGAACCGGCCCTTGAACTTCGCGCTCCGGTCCCGCAGCGCCTGGTAGATGTCCCCGCCTAGCAGGGCCGAGATATCGACCTTCATGTTCTCCCGGCGGAGGTCGTCGTCGCTCACCACGTCCCCGTTGATCGGCCCGTGCCGGTACTTGGGGAAGAGGATTGCGACCTCCGGGCAGACACGCGAGCAGGCCGGGCAGTCGGTCTTGCACTTGTGCTGGTTCTGCACCTGAATCTTCTTGTCCGGGGACACCCCGTACACGTCGAACAGGCAGAACGACAAACACTGCATGCAGTTGGTGCAGCGGTCGTAGTCGATGACCGGGAACCACGGCTTCCAGCCGCCGGCCTTCGGCAGCCCGGCCTCGTCCCGGATCGCCTCGACCGCGGCCAGGATGCCGTCGGCGTCCAGCCCGGTCGCGTCCCGGAAGAACACCGTCACGTCGCCGTCCACCCGGGCGGGCCGCTCGTCGGTGAACCGACCGACCACCACCAGGTGGCCGGCGGTGCTGCCGCTGACGTTGCCGCCGGGGCGGACGACTGTCGCGGCGTACCCCTTCTGGAGCAGGGCCGGCAGCAGCGCCGCCCGCACGGGCGGCTCCAGCGGGATGCTGCCGGTCCCTTCGTACACGGCCACCCGGAACGGCGGGGCGGCAGTCGGCGGCACGCTCACGAATTCGCCCCTTCCGTCGGAATCTCGGCAAACAGCGCGGCCAGCACCTGCTCGGCCGGGTCGGTCCGCATGTTTAACACCTCGACGCCACTCTCCGGTAGCGGCGCCCCGGCCCCGGCGAACATCCACTTCACTGCCCGCGGGTAGCACGCGGCGATCCGCACCGGCCCCCCGCCGGCGGCGAGCGCTTTCACGCACGGATCCTTCTTCGCGGTGAGTTCGCACAGGTCGGGCACGGCGTCGAACGGCACCCCGGAGTCGAGCAGCTTCTGCAGCACCTCGGCCTTGACCGCCTTCGGCACCACGTTGGCGTAGGTGCAGTTACAATACAGCACCCGCAGCGGCACGCTCATGAGAGTCCAACCCCGGTGTCGCGGTGGGTGGGCACCGGACGGCCCGGCCGGAACGCTACCAGGTGTTCGACCGCGGCCGTCACCCCGGCCGCCTTGTCCCGGGCGTCGAGGGCCAGCAGGATCGCCTGCTTGAGCACCGCCGGGTCGGCCTCGGCCCGCAGGTTCACGATCAACTCGCCGGCCTCCAGTGACTCGTGCAGGCTGTGCGACTGCTCCGGCTCGGCGTCTGTGCGGGTCAGGTTGATCACCGCCAGGTCGTTCCCCTCTTCCGGCGAGAGGGTCATCTTCAGGTGGGCAACCTCGGCCCCGTGCGCGGCCAGCTGGGCGTGCAGGTCGGCCATGAGTGCCCGCAGGTAGCCGTTACCGTCGAACGGGGCTGTGGCGGACAGGGCGGCCGTACAGTTGGCCCAACCCAGCAGCGCCTCGCCCTCGGCGTAGGTGTCGTAATCGACCGCCATCGTCGGGCCCGTCGCGGCGTCGCCGCTGGCGATGCGGTCGGCCCAGCCGTCGAACCCGGTGCCGTCCCGGGCCGACATGACCAGCACCGTCGCCTGCGGATACTTCGCCATCAGTGCTGCCGTCAGCCGCTCCAGCCGCCCGGCGTCGAGCGTGTCGGCCTTGTTGACAACGATGACATCGGCCTCTTCGAGCTGCTTGCCGTAGATGTACAGCACCTTCGGCGAGAAGCTAGTGCCACTGGCCAGCCCCAGCACCCGCTCGGCCCGCACCGGGTCCACCAGCACGCTGTACGGGGCGATGGAGAAGGCGTCGCCGTACAGTCGGCGGAGCGGGTAGCTGACCGTCGCCGCCAGGTCGGTGCAACTGCCCACCGGCTCGGCCAGGAACACGTCCGGCCGCTCGTTCGCCGACAGCTTGTCGGCGGCAGCAGTGAGCGAATCGAACCGGCAACAGAAACAGCCGCCGGTGATCTCCTCCACCGGCAGATCGTGGGCGGCGGCCAGGGCGGTGTCCACCAGTCCGACGCTCTGGTCGTTGGTGATGAGGCCGACCCGCTTGCCCTCGGACTTGAGCCGCCCGGCCAGGCGGACGAGCGCGGTCGTCTTGCCGGCCCCGAGGAAGCCGCCGACCATCACGTAGCGGGCCGCCGTCATGCCGACTTCCCCATGATCTTGTCGATCGCCTTATCCAGGTGAGCGGTGTACGCCATTACGTCCACCGCCGCCGGGTCCGGCTCCCCTCGCAGGGTGTACAGCCAGCCGGCGACGTAGGGGTCTTTGTCGAACACCGTCGGGTCGGATTCAAGGAGCGGGTTGCCGCCGCCGAAGGTGCCGGTGCCGGCGGCGTACAGGTCCGTGATGGCCTTGAACGCCTCGACCCAGCCGACGATTTCGCCGAGGGCGACCGGGGTGTCCGGCTTCACCTCGAACCCGTGTTCTACGAGGTCGCCGAGCATCCGGGTGGCGAACTGCGTGAACCCCACCCGCCACAGCCCCGGCTCGACCTCCTTGAGCCAGAAGTGTGAAGCCGTGTACCGCCGGTCGTCCGGCAGGCGAGTTGAGAACCGGGACCGCCGGTATGACACCTTGCACACCGGCGGGTTCTGCACGCCAAGGCCCCCCGCCCAGCCACGACCGGACACGCACCATTACAGCGGGTGCGGGGCCGGCTTACAACCGAATTGTACAGGGTCAGGCGCGGAACGCCTTGATGTGGGTGAACCGCATGGTGACGCCGTCGGCCACGAAGCACGGCGGGTCGTCGTACTTGAGCAGCCGTAGCCCGGTCAACCCGCTGTCGGCGACCAGGGCATCACGTTGTTCTTGGCCGGCACGAACCGCACCGCCGCCCCGGACCCGCTCAGCATAGGGCTAGGCCGTGTGGACGCGAGCGGCCCCGTCGGCAGGATCACTTGAGCATGACCATGACGGCGGCCACCTGGACGAAGGCCGGGACGTTGGCGGCCTTCGTGTCGTACCGGGTGGCCACCCGCCGGTACGGCTTGACCTTGCTCCCGAACCGCTCGGCCACGTTCCGCTCGCGGTCC
>JAYVUZ010000315.1:0-82612 GCA_043787415.1 Fimbriiglobus sp. | reverse complement strand
GGGGGGGGGGGGGGGGGCCCACGCCCGGCCCGCCCGCCACGGCCGTCACTCACCCCACGAACACCCCGCCCTGGAACGCGCCGAACGGCACCAGCGACTTGTCGGCGGCGGCGACCCCGGCGGCCAGCTTCGCCCCCAGGTACGTCGTCACCCGGCCGGTGCTGTTGTTCCCCGTCACCACGTCGGCCGCCGCGTCCCCGTCCAGGTCGGCCACGGCCACCGTCACCCCGCGGCGGTCGGCCGGGTCGCCGGCGAAGAAGTCGGCCACCACCCGCGGCTGCTCAATGCCCAGGGTGCGGCCGTCCAGCACCAGCACCCGCGGCCCGCCGCCGGGGCCGGCCCCCACGATCAGGTCGGCCCGGCCGTCGCCGTTCACGTCCCCGGCGGCCACGAACACCCCGTCCCGCAGCCCCTGCTCGAAGGCGAAGAAGTCGCCGATCGGCTTGGTGGTGAACTTGCCGCCGCTGACCGACCCGCCGGCGTACACGGCCACCCGCGGGCCGCCGCCGGACCCGGCCGCCACGATCAGGTCGCCCACCCCGTCGCCGGTCAGGTCGCCGACGGCCACCCGGGCGCCGCCGCGGAAGTTGGGGTCGTCGATGCCGAAGAAGTCGGCCAGCGGGCTGAGGGTGGTGCCGCTGACGGTCAGCACCTGCACCCGCGGGCCGCCGCCCTGGTCCGGGCTGACGACCAGTTCCGGCCGGCCGTCCCCAGTCAGGTCGCCGGCGGCCAGGAAGACGCCGCCGGTGAAGCTGGCCTCGAACGGGTTGAGGGTGAACGCCTTGGCGCCGGTGGCCCCGTCGAACACCACCACCTGGGTGGGCACCCCCGGGCCGGTGCCGCAAATCAGGTCGGGCACGCCGTCCCCGGTGAGGTCGGCCACGGCCACCCGGATGCCGCCGGGCGGGGCGGCGTCGAACGGCTGCACCACCAGCCGAACGGTGCCGTCCGGGTTGAACAGCCGCACCTGGTTGGGCACGGTCTGGGAGGCGTCGGCCGTCAGCGGGGAGCCGTCGGCCTTCTGGTTGCGGGCGGCGGGGAGGCCGGACGTGGCCGGCGGCACGAACGGGTTGAGGGCGGCCCCGGGGCCGGCGGCGAACACGGCCGGCGGCCGGACCACCGGGGACGGGGTGGGCGGCGGCGGCGGCGTCGGGGTGGGGGCCGGCGGCGGCGGCAGCGGCGGCGGGATGAGGCTGCCGGGCAGGGCGATGGCGGCCTGCGGCAGGTTGAACGCCTGCACCGCCCCGATGTCCGAGCCGATCAGGCTGGCCGGCCGGGTGGTGCCCCGGGCGTCCGCCGCCAACCGGCTGGCCGGCGGGGCCGGGGAGGCCGGCGGCGGGGCCGTCCGCACCTTGCCCAGCAGAGGGCTGCCAGTCCCCGGCGACCGCGTCGGCAGATTGGTACCATCGGGCAGCGGCGCGAGGCTCAGGGCCGCCTCGCCGGTCACCGGCTGGAGTGCCGTCACATAGTCCACCAGGGGCAGCCCGGCCACCGAGGTGATCGCCCCGAGCCGCGGGTCCAGCTCAGCCCCGGCCCGGCCGGCCTGGTCCGTGCCGACCGTCTGGAACCCGGCCGGCACCACCCCGAAGAAGTTGTACCCGTTGTTCCGCACCAGCGGGGCGACCACATCCTGGTTCGGGCTGAGCGGGTCGGCCACCCGGTTGCCGGCGATCACACTGGCATAAATGGTTAAGATGTTACTGGCAACGGACACTCCGGCCGTCGCCCCGATTTGCGAGGCATTGTTGGTGACCGAGCTGAAGGCCAGCACCACCTGCCCATTGGTGGCCACCACCGCCGGGGCGCCGCCCAGGTTGGCGTGGACCGTGGTGTTCACCAGCTCGACCGCCAGCCCCTGGGACTGGCCGACGGCCGCCCCGGCGGTGGCCGACTGGTTGTTCACCACGGCCGAGTCCCGCAGCCGCAACATCTGGCTGGTGGCGACCACCGCCGCCGGCCCGGAGGTGCCCACGTTGCGGGCAAACAGGGTGTTCACCGCGTCCACCAGGTCGGACTGGGTGCCGCCCACCGTGCCCCGGTTGCTGACCACCAGGTTCGGCCCCTGGGGGACGGCCGGCAGGCCGAACCCGGGGTCGCCGGCCGGCAGCGGCAGTCCGGTGATGGCGTCCCGGGCCGGGTTGAAGTCGGTCTCGTACACCACCCCGTTGGTCGCCCCGCCGCCGGTCAGCGACACGTTGTCCGTCAGAGTGCAGTTGGTAAATTCGAGCGTCGAACCAATTTGGCTGCTCAGCGACTTGCCGGACACCGCCCCCCCCGCCTGGCCGGCGTAGTTGCTCTGGAAGGTGCTGGTGAACAGCTTGATCTGGCTCGTCCGGCTGTTCTGGCCGAGCGAGGCCACCGCCCCGCCGTCGTCGGTCGAGGTGTTGTTGCGGAAAGTCAGGCCGACGCCCACGAAGCTGGCGTTGTCCAGCCGGACGGCTCCGCCGCTGAGGTTGGGGAACAACTCCGGCTGGGGCAGGTTGCCCCCGATCCCGTAGTCGTATGTGTTGCCGTTTTCGAACGTCAGGTCGCGGACCACGAGCGTCGTGGAGCCGGTGACGGTGCCGAAGGCCCGCAGGAACCGCAGCGACGGCGCACCACTCGGGCGGACGAACGACGCGCCTTTGCCGTTAATGATCAGAACTTTGTCCCCGGAAATCACCGGCAGCCCGGTGCCCCCGTCGGTCTGAGCGATCGGGTCCGGCTCCGGCTTGCCGTCGGCCCCTAACTGGGACGCGGTCACGTTGAACGCGTAGGAAGCCAGTTTGCCAGCTTGCGGTCCGAACAAGTTGATCGTGTTGACTAAATCTCCGTTTGTATTTGCCTTCCGAATGAAATTGCCTAACTGAGCGATCGCGCCAGCGTTGTCCACCGACGGGTTGATGAGTTCTTCAGGGGCGACTGGGAACACGGCCGGGGCCAGCCGGTCTTCCAGCGGCAGCGGGTCGGCCAGGCGGAACCGACAGCGGGCGGTGCGGCGGACGGTCATAGGGGTTGCCCGGGTGTTGCGGGAAGTTAACGCACGCGAGTGGGACAAGCTTAGAGCAGAAATTCCTTAGAGTCCACAGGAGTCCGCAAACCGCCCATTTTGACACACTCGACACAATCCGCGCGTCGGGCCGTAGGAACGCTCCGGCGGCGGCAACTACTTCTGTAAGTGCCGCTACTCGGAACCCCATGACCGCCCGCGACCTACACGCCCTGCTGGCCCACGCCGCCGACCCCCGGCCGGACGCCGACTTGCTCCACGACCCGGCCGGGTTCCCGGAGGTGGTCCGCCGGCACGGGCCGCTGGTGTGGGCCACCTGCCGGCGGCTGTCGCCCGAACCGGCCGACGCCTTCCAGGCGGTGTTCCTGGCCCTGACGCGGTCGGCCAAGCGCATCCGCACCCCGGCGGCGCTGGCCGGCTGGCTGCACGCGGCCAGCGTGCGGGTGTGCCTCCAGCAGCGCCGCACCGTTGCCCGGCGACGATTGCGGGAAAAGCGGGCCGCCCGGCCGGAAGCCGACATTCCCGTGGCCGACTCGGCGTGGGACCGGATTCTTATGGCCGCACACGAGGAGATCGCCCGGCTGCCGCCGCACGAGCGGACGGCGTTCGTGCTGTGCGAGCTGCAAGGGGTGCCGGCGGGCGTGGCGGCGAAGCAACTCGGCTGGAAGCCGGGCACCCTGACGGGCCGGCTGAGCAAGGCGCGGGCGCGGCTGTTAGCGAACCTGAGCGCCCGGGGGTTGGCGCCGGCGGTGGGGTTAACGGTCGGCGGAGCGGTGCCGGCCGAGGTGCTGGCGCTCGGGGTGAAGTGTGTGGGTCCGGCGGCGACGGTGCCGGCCGGCGTTCTGGCCCTTTCCACGGAGGTGACGGCGATGGTTGGACTGAAACACTTGGCGGCCTGCGTGCTGGTGGCCAGCGGGCTGGCCGTGGGCGGCGGGGGCATGGTACTGAGAGCCAACGGCGACGAGCCGACCTTGCCGAAAGTGACAGTATCGCCACCGCTCAAGGTGACAGTATCGCCACCGCCGGTGGTCACACAGGTATTGCCCCCGCTCGCGTATCTCGGGCCACTCCGGCCGGCGGACGAACGACCGCAGTGGGAACATCAGACGGTGACTAAGCCGGGCAGTCTGTCCGAGTTTGAGAAACTGCTGACGACTCGCGGCACGGACGGGTGGGAGTTCGCCGGGACGGTGAGTTGGCCCGCGGCCGCCCACGACGGCGTGGGCGGTGCCCCGCCGCTGCGGCCGAGCGAGGTGGTGGTGTTCAAGCGGCCGGCGGGCGGGCCGGCGGTGGCCACGCCGCCGCAACCGACGGTTGCCCCCGCTCGCCAGTTCGGTTCCGCTTCGCCCGACCCCGAGGCGATCTGGAACTACCTGGCCAAAGGGGAGAAGTCGATCAACCTGAACGACCCGGCCCACACCCGGACCAAAGAGCGGATGGTGCGGGACGGCACCCCCATACCGGCCGACGGCGTTCTGACCAAGGAGCAGTTCGTCGCCTACTTTCTGCGGCGGTTGCCAATGACCCAGCCGCCGGCGGCCGTCGGCGGGTTCCAGGCCATCCCGCTCAAGCACGCCAAGGCGGCCGACGTGGCCCGGACGGTGCGGGAACTGCTCGCCCCGCCGCCCGGCCCCACCATCGGCAACGCGTTCGTGGTGTCGGCCGACGAGCAGCGGAACCTCGTGCTGTACCGACTGCCGGCCTTCGGTGATCCGAAGGGGCTGGAAAAGGAGGTCCGCAAGCTGGTGGCCGAGCTGGACGTGCCGGCGAAGTGAGCGACTGTTTTGGCGAGCGGCCGGTGTGAGCCGGCTGAGGGAGGCCGTCGCGGTCCGAGGCGAAGTGACTGACCGCGACGACTTCCCTCAGCCGGCTTACGCCGGCCGCTCGCCTGGGCCTTTTTCCGTTCACCCTTTGATCTGCCGCATGGCGAGCAGCGCCGCCTGCCGCAGCGGCTCGTGCGGGTCGTGGCTGACGGCTTGCAGGGCCGGCACCGCCGCCGCCGCCGCCGACCCGATCCGCCCCAGCGCCAGCGCCGCGTTCACCCGGCTGGCCTCGGCCGGGTCGCCGGCCGGCGACGGGGCGACCGCGGTGGCCGGCGTGCGGGCCACGTTTTCACTCGGCGACACCAGCCGCACGCCGGAGCCGCTCGCCTTCAGCGCCTCCATGAGCGCGAACACGGCCGTGGCCGCCGCCGGCCCCATCCAGCCCAGGGCCAACGCCGCTTCCCCGCGCACGAACGGGTCGCGGTGCCGCAGGTGGGCGAGCAGTTGCGGCAGCGCCGGCCGGCCGACCTGGGACAGGGCCTTGGCCGCCAGCCGGCACAGCACGATGTTGGTGCCCCGCATGGCCTCCGTCAGGGGCAGCACCGCCTCGGCCGCGTCTGGCCCCATGTTGCCCAGCGCCTGGGCCGCCCCGCTGGCCGTCCGCGGGTCGGGGTCGGCCAGGGCCGTCACCAGCCCCGGCAGCGCCAGCCCGGCCAGCGGGCCGAGCTTGCCCAGCGCCCATACGGCCTGCCGGCGAACGTACTTGTCGTCGTGGGTGAGCAGCCGGGTGAGGTGCGGCACGGCGTCCGGTCCCATCTGGCCGACGGCCACGGCCGCCGCCTCCCGCACCCCTTTGTCGGCGTCGTCGGTGGCCGCCACCAGGGCCGACATGGCGTCCCAAGCCAGCCAACCGAGCCGCCCCAGGCTGCGCGCCGCCTTCGCCCGGCTCGCCGGGGTGGCTTGTTTGAGCTGGCGGACCAGCTCGGGGTACGGGTCGTCCGCGATTGACATCACCGGGCCGGCCCCTAGTGGGGGGAAGTGCGGCAAACTTAGCCCACTCTGCCCGACCGGCAAATCGTTTCGTCGGGTTCGCGGCCGGCGGGAAAAGTGAGACAACGCCATGTCGCCCAAAAGGATCGGGCATCGGGGCGACCCGAGCCGGTGCGAAGCGAGTGTGATTCCCGACGGCGTCCGGTATACTGTCGGGTGAATAGGAGGAGACACATGGGCAGTATCATGCCGACGGCCGCCAGTCGGTCGCGGGCGATGGTCGCCGCGGTGGTGCTCGGCACCGCCCTGAGCGCCGGCGGCAGCCGGTCGGCGGCGGCCGAGTTGCGGGACCACGCCGCCCGCCGGGACGACCCGGCCGGGCCGAGCGAGGAGGCGGTGCGGGACATCGGCCGCTACTGCCAGGCCTGCTGGCGGAACGCCCGCCTGCCGGCCGACAAGTGGGCGGACTGCACCCAGCAGGTGTATGTGCGGCTTCTGGAACGGGTTGCGCCGCAGAACTGGACGCAGGCTCTGGCCGCCGAGGGTGCGGACCGGGTGGAGTTCCTGCGGGCCATTGACACCGTCAAGAAGCGAACGCAGCGGGCCAGGCGGTTCGCCGACCTGACGCCGGACGTGGCCGACCGCCAGGCCCAGGCCGGCCACGACCGCGAGGCGATGTGGCAGGCCGCCGCCGTGCTGACCGACCGCCAGCGGCGGATCGTCGAGCTGACGGCCGACGGCTGGGCCACCCTGGAAATCGCCGCCGCGCTGAACACCACCCCGGAGCGGGTGAGCGACGAGAAGTACAAGGCCGTGCGGAAGTTGCGCGTCGAACTGGGCGTTGAGGCGTGACGGCTTCTTGGTTCGCAGCCCGACGCGCGAGCGAGGACCAATGCCCTTCGCTCGCGCGTCGGGCTACGAACCAAGGTGTTTGCGGCTTCGCAACACCGACCCGTCCGGTTGTAGGGGTTCTGCGGTTTCTTCCCTTTCACGTCCGCCTAACCCTGGCTACACTCTCGCCGTAGGATTCTGCCCACGCGAGAGGATCTCCCTGTGCCCGTCGCCCTCCGTCTTGTCGCCGTCGCCGCCCTGATCGGGCTGGCCGCCCCCGCCCGGGCCGAATTGCTTATCGGCCTGACCGTGGACAACCGGCTGGTGCGGTTCGACAGCGGCACCCCCGGCACGGTGTTGTCGCCGGTCGGCGTGAGCGGGCTGCAACTCGGGGACAACCTGCGGAGCATCGACTACCGGCCGGCCAACGGGCTGCTGTACGGGGTGGGCCTCAACGGCACCTCCGGCCGGGTGTACAGCATCGACCCGCTGACCGGGGTAGCCGCCCTGGCCTCGACACTGTCGGTCAACCCCGGGCCGGCCAACACCCTGCTGGACGCCGACTTCAACCCGGTGGTCGACCGGCTGCGGGTCATCACCCAGTTCGGGTCCAACCTGCGGGCCGACGTGACCACCGGGGTGACGGCGGTGGACGCCAGCCTGGCCTACGCGGCCGGTGACGTGAACTTCGGGTTCGCCCCGGCGGTGGTCGGGGCCGGGTACACCAACAGCGTGCTGGGCGGGGCGGCGGCCACCACCCTGTACGACATCGAACTCCAGCGGGACGTGCTGGTGACGCAGACGCCGCCCAACTCGGGCACCCTGAACACGGTCGGGTCGCTCGGCGTGCAGGCCACCTTCTACGGGGCGTTCGACATCTCGGGGCTGACCGGCACCGCCTACGCCGCCCTGACGACGGCCAGCGGCAGCTCGTCGCTGTACACGGTCAACCTGTCGTCCGGGTCGGCCAGCCTGGTCGGCACGGTAGGCGGCAGCCTGCCGGAGATCATCAGCCTGGCCGCCCCGCTCGGCACGGCCCCGGCGGTGCCGGCCCCGGCCGGACTGGTGCTGGCCGGCGTCGCCGCCGTGGCCTTCGGCCTGCGCCGCCGACTGGTCTGAGTGGAGCCGCGACCGCCAGGGAGTCGCCGCTGGGGGACTCGGCAGCTCACCGAATCTCCAGCGGCCGCTCCCTGGCGGTCGCGGCTCTCGCCGTCCGGAATCGTCTGCTACAATCCCCCGATGCCCGACGCTGCCCTCTCGCCCGCCGCCACCTCCGCCCAGGTTCTCAAGGCGGTCGCGCCGGACGGCCACCCCCTCCGCTCCCGCACCTTCCTCGGCCTGCTCCTGGCCCAGTTCCTGGCCGCCTTCAACGACCAGGCCATCCACGCCGCGGCCATGTTCTTCGCCATCAACACGGAGACACTGTCGAACGAAAATGCCATCACCCTAATGCCGATCCTGTTCTACTCGCCGTGGGCGATCTTTTGTACGATTGCCGGATATCTCGCGGATAAATATTCCAAGCGCCGCGCCCTCGTCATCTGGAAGTGGGTGGAGGTGGGCATCACGGCGGCGGTGGCCTTCGGCTTCTGGTACGGCCGGGCGCACGACCCGGTGGTGGGCAGTTGGGTGGTGCTGGCCGGCGTCTTCCTGATGGGCACCCATTCGGCCTTCTTCGTGCCCGCCAAGTACGGCGTCATGCCGGAGATTCTGCCCAAGGAGCAGTTGTCGAAGGGCAACGGCATCCTCGAAAGCCTGTCGTTCCTGGCCGTCATCCTGGGCACCGTGACCGGCGGCGTGCTGAGCTTCCTGTACCAGCGGGAGGAGGTGGTCATCGGCCTCATCCTGGTCGGGCTGGCCCTGGTCGGGGCGTTCGCCAGCCTGCTCATCAAGCCGGTGCCGGCCACCGCCCCGGACCGGCCGTTCCCCCGGTACATCTACGGCCCGCTGGTGGCCAACGTCCGCACCCTGGCCGGCGTCCCGGCCCTGCGGCTGGTGCTCGTCGGGCTGGTGTTCTTCACCTTCCTGGTGGCCTTCATGCGAGCGGCCGTGTACATGCTGGGCGAGAGCCAGAACCCCCGCTGGGACGAGTTGAAGACGTCCGCCGTGGTCGGCACGGTGGCCCTGGGCATCGGCCTGGGCAGCCCACTCGCCGGGTGGCTGAGCGGCCGGCGGATCGAGCTGCGGTTCGTCCTGCTGGGGGCGGTCGGCATGATCCTGGCGCTCGGGGCGGCGGCCGCGTTCATCGACCGGATGCCGGTGCTGATCAGTTGCATCGTGCTCATCGGGTTCTGCACGGGCTTCTACATCGTGCCGCTGTTCACCCTGCTCCAGCACAAGGCGCCGAAGGGGAGCAAGGGCGAACTCATCGCCACGAGCAACTTCGTGAACACGACCGGGGCCATCCTGGCGACGCTGCTGTTCAAGGCGGTGGTGGTGCTGGCCCACCTGACCGGCCTCAGCCCGCCGGTGGCCGACCGTCAGCCGGTAGCGTCCGGCGTCCTCACCGAGTTCAAGCTGGAGCACGGCCGGCCGGCGTTCTTCACCCTGCGGCGGCCGGACGGCACCACGGTGAGCGGCGGCACCCGGCCGGCCGGCGGGCAGATGACGCTGCGGCAGGTGCGGGACCGGATGCTCGACGGCGACCACAGCACCGAGGTGCTGGAGGTCCACCGCGACATCCCCGTGAAGCAGGCCGCCGCCGGCGAGCCGGTGCCGGCGGACGTGAGCCGGTACGTGGTCGGCGGGGTGACGCACTACGACCTGGTGCCGGCCGGGGTGCCGCCGGCCGCCGACTACGACAACCGCCACCTGCCGCGGTACCTGTTCCTCGGCGCGGCCGGGCTGACGCTGGTCAACCTGCTCGTCATCGTCGGCCCGCTCCGGCGGGTGCGGCGGGCCGGCGTGTGAGGCGGTCCGGGAGCGTCCCATGTCTGCCCTGCTGCTCGCCCTACTCTCGTCCGGCCCGGCGGAGCTACGCATCCTCGACGCCGCCACCGGCCGCGGGGTGCCGCTGGTCGAGTTGGAAACCGTCCACGGCGAGCGGCACGTCACCGACAACGCCGGCCGGGTGGCCCTGCCGGACCGCCGCGAACTCTTCTTCCGGGTGACGGCCCACGGGTACGCGGTGCCCGCCGACGGCCTCGGCGTCGCCGGCCTGCGGGTGACGCCGCCGGCCACCGTCCGGCTCAAACGCCTGAGCGTCGCCGAGCGGCTCGGCCGGCTGACCGGCACCGACCTGTTCCGCGACAGCCGGTTGCTCGGCCACCCGACGCCGCCGGCCAACCCCGGCCGGGTGGCCGGCCAGGACTCGGTGCAACACGCCGTCTACCGCGGCAAGGCGTGGTGGTTCTGGGGCGACACCGCCCGCCTCGACTACCCGCTCGGCCTGTTCCGCACCGCCGGGGCCACCACCCCGCTGCCACTGCCGGACCCGGCCGACGGCCTGCGGTACGACTATTTCACCGACCCCAAAACCGGGTTCACCCGGGCCATGATGCCGCTGCCGGAGCGGCCGGACGGCGTCATCTGGGTGTTCGGCGTGTGCGTGGTGCCGGACGCCGCCGGGGTCGAGCGGCTGGTCGGCCACTACTCCCGCCGCAAGGGGCTGGCGGACGAGTTGGAACACGGCGTGGCCGTGTTCGATGACGCGGCGGCAGTGTTCCAACCGACGAAGCCACTGCCGCTGGCCGAGACGTGGCGGCACCCGGCCGGCAACCCCGTTCACTTCGCGGAAGCCGGCAAGCGGTGGCTGCTGTTCGGCAGCCCGGCGCTGACGGTGCGGGTGCCGGCCACCCTGGAGGCGGTGCTGGACCCGGCCAAGTACGAGGCGTTCACGCCCACGCCGACCGGCTACCGCTGGACGCCCGACGGGCCGCCGGCCGACTCCAAGCGAGAACAGGGGTGGCTGAAGGCCGGCACCCTGAAGTCGGCGGACGCGCGGTTCCTGCCGACCGGCGACGGCCGGCCGGTGGTGCTGCACAGCGGCTCGGTGCGGTGGAACGAGTACCGCAAGCGCTGGGTGCTGATCGCCGGGCAGATCGGCGGCACGTCGCACCTGGGCGAAGTGTGGTACGCCGAAGCCGACCACCCGACCGGGCCGTTCCGCCGGGCGGTGAAGGTGGCCAGCCACGACCAGCAGACCTTTTACAACGTCTGCCACCACGCCACCCTGGACCGGGCCGGCGGCCGGGTGATCCACTTCGAGGGGACGTACACGCACGACTTCAGCGGCAACCCGCTGCGGACGCCGCGGTACGACTACAACCAGTTGCTGTACCGGCTGGATTTGGCCGACGACCGGCTGGCAGTGGGGTGGTAGTGTCTGCGATCCATAAACACCTCCTGTAAAAGGCGTAACCTCGCTCGGGGAAAAATACGGCATAGTTACCGGGTGGGCTACAGGCGGCTAACATACGGCTAACATACTTACTTAGGCAAATTGTACGGCGGTCGTTCATCCGCCACTCATCCTGATTCGGTGTGACGATGTCCGGTGCTCGCTGAAACAGTCGAGTTGCGAGGTCACGCCACCAGGTCGGGAACCGAACGTCTACAGCGGAGGTCAGACATGGCCGATGAAGTGCCCCCGGGAACGGTACGCCTCGCGTGCTTCCTGGGGAGGTACGGTCGCGGCAGAGGGCGGAGTCAGCCGCCGACCGAGTTCGGCGACCTGACCCTGCGTGAGATTTACGGACAATACTTCGAGCGTCTCGGCGGAGAGCATTCGTTCGAGGAGTTCGTGACCCAGATCGAACGGCTGCGGCGGGGAACTGTCCGCCGGCGGGGCGGTGATGGCCGACCGTACCCGGAAGTTTACCCGGGGGCGATGACCCGCTGGGAGTCGCTATCCCGTCAGGAGCAGTGGGCCGACTTGCAGGGGTTCCGAACCGTGCCGTCGGTCGTCCCGGCGTTCGTCGAGCCGGACAACCCGTTGCCACCGAACCAGGCGACCGACACCGAGATCGCCTTGATCTGGCTGATCGGGGCCTGCCGCGATCTCGGCAAGATGGACGAAGTGCGCACCGTGATCCGCCACGCGGGCGCGATGGCTGCCGAGGCGTATGCCGTGCCGGGTGACGACCCCCTACCGCAGGGGGTGAGTTGGTACGACCGGGAGATCACCGCGATGGCGTGGTTCGCCGAGCTGTGGGACAAGACGGCGAATGACGGATTCGATTCGGAGTGACGGGGGTACGGGCAGAAGGACCACGCACGAACAGGAGCAGACCCGTGGACAAAGAAGAGCGCAGCCCGGAGATGGTGCGGCTGGTGTACTTCCTGCACCGCTACGGCCGAGCTAAGCCGAGCGGGCAGCACAAGCCGCCGTCCGAGTTCGGCGAGGCCAACAAGCGGGCGGTGTACGACCAGTTCTTCGCCCGCCTCGGTGGCGGGCGTGAGTTCAAACGGTTCCAGGGCAGTGCCGAAGGACTGCGGAAGGGGAACATCCGCGAACACTTGGAGGACGGCGCCGCGTACCTGCCCAAGTACGAGGCGATTCTTCGCACCTGGCAGCACCTGCCGCGGGAACGGCAGTGGGCAGACCTCCAGCAATACCGGGAGGTGTTGTAGCCCCCCGGTTGCCACCGGCTGGCGTGTGCTGGCCGAGGGTCGGTAGCCGTGGCGTGCGGGGTCCGTGTGTCTCACTGCAACTCACGGATTCCCCAGCGGCAGCGTCAGCACGAACCGGCCGCCTGCCCCCGGCACAGCCGCCACGTCGCCGCCGTGTTCGCGGAGCGTCTTGCGGGCCACCGGCAGCCCGAGGCCGGTGCCCCGCCCGCCCTTGCCGCTGACGAACGGCTCGAACACGGCCTCGCACTGGTCGGCCGGCACCCCGCCGCCGGTGTCCGTCACCACGATCTCGGCGAACCCGTCCCGCAGCCCGACCGTCAGCGTCACCGCCCCGCCGGCGCCGGCCGCGTCCACGGCGTTGCCGACCACGTTCAGCAGCGCCCGGTGCAGCCCGTCCGGGTCGGCCGGCACCGTCACCGGCTCGCCCGGCTCCAGCGTCAGTGACACCCCCTTGTCAGTGGCCGGGCCACGGACGGTGTCCAGCACGTCGGCGGCCAGCGCCCGCAGGTCGGTCGGCTCCCGTCCCGGCTCCCGCTCCTTGGCGTACCCGAGCAGGTCGAGCATGAGCGAGTCGATGCGGGCCTGGTTGCGTTCGACCAGCGTCCAGCCCCGCCGCACCGCCGCCAGGTCGCCGTCGGCCAGCCCGAGCCGCACCACGTCGCCGCCGGTGCGGACCCCCTGCATGACGTTCTTGATGTGGTGGCCGGTGGCGGCCATCGTCTGCCCGACGGCCGCCAGCCGCTCGGCCTGCACCCGGCCCCGCACCGCCCGCGCCTCCTCCACGGCGACGGCCGCCAGGTGGCCGACGGCGGCGCTGAGTTGCAGGTGGTCGTCGGTGAACCCGCCGGCCCGCCGGCCGCCCAGGAACAGCACGCCGACGACGCCCCGCCGGCCGGCCAGCGGCACGCACACCATCTGGCGGAGGCCGTGCCGGGCGATACTGGCCCCGCCGGCGAACCGCGCGTCGGCCGCCGTGTCGGCAACCAGCAGTCCCTCGCCGGACTTCAACACCTGCTCGGCCACGGTGCGACTGACCGCCACTTCCACCGACCCGTCCCGGCCCCGGGTCGCCGCCGGCCGCAGGCCGTCGGGTCCGCTCAGCAGCACACACCCGTGGTCGGCGGCCGCGGCGGGGAGGAGCAGTTCCAGCACCCGGCCCAGCAGGGCGTCGGTGTCGCCGACCGCGCTGACGGCGTCGGCCGCCTGGTACAGCACGGTGAGGGCCGTCAGCCGGGTGCGGACCCAGGCCGGGCCGGCGGCGTCGGCGAGCAGCCGGCTGCCGGCGTCGGCGGCGACCGTCCGCAGAACCTCCGACGGGGCGTCGGTCACGCTCAGCCGGGGCGGGCCGGCGGCGTACTCCATCACCGTGTCGCCGACGGCGATGCGGTCGCCCGGCTTCAGCTCCACCTCGCCCACCGGCTGGCCGTTCACCCGGGTGCCGTTGCCACTGCCGCGGTCGCGGACCAGCCAGCCGGTGGCCGTCGGGGCGAACTCGCAATGCACCCGGCTCACGGTCGGGTCGGCCAGGTGCAGCGGGTTTGAGGTGGCTCGGCCGGCGGTGACGCTGTCGCCGGCCAGCCGGAACGCGCGGCCGAGGTCGGGGCCGGCCACCACCGTCAGCGTCGGGGCGGTCACGGGGTGCCCCCGGCGGCCCGCACCAGTTCCGTCACGTCCTCGCAGAACCGCTCGTAGGCGAAGTCGTCGGCAAAAGCGATACGGGGCACGGCGAACGGCGTCGGGCCGGGGAAGATGAGCACCAGGAAGTCGGGCGTGGCCCGCACCGTGGCCACCAGGCCGAGGGCGAACTCGTGCCGGGCGTGCGGCACCTGCACCGTCACCGTCAAGCGGCCGAACTCGACCGTCCGCCGGCCGAGGGCGACGGCGTGGGCCGGGTCGTCGGCCAGCGTGCGGGCCTGCTTGAGGATGATCCGCCGCAGCCGGCCGGCGGTCGGCCACTGGCCGACCAGGACGCCGGCCACCAGGGCGAACCCGTACCCGGCGACCAGCTCGGGCGGGGCGTGGACGGCCAGCAGGCCGGCGAACCCGAGGCCGGCGAACACCACCGCCTGGACGACGGCCCGCCGGGCGGCCGCCTGCGCCCGCCGCACCACCAGGTCGGCGGTCGCCGCCGCCCCGCGGGCGGCCAGGTCGGCGTCCACGTCGTACTGAAGCTTGGTCGGGGTCATGCGGCGATTGTACGGCCGGGGTCGGCGGGCTGCCGGTGTAGGGTGGTGCCGAGTCGGCGAGGCCCACCGCCGGCCACTTCCCCCGCACGGTGGGCCTCGCCGACTCGGCACCACCCTACAAAAGACGGCTACTCCCACTCGGCCCCCGGCACGTCCGCCGGGGCCGGCCCGTCGCCCCAGCTCTCCGGGTACTCGCCGCTGGCCACCCGCTTGGTAAAGCTCGACCACGGGTAGTCGGCCACCCGGCCGACCAGCCCGTACTTGACCGGGTTGTAGTGCAGGTAGTCCAGGCACCGCTTGAAGTCGTCCGCGTCGCGGACGGTGTGCTCCCAGAACCGCCGCTGCCACACCCCGCGTTCCCGCTTGCGTGTCCGGGAGGTGGTGGGCGGGAGTTCCGTCCCGCCGTCGCCCAGGAACCGGCGGGTGAACTGGTCCTTCCATCGACCGACCCGGAGCGAGTAGCCGTCGTCGCCGGGCGGTAGCGTCCAAATGGTGTGCAAGTGATCGGGCAGCAGCACGATGCCCTCGAGCGTGAGCGGGTGGCGCCGCCGCATCACCCTCAGTGCGGCGCGGAGGGCACTCCGACCCGCGTCGGTGGTCAGGATCGGCCGACGGCCGCAGGTCACCAGGGTCAGAAAGTAGGTGCCGCCCGGGATGCGGTTCCGAAGGTAGTGCGGCATGGCATCATCTGTAGCAGACTGTAGGGTGGTGCCGAGTCGGCGAGGCCCATCGTGCGGGGGAAGGTGGCTGGCGGTGGGCCTCGCCGACTCGGCACCACCCTACAGTCTGCCCCGCACCACGTCCACGGCCCAGCAGCCGCGGAGGTGGCCGCCGGGCCGGCGGCAGTGGGCCAGCAATTCGGCGTCCGTCACGCCACCGTCTTCGAGGGCGTCGGCCAGCACCGGCAGCCGGTCGAACCCCTGGTCGGCGGCGATCCCCTCGGCAATGGCTCGGGCGGCGGCCGTCACCCGTACCGTCTGCCCGTCCGGCTGGACTAGCCCGCCGCCCATCGTCTCGGGGATGCTCTTCCACGGGCGGAACGGGTTGCCGGCGATCTCGCGGATCAAGTCACACAGAGTCGCTGATCGGGGGTCGAGGTGGGCAACCGGGCCGCCGTACCGCCCGGTTGCCCACCCGACCAGCGAAACGACGCCATCGTAGGTCTGATAGTTGGCTAGAAGATGCACGGCGTGCCCGTAGTCCGGATGATCGCCCGCCGCTGTGAGTGCCCGGTCCCGGGCCGCACAAAACCCCCGGTAGTCACTCCGGCCCTCGGCGAAATCGTCCACCGCGGCGAGTAGCCCGATGACGGCAGGGTCGCGGATAGCGTCCGGCTGGAGGTGGCGGAATACCGCGATGCTGAGAAGTTCCACCCGCCGCGGCGACAGCCGCCGCCGGACGAACTTGCACATTGCGAGTGCCCCGCGCTCGGTCGTCCGCCAGCCGTCCTCGGTCATGCGCTACTCGCCGATGGCCCGCTTCAGCTTCGCCCCGTGGTAGCAGGCGTCGATGCGGTCCTGCACGGCCATCGACCCGGTCAGCCGCTGCAACTGGCGGAGCTGTTCGACCGCCTCCTCGTACCGCTCCTCCTTCTCCAGCCACTGGGCGAACCCGTCCCGCACGGCGACGCTCTTCGGCGCGTTGGCCACGGCCGCCTTCCAGAAGTCGTCCGCCTGCTCCGGCCGGTTCAGCTCGTCGGCGGCTGTGGCGGCGGCGGCGTAGTCGGCGCCGCCGGCCCCCGCCTCGCCCTTCGCCTGCTCGACCGCCGCCGCCAGGAACGGCCGCCGGTCGGCCGCCTGCCGCAGCCGGTCCGGGTACAGCACATCGGCCGCCGCCAGGCTGACCGACGGCTCGGCCGGCAACAGGCTGGCCCGCAGGTCGGCCACCGGCACCCCCTTCAGCCCGGCCAGCATGTCCGCCAGCCGGGCCGGGTTCAGGCTGAGCGACTGCCGCCAGTCGGCGAAGGCCGCCACCCGGTCGCCCCGGGCCAGGGCCGCCCGGCCGGACGCGAACCACACCTCCGGGTCGGCCGGCAGGAGCCGCTTGGCCCGGTCGAAGTGGACGGCCGCCGGCTCGCCGGCGAAGTGGCCGGCGAGCAGCCCCAGCCGGGCGTGCGCCCGGGCGGCGATCGGCGACACCCGGCGGGCCGCCCGTAGGTGGTCCATCGCCGCCCGCAGGTCCGGCCCGGCCAGCAACTCGTCGGCCCGCCCGGCCCACCCGCCCGGCCCGCCGGCCAGCGCCGCCGGCCCGAGGCCGGCCTGCTCGTAAGCCGCCTGGAGGTGTGCCTCGGCAGCCAGCAGCCGGCCGTTCGGGTCGTCCGGCCGGACGGCCGCCCGGGCGTCGGCGTACAGCACCCGCTGGGCGGTGGCGTCGCCCCCCAGCCGGCCGGCAGCGGCGGCGTTGGCGGCCAGCTCGTAGGCCGCCGCCCGCCGCCGGGTGTTGGCGTCCACGGCCACCAGCAGGGCGGCCACCAGCACCAGCCCGCTCGCCGCCCAGGCGGCCGGCCCGTGCCCCGTCCACTTGGACCCCAGGTCCGGGTCGTCGGCCGGCGGCGGGGTGTCGGCGGCCGGCAGCTCGGTCAGTTGCGCCTCGCCGCCGCGGGACCGCTTCCGCCGCACCTTCAGCCGCAGCGGCACGAACCCGCCGTCCCGGGCCGCGGCCATCGCAAACCCGGCGGCCACGGCCGCCGTCGCCGACACCGCCGGCAGGTGGACCCCGAAGTCGGTGACGGCGTGGAAGGCGACCACGGCCAGGCCGAACCACAGGCCGAGCAGCGGCCCGCCGACCGACCGCCCCCGCCGCTCGATGGCCCCCCGGCCGACGGCCCCCAGCACCCCGCCGGCCAGCAGCAGGGTGAGGCCCAGCCGCACCGCCCCGCCCTCGACCAGCGCCTCGACGTACTCGTTGTGGGCGAACTCGTAGTTCTGCTCCGGGAACCGGGGGTCGGTACGGACGGTTAACTCGACCGCCTCGAAAGTGCCGCCGCCGGTGCCGGCCACGGGGAACCGGGGGACGACCGCGGTCAGTGTGTTCCGCCAGGTGGTGAACCGGCCCTCGGCGGTCAGGGTGTCCCGCTCGCCCAGGGCGACGAACCGGGCCTCCACCGCCGCCGTGCCCAGGGTGGCGGCGGCCACCAGCGCCAGCCCGACCGCCCCGGCGAGCGCCAACCGGCCCCAGCCGCCGGCCACGTCGTCCCGGCCGACCCGGCTGAGCACCCACGCCCCGGCCCCGGCCGCCACCGTGCTCAGGATGCCGCCCCGGCTCAGGCTGGGGGGGACGGACAGCAGCACGAACCCGGCGGCCGCCAGCACGAGCAACCGGCGGGGCGTCACCCAGTCGCCGGCGGTCGGCCGGGCCAGCAGCAGCCCCAGCCCACCGCCGACGCACAAGGCGGCGTAGTCCGAATAGTGGTTGCGGTTGACGAACGGGCCGTAGCTGGAGCTCTTGAGCGGACCGAACCACGACCCCGGGTCCGGCGGGCCCGCCGCCGCCCGCCAGACGGCGAAGGCGGCCAGCGCCACCCCCGTCGCCAGCAGGGTGCCGAGCAGCCGGGGCAGCGACTCGCGGTCGGCCAACCAGTTGCGGGCGACCGCGTACACCACCAGCACCCCAAGCAGCCGGGCCAGCAGCGCCCGCGTCGCCGCCGGGTTGACCGACAGCGGCACGAACGCCGCCCGCGTCGCCCCGCCGGTCTCGCCCGGAAACACTTCATCCGTGGCCGGCAGCAGGGTGCGGTGCCAGTCGGCCCGGCCGGGGCTGACCACCCCGACCACCCCCTCGGGCAGCGGCAGCAGTTGGAAGGAGGTCCAGGCGACCAGCCCGGCCAGGGCCAGCGAGGCCACGTCCGGGCGGAACACGAGCCGGCCGGTCAGGGCCGTGTGAACGGACCACAGCCCGGCCAGGGCCAGGACGGCGAGCGACAGGAAGAACTCGTGGAGGGGATCGACGGAGCCGAACGGCCAGGCGGCCAGGGCGACTACTGCCAATATCAATACCTCGCCGGCCGCCCGGACGGACCGGGAAGCGGGCGAGGTGGTGTGTTCCGACCGACGGATCGAGCGGGTGTCGCGCGGCATTCCAGTCCGACGGACAAACCCGGGCGGGTGGTCAGAGGGTGTTTTAGTCCGTAGCCCGAAGCGCTAGCGAGGGATGTTTCCCTCGCTAGCGCTTCGGACTACGGACCAAACTACAGTTAGAACCGGCCGCCCTTCGGGCGAACGACGGAGACGGCCGTCTCCTGCCAGTCGCGGCTCGTGGTGGTCGGGGCGAGGCCGGGGGCGGCGTTCGGGGCCACGGCGGAAACCGCCGGGGCGGACACGTCGGCCGTCCCGCCGAAGGCAGTGGTGCCGAGGGCGGCGATCCCGACGGCGACGGCTGCCACCGGCAGGGCTACCAGGCCGCGGGTCAAACAATTGCTGCACATAGCAGGTCTCCCCAGATTCCCGGGTTGTCCCGGCGTACTTCAGACTATAGGCAACGTCGGCGGCGGAGGCGAGTGAGTTTTCCGAATCTTCCCCAAATTCACAACGGTGCAGTTGGCCCAACGCACTTGTGAGTCGGGCCGACCCGACCGCGGCGGGCAGATCACTTGACCAGCCAGCGGTGGTCGCCGCCGGCCAGAGCGGCCAGAATCTCATCGGCGTGGGTGAAGTAGCCGCGGCCGTTCGTCAGCGACACTGCCGAGCAGACGCCGATCACCGCCCCCTCGCGGTCCAGCAGCGGGCCGCCGGACATGCCGCCGACCGGGGCCGACTCGGTCTCCCAGAAGACACCCAGTGCCCCGCCCGGCCGCCGCACCACCCGCCGGGCCAGCACCACGTCCGGCCGCACGGCCGGCGGCTTGCCGCCGGGACAACCGACCGCCGTCGCCGGCGCCGGCAGCAACTTCGGCTTCTTCCCCCGGCCGACCAGCGGCAGCTCCGGCACCGGCTCCCCGCCGACCGTCGCCCGGACCAGCAGCAGGTCCGGGTCGGGCAGCCGCAGCAGCACCTCCACCCCGGTCAGTTCGCGGTCCGGGTCGTCCTGGCCGGGGGCAAAGAACTGGAGGGTCTGGGCCTGGTCCGGCGGCAGGGCGTGGGCGGCGGCCAGCAGGTAGGCGAACCCGTCCTTGTGGCCGACGCACACGGCGGTGGACGGATTCACCCGCCCGACCCCGTTGAGGACGCGGGGGCAGGCGACGGTCGGCGGCGGCGGCATGTGGGCAGTGTAGCAGGCGGGCCGGAAACGAACCCGGCCGGCGCCCCGCGGGGCGCCGGCCGGCCGGGTTGCTCACCCCGTCGCGGGGCTTACCCGACAAAGATGCCGCCGCGGAACGCCTCGGCGAACGCGAAGTCGGTGTACACGGCCCCGCTGGTCGGGTTGGTACCGCGGAACACCTGCAGACGCGGGCCGCCGCCGACCCCCGGGCCGGTGACGATCGACTCGCCGCCGGTGCCGAACTGGACGCTGCCCACCCGCACCGCCTTGGGGGCGGTGCTGGCGTCCCCATAGGCCTGGAACTGGGACTTCTGCACGCCGCCGCTGTTGAACACCCGGACCAGCGACCCGCCGTCCGGGCCGACCCCGACGATGACCGACGCCCGGCCGCTGGCGTCCAGGTCGCCGGCCGCCACACTGATGCCACCGCGGTAGGCCTGGTCGAAGGCGAAGAAGTCCAGTCCGGCCGGCGCGCCGGTGGCGGAGAACGACCGCACCCGCGGCCCACCGCCGAACCCGCTGCCGGTGACGATCTCGGCCAGCCCGTCCCCGTTCAGGTCGCCGGCCCCGACCGTCACCCCGTTGCGGAAGGTGGACTCGTAGGCGAAGAAGTCGCCCACCCGGGTCGGGCTGCTGCCCTTGCCGGCAGTGACATCGTACACCACCACCCGCGGGCCGCCGCCGTCCCCGGCCCCGGCGATCACCTGCTCGCGGAAGTACCCGCGGGCGTCGGTGCCGGTGTCCAGCACCTTGCCCACGGCCACCGTCACCCCGTTGCGGTTCTCGCCCTCGTAGGCGAAGAAGTCGGCCAGGGTGATGCCCGTCAGCCCGTCGAACACCTTCACCCGCGGGCCGCCGCCGATGCTCGCCCCGACCACGATGTCGTCCACCCCGTCGGCGTTCACGTCCCCCGTCGCCACAGACACCCCGCCGGTGAACGACAGCTCGAACGGGGTGAACCCGAACAGCCGCACCCCGTTCACGTCGTACACCTGCACGGCGGCCGAGCTGCCGACGCCGTTGCCCGGGCCGGTGCCGGCGGCGAACCGCCGCACCCGCTGCGGGGCCACCGTTACGTTGAACGACTCGACCGTGCTGATGCCCTGCGAGTCGGTCACCCGCAGGCTGATGGCCGTCGACCCGCCGGTGGTCAGGTTCGGGTTGGCCGTCACCGTCACCGTCCGGGTGGCCCCGGTGCCGGTCACCGTCACGGTGGCCACGTTCGGGTTGCTGCTGGTGCCCACCACCGTCAGCGGCTGGTTGGCCCCGGCCACGTTGACGGTCAGCGGCCCGGTCGAGCCGGCGAACGGGATGGTCGCGTCCGGCAGCCCGCTGATGGTCGGGGCCACCCCGGCCCCCACCTGCACGGCGAACGCCGTGCTGTTCTTGATGCCGTCGCTGTCGGTGGCCGTCACCGTCACCACCCCGTTGCCCGTCGCCCCGGGGATCGGCGTGAGCGTGAAGGTCGGGCTGGTGCTCGTCCCGCCCTGCACCACCGTCACCAGGTTGTTCGGGCTGACGCTGAACGAGACCGTCCCGGTCCGGCCCGGGCTGTACGTCACCGTCGTGCCGACCGTCTGGGCCGGCCCGTTCACGTTGTACGTCAGGTTGCCGATCGGGGTGAGCGACACCCCGCTGTTGGCCACCCCGTACTGGACCGGCAGCGTGGACACGGCCGTCTGGCCGTCGCTGTCCGTCACCGTCACCGTCACGACCGCCACCCCCGGCGTCGTGGCCGTCGAGGTGACGGTGAACTGCGGGGCCGAGTCCGGGCTGCCCGGCACGCGGGTGACGGTCACCAGCGGGTTGCTGCTGGCCGGCACCACGCTGGCGATCGTCCGCCCGGTGCCCACCGTCACCGTGAACGGGACGGCCGGCGAGGTCGGCGAGGTCGGGCTGACCACCACCGTCGTCGCCGGGTTCGGGCTGATGGTCGGCCCGGTGTTGGCCACCCCGAACGCTACGGGCAGCGGGTTCGGCCCGCCCGTCTGGAAGCCGTTCACCGTCAGTTGGGTGTTGCCGGTGTTGGCCGCCCCGCTGCTCGGCAGGGCGATCACCGTCACGGTGCCGTTCTTCGTCCCGGTCAGGCCGGCCAGGGTGGCGGCCGTCACCGTCACCAGCACCGTCTTGCCGTCGCCACTCGGCGTGCCGACGGTGTACTGGGCCGGGGTGAGGGCGGTCGTCACCCCCTTGCTGTCGGTGACGCTCACCGTGACCAGCGACTTGTCCTGGTTGCGGGTGCCGTCGGCCTTCACGGCCAGCGGGTCGGTGTACGTGACCGTCACCACCACGTCCTTGCCGGCGGCCACGGCCGGGCCGCTCAGGAACGCCTCCGACTGCACCCGCGGGTCGATGACATATGCGGCGGCGGCGGCCGCCCCGGCGGCACCCAGGCTGGTCGAGTTGGCGGCCGTGCTGCCGAACGTCAGCGTGTCCAGACAAACGACCGGGGCGGCCACCGCCCGGAACACGTCGGTCGCGTCGCCGGCCCCGCGGTAGGTCACGTTGCCGCCGTTGGCCACCACCCGCGACCCCGTGCCGGTCGGCCCGACCGGATCGCCGAAGAAGTTGTTCGGGGCGGTGATGCGGGCGGCCCCAGCGGCCGCCTGGGCGGCGTCCAGCGCCCGGGCATTGTTACTTAGGTCGTTGAAGCGAACGTCGGCATTCGACAGACTGCCGCCGGCGATCGAGCTGCCCACGGCCACCCCGATGCGGTTGCCCGTGATCGAGTTGCCCACCACCAGCAGGCTGGCCGCCCCGGGCACCGGGGTGCCGGCCACCGGGTCCACGTCCTCGGTGCTGAACAGGGCGGCCGACTCGGTGCCGTCCCCGCTGGCCTTGCCCTGGTAGCCGGACAGGGTGCTGCCGGTGACCAGCACGCTGGACGTGCCGATGGCCGCCACCCCGTAGTCCACCAGGTCTCCGGCCCCGCGGCCGGTGAACGTGGAGCAGAAGATCTGGGCGGTGCTGTTGGCCACCCCCACCCCGTACCGGCCGTTGCCCGAGAACTGGCTGTTGGACACCTTCACCGACCCGCCGGCGTTCGGGTTGACGAACAGCCCGTACCCGCTGCTCGCCCCGCCCGTGCCCGCCCCGCCCTCGGCCACGAAGTTCCGCAGCCCGACGCGGTCGAACACCACCGCCGACCCGCCGGACACCCCGACCCCGCCGCCGAACCGGCCGCCCGACCCGTCCAGGCTGAAGTTGCTGCCGGTGAACGCCGTGCCCTGCCGGATCGCCATCACCGGGTCGGACGCCGTGTCCGCGTTGGCCGGGTCGTACGCACTGGCGGTCGGCCGGATGACCGAGTTGGCCAGGCCAGACCCGCTGATGGTCAGCGGGCTGTTGTTGAAGAAGTACGTGTTGTCGTTGAACCCACCGCTCAGGGTCGCGCTCTGGCCCTGGCTGTTGTCCAGGGTGTAGGGGCTGTCGCTGGCGGCCAGGAAAATGGTGTCCGCCCCGGGGTTGTCCCGGGCCAGGTTGAAGGCCGTCGTCACGTCCGGCACGGCGATCTTGTTGGTCGAACCGAGGGCGAACCCGAGCGTGCTGTACGGCGTGCCGCCGGCCACGAACCGGACCGTCCCGGCCGTCGTCCCGCCGGTGCCCAGCGGCCCGGCCCCGGTCGGGTTGAACTGCTGGTCGGCCTTGTTGTCCGCATTCACGTCAGTGAAAGCGTTGTTAGCCGGACCGTTCGTGCCGTTCACATAAATGATCAGGGTGGACGCCGGGGCGGCCGGGTTCGACTGGAACGGCACCACGGCGAACTTGGTGGCGACGGCCAGCGACTGGGTGCTGTCGGCCGTGCCCAGCGTCACACCCACCGTGCTGCTAAGCGGCACCGTCGGCGTGATTGGCGTGGTCCGGAACCCGTTGATGCGAACGTTCCCGTCCGCCTTGGACCCAGTCCCGCCCGGGTTGGTCAGGGCGTCACCGTTGGACCCGGTGCTAGCCTGCCGGTTCGGCCCGCCGGCCCCGTAGAAGTTGAACCGGCCGTCGATGCCGGCGTCCACCCCGGTGGCCACGGCCGGGCCGAACAGCGACCGGGTGGCGTCCAGGGCCGTCGTGTTGCCACTCAGGTCGTTGAACTGAACGACCGCTTTGGACGTGTCGCCGGCCAGCCCGAGGCTGCCCAGCACCACGCCCACGGCGTTGCCGGTGAGCGAGTTGCCGACGGCCAGCAGTGTGGCCCCGCCCGGCACCGGCACCCCGAGGACGGCGTCCTGGGCAGCCACGATGCCAGACGCCTGCTCGCCGGTGGCGGCCACCGACCCCTTGTAGTTGGTGAACGTGCTGCCCGTCACGTACACGCTGCCGGTGCCATACACCTGCACCCCGACGTCGGCAATTTTACCCGCCCCGCGGCCGGTGAACGTGCTGCCGATCACCTGGCCGTCGGCGTTCAAGAAGCTCACGCCGGCCCGGGCGTTGCCCTGGAACGAGCTGGTCGTCACTTTGACCGCCGCCCCGGCGTTCGGGTTGACAGCGATGCCGAACCCGAACGGCGTGCCGCCGGTGGTGGACCCGTCCAGGGCCACGAAGTTGTTCACCGCCAGGTTGGTGACGGTGGCGTTGGTGCCGCCGGACACCCCGATGCCCACCCCGATCAGCTTGCCGCCGCCGTCGAAGGTGAAATCGCGGCCGGTGAAGGTGGCCCCGTTGCGGACGGCGAACACTGGGTCGCTCTGGGTGTCCGGGGTGGCCGGGGCGAACGTGTCGGCCGTCGGCCGGACGGTCGTCAGCCCCTTGCCCGAGCCGAGAATGGTCAGCGGGTCGGTGTTGAAGAAGTACGTGTTGTTGTTGAACCCGCCGCTCAGGGTGGCACTCTGGCCCTGGCTGTTGTCCAGGGCGAAGCCGCCGCCGGCCAGCAAGATGGTGTCCGGGCCGGGGTTGTCCCGGGCGGCGTTGAAGGCCGTGGTGATGTCCGCCGTGGCGAACGACTTCGTCGTCCCGGCGCTGATTCGGGCGTTCGGGTCGCCAGCGCTCACGAACGTCAGGCCGGCGGCCGGCACGGTGCCCAGCGGGCCGGCGCCGGTGGCATTGAACGCCTGGCCCGGGGCCGACCCGTCGGTGCCGGTGAAGGCCAGATCGACGTAGATCGACGCCGGCACCGAGCGGTCTTCCAGGGCCAACAGGTCTGGGGCGAATCGCGTCTTGGGGCCGATCGTCCGTTTGCCGGTTCGAGTCTGCGTGGGCCGCGGCATCTGACATCTCCAGGAGAAGAGCAACGTTCGGGGGGATTTATTGGTACGCCGGCCGGTCATGGTAGACAGCAGCCGGGTCGGGCCGGCAACACGGCTCCCAGTCTACCCACTTCGCCAGTCTTGCGGCAACGAATTCAGTCCGGCTCATTGTTCAACCCTTCCCATGACGCGGCAACAGCCGAATCTTTCTTCTTTCCGGATTCCCGCAACCCGTTCGATCGCCGGCAACTGGGGAAGGCGTTGCCGGTTCCGCAACTCCCGGTCAACCCGCACGACCGGCACGACCGATACAGGTTTTGGGGCGTGCCGCTCCGGCGGCCGTCGTCTCGCTCCGGGGGGTGCCATGGGCTGGTGGAAGGCGATACTCGGGGCCGGCTGCGTGGCCCCCCTGTCCGGGTGTAACCTGTTCCACCTGGCCGCGCACAACATCTATAACGAGCCGGTCCAGTACGCGGATGAGTGCGACCTGGACACGCGGCTGCGGGAAGAAGCCCGGCTGGCCTGGCGGGAGGTGTGCCGGCAGTACCCGGACCGCACCTTCACCCGGGAGTTCGCCGACGGCTTCCAGGACGGGTACGCCGACCAGTTGCAGCGGGGCGGGCCGCCCCGGCCGCCGGCCGTGCCGCCGCTCAAGTACCGCCGCAGCCGGTACTTCACCCCCGAGGGCAGCCTGCGGGTGAAGGACTACCTGTGTGGGGCCAGGTACGGGGCCGAGGTGGCGGCCGCCACCGGCTACCGCCAGTTCCTGACGGTGCCGGCGATGGTCGGCGACTCGCAGACCCCGCAGCCGCTCCAGATCACCGTGCTGCCGCCGCCGCCGGACCCGGACAAGGAGCCGGCCGCCGGCGAGGTCAAGCCGGCCGTCCCGCTGCCGACCGGCCCGAAGCCGGCCCCGGTGCCGCTCGACCCGACGCCCGCCCCGGACCCGAAAACGTCGAAGGCGGACGGCGGACTGAACCTGCCGCCGGTGACGCAGCCGATCGTGCCGAAGGTGGAGCCGGCCCGGCCGGACCCGCTGCCGCTCACGCCGCGGGACGCGGTGCCGGTGCCCAAGTTCGACGACCTGCCGCCGGGCAGCCCGAAGACGGCCCCGCCGCCGCCGAGGCCCAGTCCGCTCCGGCCGGGCGAAACCGGCACCGGGCTGCCGGCCATCGACCTGCCGTTCCCCGACTTCCTGGCCCCGCCGAAGGGGGCGAACCCGCTGCCGCCGGCCGGGGTGGTCCTGCCGCAGGGCGGCACGGCCGAGCCGGGCGGGGTGATCCCGGCGGCGGCGGCCACGCCGGCCCCTGCACCGCCGGCGGTGACGCCGCCGCCCATGCCGGAGCTGCCGCCGGTGGCCGACGGCCCGCCCAAACCGCGGACGCCGGCCGAGGCGCCACCGAAGCCCCGGCCGCCGGCCGACGGGCCGGCCCGGTAGCGGTACGACCAGGCGAGCGGGGGGCGTCAGCCCCCTGTTAGCTGGGGCGTGCGACCACGTCCGCCGGCCAACACGGGGCTGACGCCCCCCGCTCGCCACAACCCCAGACACCACCCCACCCCCGGACCCCCGCCATGACCCGACTCGCCGCCCTGCTGCTGGCGACCGCGGCCGCCGTCTCCGGCGGGTGCGCGGCGCTCACCAACCCGGTGGCCGACGGCATCCCGGTGCGGCACGTGCCGGCCGAGGTGCTCGGCCGGCCGCGGGCCGACCTGCGGCCGCTGCCGCTCACCCTGCTGCGGCAGCCCGAGCCGGACGTGTACCGGCTGGACAAGGGGGACGTGCTGGCCGTCATCGTGGACGGGGTGATCACCGAGAAGGTGGGCGTCGGCGGGGCGACCGCCCTGACCGCCCCGGTGAAGCTGCCGGACGCCCAGAGCAACACGGCCGCCACCGGCTACCCGTTCCCCGTGAACGACGACGGGTCGCTGTCCCTGCCCGGGCTGCGGCCGCTGCCGGTGAAGGGCAAGTCGGTGCAAGAGGTGGAGCAGCTCGTCCGGGACGAGGCCACCGGCAACCGGCCGGGGGCCAAGGTGCTGATCAACCCGAAGGAGCGGGACAACTTCCGGTGTACCATCCAACTGCTCCAGAAGCGGCGGTACCAGGTGCTGGTGGTGCGGGAGGACACCCAGCCCATCCCGATCGGCAACGGGGCACAGCAGGGGGGCGTCTACGGCGGCACCAAGAAGGGGGCCGGGTACACCATCAGCCTGCAGGCGTACGAGAACGACGTGCTCCGGGCCATCAACGCCGGCGGCGGCCCGCCGGGGCTGGACGCCAAGAACGAGCTGACCATCCTCCGCGGGGCGTACGACCCGGCCGACCCGGCCGGCACGGCCGCCGCCCTGACCGACCCGGCCCGCCGCAAGTCCGGGCCGAAGGTGACCCGCATCCCGCTGCGGATTTACCCCGAGCAGCCGTTCGCCATCAGCTTCCCGGACGACATCGTTCTGCGGGACGGGGACATCGTGCTGATCGAGGCCCGGGACACGGAGACGTACTTCACCGCCGGGGTGATGGGGGCCGGCCAGTTCCCCCTGCCCCGGGACTACGACCTGGACGTGCTCCAGGCGCTGGCCCAGGTGCGGGCGCCGCTGCTGAACGGCGGGTTCAACACGGTGTCGTTCGTGGCCAACGCCACGGCCGGCGGCATCGGGGCGCCGTCGCCCAGCCTGTGTACGGTCGTCCGCACCCTGGCCGACGGCCGCACCTACCCCATCCGGGTGGACCTGAACCAGGCGTTCCGGGACAGCCGGGAACGCATCCTCATCCAGCCGGGCGACTTCATCGTGCTGCAGGAACGCCCGGGCGAGGCCGCGGCCCGCTACTTCACCCAGACGTTCCGGTTCAACTCGTTCGTGCCGGAAGTCATCAAGACGGGCGGCCTGACCACCAGCCTGGGCGTGAGCAGCCCGTGACGACCTGAGTAGTGCAGAGTGCAGAGTGCAGAGTGCAGAGTGCAGAACCTGAGTCACCCAGGCTGCGTCTTCCACTCTGCACTCTGCACTCTGCACTCTGCACTCTGCACTCTGCACTCTGCACTACTCGTCACTGGCTGTTTCGCCGCCCGCCCGGGTGCTCAGGCCGACCAGCACCGGCAGCGGGGTGGCGGTGCGGACGAACCGCACCGACCCGTCGGCCAGGGCCAGGTTGGCGCCGCCGGTGTGGTAGCTGCCGTAACAGCTCAGCCGGTCCCACACGTCGGCCTTCATGGCGTCCCACGAGACGGCCGGGCCGGGCGGGCCGCCGGGCAGCGGCGGCGGCGGGTCGTACTTGGTCGGGTAGCCGAAGTTGAGGGTGACGGCGCCGGCCAGCAGGAACCCGCCGGCGGCCGTCGGGGTCGGCGCCCGCGCCCACCCGCAGCCGGACTGGATGGCCTGGAAGTCGGGCGCCGGGGCCGGCTGGAGGGGGGCCGTGGTCCACGAGTCGTAGTTGCCGTCGGACACCACCCGCTCGCCGGCCAACAGGGTGTTCGATAGGCCGTCCCGCACCTCCTCGAACCGCACCCGCACGTCCTTGCCGACCAGCGTGGTGCTGGTGTGGGCGTCGAACAGCCCGTCGTGGGTGGCTCGGAAGTCCGGGTACGTGCGGGTGCCGCCGTTGAACCCGTAGGTCGTCACCCCGGTGTAGATCGGGCCGAAGTGGACCGGGTTCTCGGTCACGCCCATGCTCGGGCACACCAGCAGGGCGAGCGGGGCGGCGGCTACGGCCGTGGGGCCGCCGAAGTTGGTCAGCGGGTTGGCCGCGTCCCACCGGGCTTTCAGCGACTCCTGCTCCAGATACGGCAGCAGTTCGACGAAAGCCGACGTGTACCGCCCGTCCGGGTTGGGGTGGGCGATGCCGGGCGGCAGTTTCTTCTTGGCCGCCTGGTAGCCGTGACAGGCGAGGCCGATCTGCTTGAGCTGGCTCTGGCAGGTGGTGCGGGCGGCCGCCCCGCGGACCTTTTGGACGGCCGGCAGCAGCAGCCCCATGAGGACGGCGAGGATGGCGATCACCACCAGCAGTTCGATGAGGGTGAAGCCGCGGCGGGTGGGGGTCATGTTGTTAGCAGACACCGGCGGCGGCGGCGGGGCAAGGGGCAAGTGGCGGGCACGGGGCGAGGCGGGGCGGTACAACCGGACCGGGCGGGCGGGCCGGCCGACGGCGGTCCGCTGACAGTTTCCCACCGCCGGCGGCCTTCTGGTATGGTGTGGCGAAGTCCGTCCGAGGGGTTGCGCGTGCGTACCGACGACCAGCCGCCGCCGGGGAAGGCGCCGACCGCGACCATGGGCGGCGTCTCGCAGATGGTCCGCGACGTGACCGACCTGCCGGCCGTCGCCCACCTGCCGGACGAGCTGCGGGCGCTGCCGCAGTACGCCGACTTCCGCGAGCTGGGCCGCGGCGGCATGGGCGTCGTGTACCTGGCCCGCAACACCCTGCTCGACCGGCTGGAGGTGCTGAAGGTGGCCCAGGTGCGGGCCGGCCGGGAGCGGTTCCTGCGGGAAATACAGGCGGCCGCCCGGCTGGACCACCCGAACGTGGTGCGGGCGTACGCCGCCGCCGAGCAGGGCGCCGCCCTGGTGTTCGCGATGGAGTACGTCGCCGGCGAAGACCTCCAGAAGGTGGTCGCCCGCAAGGGGCCGCTGCCGGTGCCGGCCGCCTGCTTCTACGCCTTCTGCGCGGCCACCGGGTTGCAGCACGCCCACGAGCACGGGCTGGTCCACCGGGACATCAAGCCGGCCAACCTGCTGCTGACCAAGGTGAAGGGCAAGGCGGTGGTCAAGGTGACGGACTTCGGGCTGGCCAAGCCGGCGGCCGACGACGGCGGGCTGACCGGCACCGGCGTGCTCATGGGCACCCCCGACTACCTGGCCCCGGAGCAGGCCACCGACGCGGCGACGGCCGACACCCGGGCGGACATCTACTCGCTCGGCTGCACCCTGTACTGCCTGCTGGCCGGGGCGCCGCCGTTCCGGGACGCGGCCGGCCTGATGGGCAAGGTGGACGCCCACCGCCACCGGCCGCCGAAGTCGCTGACCGAGGTGCGGCCGGACGTGCCGGCCGAGCTGGCGGCGGTGGTGGCGAAGATGCTGGCCAAGCGGCGGGAGGACCGCTACCAGACGCCCGGCGAGGTGGCGGCGGCGGTGCGGCCGTTCATCGTCCGGCCGAATGGGAAGGGGGCCACGGTGGTGCCGGCCGCCGAGGTGGCAAGGCCGACCGTGTCGGTGGCGCCGGCGGCGACGCGGGTGTTGCGGCGGCGGTCCGAGGGGCGAACGCTGATCGCCAAGCGGGTCCGGCCACCGGCCCGGCGGTGGCCGTGGGTCGTCGGGGCGGTGGCGGCGGTCGCACTGGTGGCGGCGGTGGCGGCCGGGGTCGTCAAGCGGCAGACGGCGAACGGCCCCGCCGTGGTCACGAGCGTGCCGGCCGGGGCCGAAGTGCCGGCGGACGACCGGCCGGCCGTCGCGCCGAACCGCGTCGAACGTCCGGTCGCCGCGAAGCCGCCCGCCCCGGAAGCCGACCGCGTCCTCGCGCCAGAGCTGTCCGTGTGGGCCGGGAAGTATGTGACGACCTATACGAACGGGCGGGTGGAAGTCGGCGGCGCGAGCTGGACCGTGATCGAACGGACGGGAGATGTGGTGCAGTTCACGAGCCGTTACGGCAGCGGTTGGCGGCAGTATTATTTCGGAACCATAAACTCCAAAGGAAATTTGACAATTAATGAGCGAAAAATCATTCGACCAGTGGTCAAGCCGAAAGAAGCGATGTCTGGAACAGGAAGCGTTACTCCGCGTCTGATCCAATTCACCTCGCTGCAAGACGACCGGACGACGCGGGGCGACTACGTGCGGCTGCCCGACGGCGGGGCCGGGTTCAATTTCCTGGGCGAGTGGACGTTCGCCGACCCGGCCGGCAACGAGACGCACGTCTTGACGGTCGCGGAAGGGGTACTGACCCGCAGCGGCCAGGGCGGGGGCACGTGGGAGCGGGACGGGGGCATCTTGACCGCCCACTACCCGAACGGGCACCCGAAAGAGAGCATCGAGTGGTTTCTCATCGACCCGGACGACCCGGACAAATTGACCGGCGGCGGCGGCTCAACGTTCGAGACGTGGACCCGAAGTCCGAACGCCAAGGACCAGCGGAGCGGGGCGCACTCCTCGACCGCACGCCGTGCGGGCCTGTCGTTGCTACCAATAAAATCAGAGTGGGCTGGCCCGTTCGCCGTCGCCCCACCGGGCTATCACAAGCACCCCGATGCGGACTCCTGGCGCCGGCAGTGGGGCAAGAGGCTGACGGAGCTAGAGTCGGTCGAGGTCGCGGAACTGTCTCCCGCCGCACGCCGCGGGGCCGGCGACGGCGGGCGGGACGACGTGGTGTTCGGGGCGGCCGACTGACGGGCCATTCGCCCCCGCTGCACTGGAACCCCAGGGATTCGAACCCTGAACCAACCCGGTATGAGCGGGCTGCTCTGACCGTTGAGCTAGGGTTCCCGACGCCACCAGTGTACCACGCCCGGCCGGCCGGGTAAACTGACGCCGTGGACGCCGACGCACTGCACGCGACCCGCCGGTGGGTGGACGGGTTCGTCATCGGGCTGAACCTGTGCCCGTTCGCCCGCCGCCCCAGCGCGAGCGGTCGCGTCCGCTACGCCGTCACCCCGGCCGCCGACGCCGAGGCGCTGCTGGCCGCGCTGGCCGACGAGCTGGCCCTGCTGACCGCGACGCCGCGGGACGTGACCGAAACCACCCTGCTCGTCCACCCGCACGCCCTGGCCGACTTCCTCGATTACAACGACTTCCTGGCCGACGCCGACCGGCTGCTGGTGACGCTCGGGCTGCGGGGCGTGGTGCAGGTCGCCGGCTTCCACCCCGGCTGGCGGTTCGCCGGCACCCACCCGGACGCGGCCGAGAACGGCACCAACCGCTCGCCGTTCCCGATGCTCCACCTGCTCCGCGAAGACAGCATCAGCGAGGTGGCCGGCGACCACCTGGGCGACATCCCGCGGCGGAACGTGGCGCTCTTGAAAAAGCTCGGCCGGGCAGAGGTGCGGCGGCTGGCCGGTGGTTCGTAGCCCGACGCGCGAGCGCGGGACGATATCCTCTCCGCGGCGATATCGTCCCGCGCTCGCGCGTCGGGCTACGAACCACCGGCCCGTCCTACTCCGCCCCGATGCAGTAGAGCTTGTCCCGGCCGCGGACGTACACCCGGCCTTCACCACCGCCGTCCGGCCGTTCTCGTCCGGCAGGTACACCCGGCCGCCGGCCACCACCGCCGACGGGGTGGTGGTCCGCAGCGCACCCACCCGCTCGTCCTTGTACGCCGGCTCGCCGGTGGCCGCGTGGTAGCAGCTCAGGGTGCCCCGCTTGCCGGGCACGGACACGAACCCGCCGGCCGCCACCGGGCTGGCCACGCTCGGCCCGGCCTTGGTGCGGCTCCAGGCCACCCACTCGCCGCTCGTCTCGCCCTTGGCCGGGGTGATGTCGCCGGTGGCCCCGGCCCGGACGGCGAACAGCGGGTCGCCGCTGCCCGGCCCGCTGGTGCCGAAATACAGGCGGTCGGCGTCGTCCACCACGATGCCGATGGCCAGGACCATGCCGAACAGGGTCAGCGAGTTGATACTGTACCCCAGGGCGTACATGGCGGCCAACGTGCCGACGAGCGACACGACGCCCGACAGCACGGGGATGACCGCCGCCCGCCAGCTCTGGAGGAACACCAGCACGACGATGGCCACCAGGACGATGGCTTCCGCCAGCGTGTCCACGACGGCTTCCACCGACGCTTCGATGAACGTGGTCGGGTCGAAGATGATGGCGTACTCGATGCCGGCCGGCCAGCCGGGCGACTCGCGGAGCTGTTTCATCTTCTCGCGGACCGTCTCGGCGGTGGTGAAGGCGTTGGCCCCGGGGAGCTGGAAGATGGGCAGGCCGATGGACGGCCGGCCGTCGAGGGTGGCCGCCGTGTCGTAGTTGCGGGCGCCGAGTTCGGCCCGGCCCACGTCCCGGATGCGGACGAGCTGTTCCCCGCCCGTGCCGTCCACGCCGGACTTGACGACGATGTCCTCGAACGCCCGGGCGTCGGTCAGCCGGCCCTGGGTGTTGACCACCATCTCGAACTGCTGGCCGGCCGGGGCCGGGGCCTGGCCGATCTGGCCGGCCGCCACCTGCGTGTTCTGGGTCCGCACGGCGGCGGCCACGTCCGCCGCCGACAGGTTGTTGTCGGCCATCTTGTCCGGGTCGAGCCAGATCCGCATCGAGTACTCCCGCTCGCCGAAGGCGAACACGTCGCCGACGCCGGGGATGCGGGCCAGGTCGTCCTTCACCTGCAGGCGGGCGTAGTTGCTCACCTCCAACTGCTCCAGCTTCGGCCTGCCCGTCGCGGGGTCCGGCGGGCTGTACAGGGACACCACCAGCAGGATGGCGCTCGACTGCTTCTTGGTGGTCACGCCAATGGCCTTGACCACGTCCGGCAGTTTCGGCTGGGCGATGGCCACGCGGTTCTGCACGAGCACCTGGGCCGTGTCCGGATTGGTGCCGATTTTGAACGTGACGGTCAGGCGGAGCGACCCGTCGCTGGTAGCCTGCGACTCCATGTACAGCATGTTCTCGACCCCGTTCACCTGTTCCTCGATGGGCGAGGCGACGGTGGCGGCCACCGTCTCGGCGGTGGCCCCGGGGTAGAAGGCGGTGATGACCACCTGCGGCGGCACCACTTCCGGGTACTGGGCGATGGGCAGGGCCGTCAGCGCGAGCAGGCCGACGAGCGTCGTGATGACGGCGATGACAATGGCGAACACCGGCCGGCGGACGAAGAACAGGGCGAACATGGGGTGCCTCGTAGGGCACGGTTCGCCGTGCCGTCTGTCGGTCTGAGTGGCGAGTGCGTGTCCCGTCCGGGTGCCGCCCCCGCCGGCGGCACGTCGAACCGTGCCCTACTTCGCGTCCGCCGGCACCGGCGACGGCTTCCGCTCGGCCTTGATCGGCACCCCCGGCCGCACCCGCAGCAGGCCGTTCACCACCACCCGGTCGGCCGGCGTCAGCCCGCCGGCGACGACCTGCAGCCGGGTGCCGCCCACGTCCCGGGTCGGGCCGAGCGTCACCGGCCGGAACTCGGCGATGTCGTCGCCCGTCTCGCCCTTGCCGACCACGTACACGAACTTCTGCCGCTGCTGGCTGCCGACCGCCGACTCGGGGATCGTCACCAGCTTCTTGGCCGCCCCGCTTTCCACCCGCACCCGGATGCTGTCCCCCGGCCCCAGCCGGTACGGGGCCGGGTTGGCGATGGTGCCGCGGATCTCGCGGGTGCCGGTGCCGCGGAGGATTTCCGGGGCGGCGTAGTCCACCTTGCCGGCGTGCGGGTAGCCGGTCTCGTCCTTCAGCCCGATGAAGCACTTGAGGCCCGGGCCGTTCACGTCCCGCGGGTTGGGCAGCTCCTTCTTGTCGAAAATCGTCGTGCGGTAGGCCAGGCTGGTCTGCTCGTCCACCACGAAGTAGGCGTACACGGGGTCCAGGCTGGTGACGCTGCACAGCACGGTGGTGCCGGCCGACACCAGGTTGCCTGGCGTCACCGGGGTGCGGCTGACGCGGCCGACGCCGGCCACCTCGCACTTGACGGTGCAGTTGGCCAGGTTGAACGCGGCCGTCACCAGGCCGGCCTTGGCGCTGGCGATGGCCGCCACCCCGGACTGCTCGACGGCCACGGCCGCGTCCCGGGCGGCCAGATAGTTGTCCACCTCCTGCTTGCTCACCCCGCCGGACGACTGGCTGCGGGTGTAGTCCCGCTCGGCCGCCAGTAGCTTGGCCTTGGCGCTGGCCACGTCGGCTTCGGCCCGGGCGACGGACGCCCGGGCGCTGTCCACCGCCGCCTGGTACGGCAGCGGGTCGATGGCGAACAGGTCCTGCCCCTTCGTGACGAACTCCCCGCCCTTGAACTTGACCGCCTTCAGGTAGCCGATCACTTGCGCCCGCACCTGCTGCCGCTCGACGGCGTCCAGGTAGCTGGTGAACTCGGCGTAGCTGTCCAGCGTCCGCTCGACCGGGTGTTCGACCGTCACCGCCGGCGGGTCGGCGGGTGCCAGCGGCGGCGGCCCCTTGCCGCCACAGCCGGCAGCGGCCCGCAACAGCAACACCCACGGGCGACGGATCGTCATGCGCGGACCTCGGGTTCCCACCTCCCGACGATAGTTCGATGAGGGGCGTGGGCTTTCACCCGTCGGCCAGCTTCACGAACCGCGGCCCGCTGTACCCGTCCCGCTCGACGTGGTCGTGGAACAGGGCCAGCGGTCGCACCCACAGCCCGCCGTTGCCGGAGAGCGGCCGGTACACGACCAGCGGCTCGTGCGTCTCCGAGTGGGTGGCGACGCCGACGACCTCGTACTCGTTGCCCTTGAAGTGGCGGTAGCGGCCGGAAATCAGTGCAGAGTGCAGAATGCAGAGTGCAGAGTCCGGATCGGGGGCAGTGGGTTGGGTCATGGTTTTGCACTCAGCACTCAGCACTCAGCACTCAGCACTCAGCACTCGGAACTGGACTTTGTCGCCGACCCGCAGCGGGAAGTAGCCGGCCGCCACGTCCACCAGTTTCACGTCCGTCCGGCCGACGAGCGGCCAGCCGCCCGGCCGCGGCAACGGGTAGACGCCGGTCTGCCGGCCGGTCAGCCCGACCATGCCGGCCGCCACCCGCACCCGCGGGCTGGCCAGCCGCGGCACCCCGCACAGCTCCGCCGGCAGATGCCCGAGGTAAGCGAACCCCGGCACGAATCCGACGGCGTACACCGTGTACTCGGTGGACGTGTGCAGTTCGACCACCCGGGCCGGGGTCAGCCCGAGCGTGTCGGCGACGTGCCGCAAGTCCGGGCCGGCGGTGTAGTCCACCGGGATGACGTGCGTCGTCGGCTGGTGGGCGTGGCGTGCCGGCGGCAGCTCCCGCAGCCAGGCGGCGACGGCGGCGGTGGAAACGTGATCCGGGTTGAAGAAGACGCCGACGCGGTGGTACGCCGGCACCACGTCCAGCAGCCAGCGGGGGGCGGCGGCTCGCACCGCGGCGGCGAGGTTGACGGCGGCCGACTCGTCGGCCAGTTCGGCGAGAACGGCCTGGTCGCCGAGCGGTGTAACGGTCATCGGGTCAGGTCTTGGCGAGCGAGGAGCGTAAGCCCCGTGTCAACTGTCGCGGGCGGTGACACAACGGGTTTCCGGTCACGTCAGCCAACAGGGGGCCTACGCCCCCCGCTCGCCAAGACAACTGCTACGGCTTCGGCGCGGTCAGGTTGAACCCCGGCCGCGGGCCGCGGTTCGCGTCTTCGACCTTGGGCGGCGCCACCTTCGGCGGCTCCACCTTGGCCACGGCCGGCGGGGTCGGCAGCGTCGGCACGAACACCGGGGCGGCCGGCGGCGGGGTCGGAGTCGGGGGTGCCTTCGCGGAGCCGCCGGGGGCGGGGGTGCCGGCCGGGGTCGCGGTCGCCGGGGCGGTCGGCCGCGGCTCCACCTTCGGCGGGGTGAAGGCGGTGACCGGCGGCGGCGTCGCCGTGTCGTACCCGGCCAGCTCCAGCCCGAGCATCAGGCAGCCGACGGTCATGGCGAACACGGCCAGCCCGAGCATGGCCACGTACACGGTGTTCTGCGCGGGGGCGGCGACGGTGCGGGGGGGCATCGAACGGCTCCTCGTCAGCCCGGCTGGGCGGCGCCCAGCCCCGGCAGGGTGAAACTCGGCGGCGACACCTGCTGGCCGCTCAGGGCGGCGTGGTCCAGGTAGAACAGCACCGTCGCCCCGATCAGCCCGAGCAGGGCGATGGCCAGCAGGCCGGTCCAGGCGTCGTCCTTCGGCTTGCGGCGGCGGGGCTGGTCGTCGGCGAACGACTCGGTCTCGTCCGTCGGGTCGGCCGGCAGGTCGTCCTCGTCGTCGTCGTCCCGCCGCTTACTCTTCTTCTTGCGGGCCATGTCCAGGCTCCGGTCGGTCGGGTGGGGCGGCGGTCAGTTGGTGCCGCCGGTGGCGGTGTCGCCGGCCCGGGGCAGGTCGTCGCGGGTCAGCCGCCGGCCCTGCGGGGGGACGAACTTACCGATGGCGTCCTTCGGGTTCACCTCGGTGATGACCAGCCGGCCCAGGTACTGGCCGCCGCCGGTCAGCCGCTGGAGGGTCAGCTCGGTGTTCTTCTGCAGCCCGGCGTCCAACCCCTGGTTAATGGTCACGTAGGTCTCGCCGCCGACGGCCTGGGCGCCGACCACGCTGGCCCGGAACTGGGACGGGGCCGGCACCCGCACCCCGGCCGGCTGGCCGGGGCGGGCGCCGCCGGCCAGCTTGACCGACTCCAGCGCCTCCCGCAGCGCCTGCACCTGGTCGGCCAGGCGGTTGGCCCGCTCGGTCTGGGCCTTGGCCTCGCTGGACCGCTCGCCGGCTTTCACCACCGCCGCCTGCTCGCTCAGCACCAGCCGGTTGATCTCAGCATCCTTCTGGCGGATCTGGTCGTCCTTGAGCGTCACCTCGTCGATCAGCTTCTGCTTCTGGCCGATCAGCGGGGCCGCTTCGGCCGACTGCTTCTTGGTGCTCTCCAACAACTCGTTGTATTGCTGGCGGAGCTGGTCTCGGTCCTTGCCGATCAGGTCGGTGGTGCTGGCGTAGCGGTCCCGGTCCTCGCGGATCACCCGCGTCGTCTCGGCCGCCGCCTCCCGCTCGGCGGCGATCTGGGCGGCCAGTGCGGTGGCCGACGTGCCCGCCTTCTGGGTCTCGTCCTGATACCGCTTGGCCGTCGCCTGCCAGTTGGTGCGGGCGGCGAACGTGCTGGCCGTTAAGAACGTCCACAGCAGGCTGAGGACGAGTACCACGAACACCAGGATTTTGCCCAGGACCGTCATCGCTCAGCCTCCGCCCCGTTGTGTCGGACCCCGGATGCTTGTGCTCGGGCGGGACAGGCTAAAAGCCTGTCCCACCAACTATCGCCCGCCCAACCCGCCCAGCCGCCGGTTCAGTTGCCCCTGGCGGTCGAGCAGGTCTTGCAGCTGTGCCCGCCAGTTCACCCGCACGGCGGCCAGTTGCTGGGCCTCGTCCCGCAGGTTGGTGCGGATGTCCTTCTGTTTGAGCACCTTCTTGTCGGCGTCGGCCATGCGGTCGGCCAGCACCGCCTGGAGCTTCCGCAGGTCGCTGAACCCGAGCTTGTCGGTCAGCTCTTTGTAGCGGTTGTCGTCGGTCAGGGCGGCGTCCAGGTCGGCCTCCGGCGGCAGCACCAGCGGGGCGTCGCCGGCCAGCGCCCGGTCGGCCGCCCGCAGCTCCCGCTGGATGTCCGCCTGCACCGCCTCCGACCCGCGGAGTGGCTTGCCGCCCGGCCCCGGCTCCGGCCCGCCGTCCCGGCCCAGGTCCACGAACGAGTCGCTCCCGGGCAGCGCCACCGGCTTGAGGAACTGGCCGTTGCGGGCCTTGTTCAGTCGGTCGGCGTAGCCGACCCGGCGGCTGGTGCGGAACGCCTCGGCGTCGGCCAGCGACTTGGTCCGCTCGACATACGCCCGGCTCAGATCGGCCGACCCCTTGGCCGCCCGGTCGATCTCCTCCTTGAGGAGGGTGATCTGGCCCTTGGTCGTGCCGGTGTCGGTCTTGCCGTCCACCCAGTCCAGCCGGTTGGTGGACAGGGTGAGCGCCCAGGCCAGTAGCCCGACGGACAGGAACACGTTCACCAGCACCAGCAGCCGCGGAAGCATGGTCGAATCCCGGTGCGGGGTTACTGGGCGCCGCCGGCCTTGTACTCGGCCGCCTTCAGTTGGTCTTCCAGGCCGAAGTTGCTCCGCAGCGCCTCGCCCACCTTCTTCTGGACGGCGACCAGCTCGGCCTCGACGGCCGTCTGCCGAGCCAGGGCGTCGGCCACCTCCGTGCGGACGGCGGCCAGGTCGGCCTGCCGCGTGACGAACTGGCCCCGCCGCAGGGCCGTCGCCTCCCGCTCCTTGGCCTGCTGGGCGACCAGGTCGGCGGTGATGCCCTGCTGCTGGAGGAGGATGCGGGTGCGGGCGTCGGCCTGCTGCTTGAGCCGCTCGAACGTATCGTTGAACTCGACCTGCTCGGCCACCGCCTGGGCCTGGGCCGACCGGGCGAATTCCCGCAGCCGGTCCACCCGCTCGCCGACCGACTCGCGGTAGGCCCGCAGGCCGACCACCCGGGCCACCCGCTGCTGCCAGGCGGCCGACCCGTCCAGCTCGCCGAGCAGGTGGGCCACCTTGCGGCGGCGGTCGCCCACGTCTTTGGCGGCCGAACTCCCGAGGGCCAGCAGCGATTTGGCCTCGTCGTCCTGGGCCGCCCGCAGCCCCTCGACGGCCTTGCGGTACGTGTCCAGGGCCATCGCGTTGGTCAGGTTCTGCTGCCAGGCGTCGAAGGCGGCTTTGGCGTCGGCGTTGGCCTTCTTGGCCGCCTCCGACTTCTCCTTCACCACCGCGGAATCGGCGGCCGACTGGTCGGCCCGTATGCTCTCAGCCGACTCGAACCGGCGGGCCAGGGCCGCCTCCGCCGTCGCGGCGTCGGCCGCCTTGTCCCCCGGCCGGGTGGCCAGATCGACGGCCGCCGCCCGCTCCTCGTAGCAGCCGGCCAGCCGGGCCAGCAGCCCCGGGGTGAAGCTGCTGCCGTTCAGGCTGCCGCACAGGTAGGCCAGCTTCTCGGCCGGCCCCGGCAGCCCGGCGACCACCGCCTGCACCTTCGCCTTGACCCGGCCGAGTTCGGCCAGTTGGCTGACCGGCGGGGTCGGGTCGCCGAAGTTGCCGCCGCCGTCGGTGCCTTTGAAGTACTCGACCAGGAACGACTTGCGGACGCTGTCAGTGGCCTGGCCGCCGGTCAGCTCGATCGGGAACGGCACGGTGTCGTCGGCCGTGGCCGGCCCCTCGACCGGCAGGCCCTTGACGGCGACGAAGTGCTGGAGGGCGGCGGCCTGCACCTTCCGCCGCTGCGTCCAGTCCTGGGCGGCGAAATACGTCAGCCCGAAGGCCGCGAGCAGGTTGACGACCAGCAAGACTTTACCCAGCGTGCCCATTGGTGCGGTCCGGGGTACAAGTCGGGCGCGGCGACGGCGGACCGGAGCGTACACCCCGGGTGGTCACGTGATTGTGACGGCTGGCGGGGACAATGACAAGCAATTTGACCCGGCCGGCGGCGGGGTTTCGGTAATCCGCGCAGGCGCGACCGGCACGGCGGGCCGGCCGGCGTTGGTGGCCGGCCGTGCGTTGCGCGGTTTCTTTCCCCGCCGTAACGCGTCATGACCTATATGGTTGGTACAGATCGCCCGACCGGCTGAGGTTCCGGATGTCCGCTGCCGCCCCGCCCAAACTCATCGGCGCCTACGAGGTGATCCATAAGATCGCCGAGGGCGGCATGGGCGCGGTGTACAAGGCCCGGCACCCGGGCACCGGCGAGCTGGTGGCCATCAAGGTGGTGCCGGCCGAGACGGCCAAGAACCCGCTGCTGGTCAAGCGGTTCGAGCAGGAGTTCCGGGCCGCCTCCCTGATCGACCACCCGAACGTGGTCAAGGCCATCGAGTACGGCGGCGGGCCGTCCCCGTTCCTGGTCATGGAATTCGTGGACGGCGAGTCGCTCGGCCAGCGGGTGGAGCGGGACGGCCCGCTGCCCGAGGCGGAGGCCGTCCGGCTCATCAGCCAGGTGTGCGAGGGGCTGCACCGCGCCCACAAGCAGGGCCTCATCCACCGGGACGTGAAGCCGGACAACATCCTGGTGACGCCCGCCGGGGTGGCCAAGCTGACCGACCTCGGGCTGGTCAAGGACGTGGAGGCGGAGTCCAACCTGACCCGCACCGGCCGCGGGCTGGGGACGCCCCACTTCATGGCCCCGGAGCAGTTCCGCGACGCCAAGAACGCCGACGTGCGGTGCGACGTGTACAGCCTCGGGGCCACCCTGTACACGATGGTGACGGGCGAGGTGCCGTTCAGCAAGACCAGCCCGCTCGAGTGCTGGATGCGGAAGACCAAGAACAACTTCCCGCCGCCCGTGGACCTGGTGCCGAAGCTGAGCGAGCGGGTCAACTGCGCCATCCGCCGGGCCATGCACCACGACGCCGCCCAGCGGCCGGCCAGTTGCCGCGAGTTCATGGAAGACCTGACCGGGTTGAGCTGGCGGGGCCAGACCAGCGGGTCGTTCCAGCCGACCCCGGTGCCCGGCGACCTGCCGCCGAAGTCCGAGCCGGTGGACCTGTGGTACATGGTGTACAAGGCGGCCGACGGGCAGACGAAGACGGTCAAGGGGACGATGGACAGCATCCGGCGGAACGCCCAGGGGGGGTATGCCGGGGCGATCGCCGGCATCCTGGTGAGCCGCACCAAGCACGGCCAGTTCCGGCCGCTGCGGGACGTGACCGAGTTCCGCGACCTGGCCGAGACCCCGTACCGGCCGCCGCCGCCGAGCGGCCGGTACGTGGTGGCCCCGGACGCGGCGGCCAGCCTGAGCGGGCGGCACATGGCGGCCCCGACGGAGGCCCAGCCGCTGCCGGCCGCGGACCAGAACACGACGATGCAGTACACCGTCACCCCGGTCACCCGGCCGCCGGGCGACCGCATCCCGCCGGCGGCACCGCCGCGGCGGGGGCCGCCGGCGTGGCTGCTGGTCGGGGCCGGGGCGGCCGCCGGGGCGGCGGTGACGGTCCTGCTGATGAAGTAGGGCGGGCCGCACGCATGACCGCCGCCGCGTGGGCCACGTCCGCCGACCCGCTGGCGCTGGTGAGCCACCTCCGCGGGCCACGGCTGGCGCTGGCGGGCTGGCTCCGCCGGGCGGTCGGGCGGCCGACCCCACTACCCGCCCACAAGCTGCGGCAACTGTTCGACGCCGTCATCGACCACCCGCCCGACTGGGCCGAGCCGGACCAGCTCGCTCTGCGGACCAGACTCCGGGCGTTGCTGGATGAAGTCGCGGGGCACGACCGCCGGATCGGCGAGTTGTTGGCGACAACCTCGGTCTTGGCGCGGGTGCTGGTCCGCGCCGCCGACGCCCTGCCGGACGGGTTCTCACTCGACCAGACGGTGCAGTCGCTGCTGGCCGACGACCGGGACAACCCGCCGCTGGCGGCCGCCATCCGCTGCCTGTTCGGCGACCCGTTCCAGCCGCTGCCGGACCCGACCACCTACCGCACGGTGACGGCCGTCCACCTGGCGCAAGCGGTGGAAGCGAGCGGCGACTGGGCCGCGCTGCCGGTGCTGGCCGACGCCCTGGAGGACGGCGGCTGCACGCACGCCGGGATGCTGGCGCACCTGCGGGCCGGCGGCCCGCACCGGCGAGCAGGCCGGGGAAGGCGAGTTCCAGCGGGGTCACGTCAGCCAGCCGTTGTCGCGGCCCCAGCGGAGCCAGGCGGCGGTCATGGCCGGGCGGTCGCCGCGGTCGGCCGGCGGCACCGGGTCTTCGCCGGTGAGGGCGGCCAGCGCCCAGAACCAGTGGCCCGGCCCCCGCTCCAGTTCGGCCAAGACGAGCGGGATGACCTGCGGGCCGAGGCCGATAATCCGCTGGTAGGCCGGGTGGGTGGCGATGTCGGTGGTGGACGACAGGTACAGGGTGTCGGCCCGCCACTGGTCGGCCAGTTGGCGGAAGGTGGTGGCCAGCCGCCCCGGCGGGGCGACGAGCGTGGCGGATATGCGAGCGTCCTCCGGACGGCGTGACTCATCCTACCGACCGACCGGCGGGGCCGACTCCGGCCGGTGCCGGTCATCGGAAAGTCCTTCGGTCGGGCCATTGTGTCCCCCGGCCGGTCGGGTACACTTGGCCCACTGCCATGCCCGACCAGCCGACCCGCACCCACGACCCGGACGCCACCCAGCCGCCGGCCGCCGACCCGCCGACCCGCCGACCCGCCGGCCCCGCCGCCGGACCGGGTCGGCGACTACGAGCTGCTGGACGAGCTGGCCCGCGGCGGCATGGGCGTCGTCTACCGCGCCCGGCAGGTGTCGGCCGACCGGGTGGTGGCCCTCAAGATGATCCTGGCCGGCGAGTTCGCCTCGCCGGCCGAGCGGCAGCGGTTCCGCACCGAGGCCGGGGCCGCCGCCGGCCTCGACCACCCGCACGTCCTGCCGGTGTACGAGGTGGGTGAGCACCAGGGCCGGCCGTTCTTCAGCATGAAGCTGGCCGCCGGCAGCCTGAAGGACTGCATGGCCGAGGTGGCCGCCGACCCCCGGCGGGCGGCCGGGCTGGTGGCCAAGCTGGCCCGGGCCGTCCACTTCGCCCACCAGCGGGCGATCCTGCACCGCGACCTGAAGCCGGCCAACGTGCTGCTGGACGCCGCCGGCGAGCCGCTGCTGGCCGACTTCGGGCTGGCCCGGCGGCTGGACGCCGACGCCGCCCACACCCGCACCGGGGCGGTCATGGGCACCCCGGCCTACATGGCGCCGGAGCAGGCCCGGGGGGACAAGGGGCTGACCACGGCCGCCGACGTGTACGGCCTCGGGGCCATCCTGTACGAGCTGCTGGCCGGCCGGCCGCCGTTCGCCGGCCCGGCCCTGGAGGTGCTGCGGCAGGCACAGGAGGACGAGCCGGCCCCGCCGCCGGGGGACCGCGACCTGGCGGCGGTGGCGCTGAAATGCCTGGCGAAACAGCCGGCCGGGCGGTACGCCAGCGCCGCCGAACTGGCCGACGACCTGGACCGCTGGGCGGCCGGCGAGCCGACGAAGGCGCGGCCGCTGTCCACGCTGGCGGCGGCGTGGCGGTGGGTGCGGGGGAACACCGGGGCGGCCGTCGGGCTGCCGCTGCTCGGGCTGGCGTGGGGGCTGTCGTACGGCATGAGTCGGGTGGGGGTGCCACTGACGATGACCACCACGGTCGGCGGCCAGCCGGTGTCGTTCAACCTGACCGCGCCGGCCGACCTCGGCTGGGGGTCGCTGTACGGGTGGACGACCTGGCTGACCCGGCTACCGGGCGGGTATCTCGTCCCGGCCATCGGGTCGGTGGTGCTGACGGTGGCCGTCGGGTGGCTGATCCTAGCCGTCGGCCGGCCGCGGGACCGGGCCGCCCGGACCGGGGCGGCGGTCACGGTCGGGCTGCTGGCCCTGCTGGCGGCCACCCCGTTCGAGGTGGCCGCCGAGTTGAGGGGGACGCCGACCGGCCGGCGGGCGGTGTACCCGCTGGCCACCGACGGGCCGGCGTTCAACCGGGCGTACGCCCCGCTCGACCCGGCCAAGCTGCAGGCCGACCTGACGGCCGACTTCCGGGCGCTGGCCCCGCACCTGCCGGCCGACGTGACGTTGCCGGCCGACTTCCACCCGGCCCACCCGGCCCACCCGGACTGGAACTCGTACGCGGTGCTGTGCCTGGCCTTGGCGCATCAGACGAACTGCACCAGCGAGCGGATCGACCGGATGGCGGTGGCGCTGCCGCTTCTGGCCGACTGGTTCCTGGGGGCCGGCCTGGGCGGGGTGTGGCTGGCCGAGCGGCTGCGGGGCTACCGGGGGGACTGGTATCAGCGGCTCAACGCCGCCGCCGCGACGGCCGGCGGGTGGGCGCTGCTGGCCGTCAGCACCCACCTGTTCTTGTCCGTGCTGTACAGGACCGGCCCCTACCTGCCGCAACAGACGACAAGAGAGGCGGGCGGCGGGCTGGTCGGCCGCAACGGGGTGCATGTCGTGCCGATATACCTGACCGTGGTGGCGTGCTGTGCCGGCAGCGTGTGGCTGGGGCTGCGGGGGGTGGACCGCAGCTGGGGGCGGCGGCGGTGGGACTTGTACGGCCTGCTGTACCTGCTGGCCGCCGGCCTGCTCCTGGCCGCCGTCGGCTGGCTGGCCTACGACCCCAGCCCCCGGCCACTACCGCCGCGGGGGTGACACCGGCCCCGGTTGCCCCCGCCGCCGCCGGCTGGTATGCTCCACCCGCCGGAAGGGTGGCGGAGTGGTCGATCGCACCGGTCTTGAAAACCGGCGGGCCGTAACAAGTCCCGAGGGTTCGAATCCCTCCCCTTCCGCTGACTAGCCGGCCACGGCTCGCAGGTCGGCCCGCATTTCGTTCACCCGGTCGAGAATAGTCGCGGGTGTGAAGTGTGGTTTGACGTAATGCACACGCTCGGCGAGCTGATCCGGTCGCAGGGCTTCACCGGCCCGCTTGGCCTCCCGGTCGGCGAAGTGGATCGTGGATCGCAGCTCCAGTTCTGACGCATCGTACCCGGCGTACTTGCCGACCACCTGATCGACCTTGGCCGCGACCGCCGGCGGCAGGCTACCCGCCAACGGCTTGGCCTTTTCGGTCGGCGTCAACTCGTACCCATACCCGCGGGCGTAGGTCCGGAGTTTTTCAACAACCACCCCCCCCGCGTCGGCGGCCGCGAGGTCGGACAGCACGTCGGCGTCGAATGGGCCGTATGTGAACAGACGGAAATCGTACCCGAGGGATATCCCCTCCTGCTCCTGAAGGAAGTACATGAGCTTCATGACAGCGGTGCGGCCGAGCTTTTTCGGCGACTCGTCCACCATGCGTGCCAACACGGCGGTGCGGTCAGTCGCGGTCATGGCAACTCCAGTTGTGCGACCCGCCGGCGAGCTTCGGCGGCGGCATACAGCCGGGTGATGGCGAGCGGCACCTTACTCAGCTGTTGGACCACAGCCGAGTAGTAGGAGAGTGGGCGAACAACCCTCCGCTCGTCCTCGGTCTCCACCGCGATGTCGGCGTCGGCCGCCAGCTTGTAGGCTGCGATCGACGAAGGCACTTCGGCCACCACCAGCTCGCCGAGCGTGTCGCGGGTGCGACACAGGTGGTCCAGGTCGGCTGGCGTCGGCGCGTCTGGGGTGTGGTACACCTCGCGGTAGTGGTTCCGGTCGCGCAATCGGCGGCCGTGGTCCCCACCGTTGCCTTCGGCCAGCAGGCCCAGCACCCGCCAGTCATCCCACCGCAAATAGTCCAATAGCCCAGCATCATCGGGCTGCGGAAACGTCCCCTCCGGCAGCATCGCCTTAAGTGCATGGCGGAAGTGACAGTCATAAGCTACCCGAGTCTTGTGGAAGTAAACTTGGGTGAACATGAAGTATCGAGCGAGTACCAACGCCTCGGCCGCGTGGACCCCGCCCCGGCTAATGCCGATCCGCAACCCCAGCCGGCCGTTATTCCCCTCTCCAGACGGCCGCTCGACCGCCTGAACCGTGTTCAGCAATCGCCGCCAGTCGAACCGGCCATAGTCGACGCCGGTGTGGAGGGAGTCCCGCAGCAAGTAGTCCATCCGGTCGGCGTCCATTTGGCCGGCAATCATCTCCCGCCAGAGCAGCCGTCGCCCGGCCGCAGGGGTGCGGGACGAAACCGACGAGTCGAGGAGGTCGGCAACGTCGGCCGCCTTGACCTCGGATCGGTTGTGTTCGCTGCCGTCGATCGCTTCTGCCAGCCGGCTCCGGATCAGGGCGACAGAATAAAACTCGTGCTTGAAGCGTGCCGGCTTGCCCGTCACGGAGTTCGGCGGCATGGCGGGGTTGACCGGAAACAGGTCTTCGCCAGCGTGCGAGAACGGGGCGTGGCCAATGTCGTGGAGCAGGGCCGCGAGCCGAACGATTACCCGGTCCCGTTCGTGCCATTCGTCGTCGGGGCCGTAGTAGCTGCGGAGGAGGTCGTGTGACCGAGCCGTCACCGCGTCGTACAGTTCGCCGGCGACGTGCATTACCCCGAGCGAGTGCTCGAAACGGGTGTGCATAGCTCCGGGGTAGGTGTAGTCGGTCCAGGCGAGTTGGCGGATGCGGCGGAGTCGCTGGAAGACCGGGTGGTTAATGACATCCCGCTCCAAGTCGCTGAACCGGATGAACCCGTGGACGGGGCAGCGGACTTCGTAAGTGCGCGTGGTGTCGGGCATGGGGAGCATCCCGGATGGTCGCCCGTCATTTTAGCGCACTTTTATTCAGTAGTCAACATGCGCCCACTCACTACCCCGCCACCGGGTACGCCACCGGCCGGCCGGCCACCCCCGGCAGGTCGCCCACCGCCCGCACCGCCGCCCGGAACCGGCCCGTCTCGGCCGCGTGCGTCATCAGCACCAGCGGCACGCTCGCCTCGCCCTCGGCCGGCTCGTGCTGGGCCACCGCCGCGATGCTGATGCCCTCCGCCGCCAGCGCCCGGCACACGTCGGCCAGCACCCCCGGCCGGTCGGCGACGGCCAGCCGCAGGTAGAACCGGCTCCGCACCATGTCCGTCTTAGCCAGCCGGTACCCGCGGCCCCGGCCGTCCCACAGCCGGGCCGCCGCGAACGTCCGCTGGCCACGCCCCACCGCCAGGTCGAGGAGGTCCGCCACCACGCTGCTCGCCGTCGGCCGGGCGCCGGCCCCCGGCCCCTGGTACAGCGTCTCGCCGACCACGTCGCCGACCACCTGCACGGCGTTGGACGCCCCCCGCACCCGGGCCAGCATGTCCGTCTGGCGGACCAGCACCGGCGACACGTGCAGCGCCACCTCGCCGTCGGCCGACCACGCCTCCGCCAGCAGCTTGACGACGTACCCCAACTCGGCCGCGTACCGCACGTCGGCGGCGTCCAGCTTGTCGATGCCGGTTCGTTCCAGGTCGGCCGGGGCAGCCGTCACGCCGAAGGCGATCTGGGCCAGCACGGCCAGCTTGTGGGCGGTGTCCGACCCGTCCACGTCCAGCGTCGGGTCGGCCTCGGCGTAGCCGAGCCGCTGGGCTTCCGCCAGGGCGTCCGGGTAGCTGGCCCCGCCCTCGGCCATGCGGGTCAGGATGAAGTTGCACGTCCCGTTCAGGATGCCCTGGATGGCGGTGATCTGATTGGCGGCCAGGCTTTCGGCCAGCGCCCGGATGACGGGGACGCCGCCCGCAACCGCCGCCTCGAAGCACACGGCCCGGTCGGCGGCGCGGGCGGCGGCGAACACCTCCGGCCCGTGGTGGGCCAGCAGGGCCTTGTTGGCGGTGACGACGTGCTTGCCGGCGGCCAGGGCGTCGAGCACCACCCGGCGGGCGAAGTCGGTGCCGCCGACGAGTTCGACCACCACCTGCACGTCGGCGGCGCGGGTGACGGCGTGCGGGTCGGTGCCGACCAGGTGGGCGGGGACGGGCCGCGGCTTGGCCGGGTCGCGGACCACCACCCGCCGCAGGGGTAGGGGTCGGCCGCCGCGGGCGGTCAGGCGGTCGGCGTGGGTGAGCAGCAGGTCCGCGACGGCCGCCCCGACGGTGCCGCACCCGACCAGCCCGACGCCCAGGGGTTCGCTCGTCATGGGGACAGGGTAGCAACCGCTACGGCAGCACGGCCACGCTGCCGAACTGGCGGAAGTGCTTGTCGAAGCTGACCGCCTGGGTCACCCCGAGGCGGAGCATGACGGCCCGGCTGGCGCAGTCGGTGAGCGACCAGTCCTTGTCGGCGAAGGTGCGGAAGGTGTGCCAGGCGTCGGCGGGGTCGGCCTCGGTGACACGGTGGATGCGGCACAACAGCCCGGAGAACGCCGCCTCGCCGAACGCCACGGCCTAGTCGTTGTGCCCGCGGGACCGCATCAGGGTCAACGACTCGTCGATCACGTAGTCGGACGTGAGCAGCGGCCCCCGGTTGGCCTTCATCCAGGCCGCCATCGCCGCGTGGTCCGGGTCCGAGGCGACCATCCAGGCGTACCAGCCGCCGGTGTCGACGAACGTCACCGCACCCCCCCCGGGCTGCCGTACAGGATTTTGTCGTGGTCCCGATTGGTCAGCGACGGGTCGCCGACGGGCGTTTCCGGAATGGCGATGATACGGGCCATGACCTCAAGGACATGGTCGAAGTCCGTCGGCCCTTCGACCATCAGCGAGTCGTCTTCGGTGGTCAGCCGGAAGCGGAGGGTCGTGCCCTCCGGCACCGCCAGCGGCGTCGTAGGTCGGAGCACCCCGTTCTCGTACACGGCGGTCACGATCTCGGTCATGGCGCGGCCCTCGGGGGACGACCGCATGTTACCACGCCCGCCGGCCGGGTACGATGGGGACACACGTCCCGGGGGCCGGCCGATGCTCGTCTTCGCCCTCGTGGTGTCCCTCGGGCTGCTGGCGACGCTGCTGCTCGTGAGCGGCGCCCGGAAGGGCGACAACCGGGCCGCCGCCCTGGTCGTCGTCCTGGGGGTCGCGGCGGTCCTCGCCTACTGCGTGATGTTCGTCCTGCCGCCGGTGCTGGTGCAGGTGGCCCTCGGGCTGGTCGCCCTGCCACTGCTGGCCCTGCCGAGGCGTGGCGTCCGGGCGTACCGGCTGGCCAGCGTCGGGTCGTTCGTCGCCGGCTGGGCGGTGGCCGGCGGTCTGGGCATCTGGAACGAGTGGGAGTACACGCGGCTGCGAGCGGTGTACCCGTTCGAGTCGCTGGCCGGCCGGCTGCCGCCGCGGTCGCCCGGCATCCCGCCGGTGTTCGACGAGCAGAAGTTGACCGACACCGACGAGGTGTTCGACGAGCGGGGGTCGATCACCTCTAACCGTCGCTGGAGCCGGACGGGGATGCTTCGCCGGCTGCACGAGGAACAGGTCGGGCTGTTCACCGAAACCGCCGGGTTCGGAGTCGGGCGGATGGGGAGTTTCAACCAGCCGTCGGCGGAGCGATTGGGTGAGGATGGGCCGACCAGGCCGACGCCCGACGCACCTCTCGCCGTGATGGTCCGCGACGACGCCCTGGATTTCGCCGACCCTGCCCGCTGGGGCTACCGCCGGGGCGACACTGTGGCCGGGTTCCTGCCGCACGCCCTGCGGCGGCGGTCGGGGCCGGCGCAGGGCTTCGCCGTCGAGACGGTCGAACTGGTCGGGCTGCTGCTGGCCCCGGACCCGCGGGTGTATCTGTCCGAGTCGCTGCCCCGCATGGACGAGGTGGCCACCGCCGCCACCCGCCACCCGGACGGGTTCGAGTTGCCGGCCTTGGCCCGGCTGCGGGCCGGCGACGAGCTGGTTCACGACGGGCCGGGCGGCCGGCTGCTCGGGGCCATCCGCGCGGCCGGGCAGTGCCTCCAGTGCCACGGTGGCGACCGCGGCGACCTGCTCGGGGAGTTCAGCTACCGTCTGCGGTCGCGGTGATCGGTCCGAACCATCAAACCTCGCTCGCGCTTCGGGCTACGAACCCTCACCGCTTCGGGCTGACCGGCGTCGTCACGTCCAGGCCGTTGGCCCCGAGGTGGTGGTCGAGCAGATCGACCCGGCCGTTGGCCCGCAGCCCGGCCAGCGCCCGCGTCATCTCCGCCCACCACAGCCCCGGCAGCGCGTCCGGGCCGGCCGCCCGGTGGGCCGCCAGCCGGCCGCCGAACGCCGCGGCGTCGGCCGACGCTGCGGAGAGGGTTGCGGCACGGTTGGACACCGCTTCCTGTTCCAGCCGGTAGCGGGTGGCTTCGGCTTCTTGCGTCAGCCGGGTCGCCTGCTGGGTGGCCTGGTTCTCGGCCGTGGCGATGCCGGCCTGCGCCCGGGTGACGGCGTCGAAGGCTTCCCGCACCTCCAGCGGCGCCGCCAGTTGCTCGACGCTCACCCGCCCGACCGCCACACCCAGCCGGTGCGGGGCGAGTCGTGCCGGCAGCTTGGCCGCCAGCCAGGTCGCCAGCCCGGCCCGGCCGGTCAGCAGCGCCTCGTCCACGCCGCGGCCGGCCAGCCATTCGGCGGCGGCGGCCTCGGCTTCCCGCACCACCACCCCGTCGGCCCGGTCGCGGTGCAGCCAAAAGTCGTCGAGGCCGTCCGGGTCGGCGGACACTTCCACCACCAGCCCGGCGGCGACGAGGTTCTGATCGCCGGTCAGGAACAGCCCGGCGGCCTCGTCGGCGGCGGTGGCCCCGACGGCCAGTTGCCGCACCGCCCGCGCCGGCAGGCGGTCCACGCGGTCGATGCCCCACGGCAAGCCGACCCACAGACCTGGATCGGGCCGGGCGACGATGCGGCCGAACCGGCGGACGACGGCCCGCTCGTCCGGGCCGACGACGGCGACGCCGGTCAGCAGGTAGCCGGCGGCAAGGAGCAGGAGGAGGCGTTTCATCGGGAACCTTCTTGGCGAGCGGCCGGCGTGAGCCGGTCCGGCCCGGCGAGGGAGGCCACTTCACACCCCGGGCCGGACCGGCTCACGCCGGCCGCTCGCCAAATCAGCGCTCAGCGGTTTGACGGTTCATTTGTCGCACTGGCTGGCTTCGGCGGGCCGGCCAGCAGGTCGAACAGCGGGTGGCGGGTGGAGATCAGCAGCACGTCCCGGGTGTCGCTGACGACCGCCTGGAAGGCCTTCAGCTTGTGCAGGAAGGCGAAGAACTCACGGTCCCGGGCGAACGCCTCAGCCCGCAGCCGGTCGGCCTCGGCGTCGGCCTCGCCGCGGATCCGCGTGGCCGCCGCCGCCGCCTCGGCCTCCGTCGTTCTCGCCTCCCTGTCGGCCCGGCTCAGGATGTCCGCGGCGCGACGCTTGCCCTCGGCCTCGTACTCGGCCGCCTTGCGGGCGCGTTCGCTCCGGATGCGGTCCGCGATGCCGGCCCGCACCGCCTCGGGGTAGCCGAACCGCCGCACCCGCACGTCCACCAGCTCGATGCCGTACTCGGCCCGCACCGGGTCGGCGAGCAGCTCGGAGCGCAGGGCGGCGGACCGGGCGTCCACGGCCGCCGGGTCGGCCACGCTCACCAGCGCGTCCAGCGGGCGGTTGCCGACGGCCGTGGCGAGCCGGCCGGCCAGCCGGGGGGCGAGCAGCCGGCGGGCCTGTTCCGGGGTGCCGACGGCCCGCACGAAGGTGTCGGCGGCGGCGGCGTCCGGCACCCGCCACGTCACCACCGCATCGACGGTCAGGGATTTGTCCACCCGGCCGTCGGCCGCGTCCCGGGTGAGCACTTCGACGGCCGGCAGGTCGAACAGGTGCAGCCGGCGGTCCACCCGGCGGGCGCGGTCGATGGGCCACGGGGCAGTCAGGTGCAGGCCGGCGTCGGTGGCCCCGTCGAGGACGGCGACGGGCCGGCCGAACCTGGTGACGAACGTAAACTCGCCGGCGTCGGCGGCAAGGAACGCCGTGCCGAGCCAGGCGAGGACGGGGAGCAGGAGCAGCCAGCGCATCGGTGGTTCTCGGTCGTCGTTGGTTCGTAGCCCGACGCGCCAGCGAGGGGCATCCTCCCTCGCTAGCGCGTCGGGCTACGATCCGGGGGCAGCCCGTCGCCCAGCCACAGGTGGCGGCGACCCGGCGGGGCGTCGGCGTCCACCCACACCTTCGCCCGGCCCCGCAGCGCACTCGCCACCGCGTCGAGCGTCAGCCGCAGGTCGGTGACGGCCCGCTCGTCGGCCGTCTGCCGCCGTCGCACCCCGGCGCGGGCGAAGAACGCATCCCGCTCGGCGCCCGCCTCGGCCCGCACCCGGGCGGCGTCGGCCTCGGCCCGTCGCACCGCCCCGACCGCCGCGTCGGCCGCCCCGCGGGTCCGCCGCAGCCCGTCGGCCGCGGCCTCGTTCACCCGCCGGTCCCGGGCCTGGATGGCCACCGCCACGGCGTGGTAGTCGGCCACCACCTCGGCCGGCGGGTGCAGGTGATGCACGATCAGCCCCCGGACCGCGACGCCCAGTTCGGCCGGCAACCCGACCCGCGTCCGGGCCAACGCACTTGCGGCGAAGTCGGCCCGGCCGGCGGTCAGCAGCTCGACCAGCGGCCGGCCGGCGGCCAGCTCCCGCACCGCCGCCTCGGCCGCCACCCGCACCGCCGCCTCGGGGTCGGCCCCAGCCAGCACGAACGCCCGCGGGTCGGCCGGCGCCCACTCGACGGTGGCGAACACCTCGACCAGGTTGCCGTCGCCGGTGAGCAGCACCGCTTCGGCCGGCCGGCGGTCGGCGTCGGCGTCGTGGCCGGCCGCCCAGGTGTCGCCCCGCAGCCGGGCCTGTTCCGCACGCATCACGTCCCACTGTTGAAGCTGTTCGGCCGAGCGGGTGCGGAAGCCGACCTCGACCGTCCGCACCGTGGGCCGCACCTCGACCACGTCTTCCACCGGCCACGGCCAGCGGACGTGCAGCCCCGGCGACAGGTCGTCCCGCAGCGCGCCGAACCGCCGCACCACCCCGACGGCGTCCGGCCCGACGGCCGTCAGCCCGGACAGCAGCCAACCCACGACGCACGCGGCGGCGACCCACGGCCGGCGGTGCCACAGGGCGTGCAGCAGATCGTCGGCCGACAAGCGGCCGATCGCGGCGTTCACCCGGGCGACGACGGGCAGCGTCGGCCGGGCGACAAGCAGGATGCGAAGGCTGTTGGCCAACACCAGCAGCGCGCCGAGCTGGTGGAAGATCGCGCCGGCCAGCGGGGCGGCCTCGTACCAGTCGCCGCGGGGGGCGACGAGCGGCCACAGCCCGCCGACCAGCAGCACGCCGGCCAGGTTCAGCCCGAACCCGAAGCCGACGATGTTCTGGCGGATCACCCGGGCCGTCTGCCGGCCGACGGCGACGAGCAGCGGCAGCGGGCGGAGGGGTTCGCCGAGGAGCACGATGTCGCCGGCGGCGGCGGCCAGGTCGCCGCCGCCGACGGCGATGCCGACGGCGGCGCGGGCGAGCGCGGGGGCGTCGTTCACCCCGTCGCCGACGAAGGCGGTGACTTGGCGAGCGGCGGGCGTAAGCCCGCTGAGGGGAGCTGACCCGGTCGGCGCGCCGTCTCCGAGTTCGGTCCGCGTCCCCTCAGCGGGCTTACGCCCGCCGCTCGCCAAGACCCACTCCGCTTTCTGCGCCGGCAGCAGCTCCGCTCGCACCTCGTCCAGTGCCAACGGCAAGGCGTTGGCCACCGCCGCCCGGTCGCCGGTCAGAAGCACGATAGGCGAGATGCCCAGCGCCCGCAGCTCGGCCAGCACCCCGGCCGCTTCGGGTCGCAGGCGGTCGCGGCAGCCGACCACCCCGACCAGCGTTCCGCCGCGGGCGACGGCCAGCGGCGTCAGCCCGTCGCGGTCGAACCCGGCCAGCACGTCGGCGGGCACCTCGATCCCCGCTTCGGCCAGGAACCGCGGCGACCCCACCCGCACCGCCTCGCCGCCGACGGTGGCCGTCACCCCGGCCCCGGGCACGGCGACGAAGTCGGTCGCGGCCGGCGGCGGTCGGCCCCACGCCGCCAGCACGGCGCGGGCTAGCGGGTGCTCGCTGCCGGCCTCGGCGGCGGCGGCCAGTGACAACACGGTGTCACGGTCGCCGTGGACCGCCCCGACTTCCAACACGCCCTCGGTGAGGGTGCCGGTCTTGTCGAAGGCGAAGGCCGTCACGGCGGCCAGGCGTTCGAGGGCCGCCCCGCCCTTCACCAGCACGCCGGTGCCGGCCAGCCGGCCGAGCGCCGCGGCCACCGCCGCCGGCGTGGCGAGTACGAGCGGGCACGGGCAGGCCACCACCAGCACCGCCAGCGCCGGGTATACCGCGAGGCGGGCCGCCGGGCCGTCCCACCCGCCGCGGCCCCAGTGGAACAGGAACGCAACGCCGGTGAGCAGCAGCACGGCCGGCAGGAACAGCCGGGCCAGGCGGTCGGCCAGCCGCTCCTGTGACCCCTTGTCGCGGAGGGCGGCGGCCGTCAGCTCGACCACCCGGCCGGCCGTCGTCTGGTCGCCGACCGCCGTCACCGCCACGTCGAGTGCCCCGTCGGCCACGATGCCGCCGGCCAGCACCGCTTCCCCCGGGCCGACGCCGCGGGGCAGGCTCTCGCCGGTGAGGGCGGCCGTGTCCACCGCCGCCCGGCCGGCCGTCACCGTGCCGTCGGCCGGCAGCTTGCCGCCCGGCTTCACCCGCACCACGTCCCCGGGCCGGAGGTCCGTGGTGAAGCAGCGGACCTCCTCGCCGCCGCGGACCAGCCAGCACCGCAGCGGGAACAGCTCGGCCAGCCCCCGCAGCGACCGCCGGGCACGGCCCACCGCGAACGCTTCGAGGCACTCGCCCAACAGCCCGATGGCCACCACCTCGGCCGCCACCACGGGTTCGCCGACGCCGATGGCCGCGACGGTCGCCAGCACGATGGCGGCGTCGGCCCCGACCCGGCCGGACAGCAGCCCGTCGAGGGTGTGGGCCAGCGGGCGGACGGCCCCGACCAGCGCGGCCAGCAGCGCGAACCGGAAGCCGACGGCGGTGCGGGACTCGGTGACGCCGGCGAGCGGCAGCAGGTCGGCGGCCAGCAGGGCGAGGACGGCCGCCGTCAGGGCGTACAGGCCCAGCGCCGGTGGCGGGTCGAACGGGCGGGCCGTCGGGGCGGGGGTGTAGTGCATCGGCGGGGGCTGTTGTACGCGGCCGGCGGCGGACCCAACCCGTACCATAACAGCCCACACCCCTTCCCGATCGCGGACGCATCATGGACCGGCGCGAGTTCGCCCTGACCAGTGCCCTCACCCTGGCGGCCGCCGGCCGTGCCCGGCCGGGCACCGAACTGTCGGCCGACGTGGTCATCGTCGGCGGCGGGCTGGGCGGCTGCGCCGCTGCCCTGGGGGCGGTGCGGGAAGGGGCCACCGTCATCCTGACGGAGGAGACCGACTGGGTCGGCGGCCAGCTCACCAGCCAGTGCGTGCCGCCGGACGAGCACAAGTACGTCGAGAGTCACGGCTGCACGAAATACTACCGCAAGCTGCGGGACGACCTCCGCGACCTGTACCGCAAGCGGCCGACGTTCACCGACGCCGCCCGCAAGCAGAAGAACCTGAACCCCGGCAACAGTTGGGTGACACGGGTCGGCGGCGAGCCGAAGGCGTGGCTGGAAGTGCTGGAAGCGCTGCTGGCACCGCACGTCGCCAGCGGCAAACTCACCGTGCTGCGGGAGTGGACCCCGACCGGCGCGACGGTCAACGGCGACGCGGTGCAGGCCGTCCAGGGCACGACCAAGGAGGGCAAGACGCAGTCACTCGTCGGCAAGGTGTTCGTGGACGCCACCGAGCAGGGCGACCTGCTGCCGATGACCAAGACGGAGTTCGTCACCGGCAGCGAGAGCCAGGCCGACACCGGCGAGCCGCTGGCCAAAGCGGACGCCCGCCCCGGCAACGTCCAGGCGTTCACCTGGGTCATGGCGATGGAGCACGTCCCCGGCGAGGACTTCACCACCGACCGGCCGGCCGAGTACGACTTCTGGCGGGACTACAAGCCCCGCGGCGGCAAGCAGCGGCTCCTGAGCTGGACCAGCTACGGGGTGAAGGCGGACGGCACCCTCGGCCACGGCTTCGACCCGACCAAGGACCAGGCGGGCTGGTCCACCGGGAACGCGGTTAACATGTGGACGTACCGCCGGGTGGTGGCCGCCGCCCAGCACAAGCCGGACAGCGGCGTGCGGGACTTGTCACTCATCAACTGGGGGCAGAGCGACTACAGCCTGGGGCCGCTCCTGGCCGTCGAGCCGGACGAGGCGGCGAAGAACCTGAAGCGGGCCAGGCAGCAGGCGCTGAGCGTGCTGTACTGGCTCCAGACCGACGCCCCCCGGCCGGACGGCAAGGTGGGCTGGCCCGGCCTGCGGCTGGTGCCGACCGCCACCGGCACGCCGGACGGCATCGCCAAGCGGCCGTACATCCGTGAGAGCCGCCGCATCGTGCCCGAGTTCCGCGTCACCCAGCAGATGGTCGGCAAGGACGGCCGGCAGCGGGCCGAGGCGTTCAAGGACACGGTCGGGGTGGGGCTGTACTTGTACATCGACATCCACGCCACGTCGGGGGGCGACGCCGGCGGCGGCACCGGCGTGCTGCCGTTCCAGATTCCCCTCGGGGCGCTGCTGCCCAAGCGGATGACGAACCTGGTGGCCGGGTGCAAGAACCTGGGGGTGACGCACATCACCAACGGCTGCTACCGGCTGCACACGGTCGAGTGGAACATCGGCGAGAGCGCCGGGGCGGTGGCCGGGTTCGCCGTCAAGAGGGGCGTGTCGCCCAAGCAGGTGCGGGCCGACGCCACGCTGCTGGCCGACTTCCAGAAGCGGCTGACGGGCGGCGGCGTGGAACTGGAGTGGCCGGCCGACGCGACCAACTGAAACGCGGGCTTTGGCGAGCGGCCGGCGTGAGCCGGTCCGGCCTGGGGTTCACGGGGGACGATTCTCGCCGCGTCAACCCCCGGGCCGGACCGGCTCACGCCGGCCGCTCGCCTAGCCGAACAGCCACCACCCCGCCGCCAGCAGCGCCAGGCCGGCGAGCCACGGCAGTGCCTTCCGGGCCAGCCGCTTCGCCAGGAACGTCAGCAGTTCCCGCTTCCGCGGCAGGTTGTTCAGCGCCGGGTGGCGGCCGTCGAACGGCACGCCGTCCCACGCCGCCCGCTCGGCCCCGGCCGGGTCGGCGACCACTGCCAGCGTCTCCGCCACCACCAGCGTCGCCCGCTTGTCGGCGTACACCGGCCAGTCGCACGTGCCGTCGCGGACGAACGCCCCGACCACCTCCCGCAGCCGGTCCCGGGCCGCCTCCGGGTGGTCGCCGACGTACCGGCGGATGCCCGCCGCGGCGAAGTTGCCGAACAGCAGGGCCACGTCCAGCGAGTGCGCCGCCCCCAGGTCGCCGGGCACCGCCGGGGCGTAGTCCAGGCGGAAAACGTGGGCCGCCCCGTGGGCCTCGGCCAGCCGCAGCACCGGCAGCCGGAAGACCACGTCGCCGACGATCGCCAGCAGGATATGGCCCGGCTTCTCCCCCGGCATCGCCCGGCCGTAGGTGCGGATGAGGTCGTCCGCCCGGCCGCCGACCAGCCGCTTCAGCCAGCCCCGCACGGCCTCCGGCGGCAGCGTCCCGAGCGGCGGCGCGTACAGCTTCCACAGCCGCATCTCGTCCCGCGTGTGGCCGACCAGCAGCGGCACCGACTTGTCCAGGCGGTCGAGCGGGATCGCCGGCAGCACTGCCCCGCCGATTGTGGGGCAGAACTTCGGGGCGCCGAAGTCGCCCCGGGTCATCACCCACTTCTGGGCGGCGAGCAGGTCGGCGGCCGGCAGGTCGCGGAACGCGTCGGCGGTGCCGCAGCCGGTGCGTTTCGTCATGAGCCGCGTCACGGTTGCGGCGTACTCCGGGGTGCGGACCAGCGTCGGCCCGCCGCTCAGGCAGATCGCCCGGCGGAACAGCCCGCCGGCGAGCGGGCTGCCGAGCAGGCAGCCGACGCTGATCGCCCCGGCCGACTGGCCCATGACGGTGACGTTGCCCGCGTCGCCGCCGAAAGTGGCGATGTGTTGCTGCACCCACCGCAGGGCCGCGAGCTGGTCGAGCAGCCCGAGGTTGCCGCTGTCGGCGAACTCGGCGCCGCACCCGGACAGGTCGAGGAAGCCGAACGCCCCGAGCCGGTAGTTAAAGCCGACTACCACGCAGTTGAGGGCACGGGCCAGGTCGCCGCCGTCGTACCAGCCCCAGCGGCCGGAGCCGATCAGGAAGCCGCCGCCGGGGACGTGGACGAGGACGGGCAAGTTCGACCCGCCCGGCGTCCACACGGTGACCCGCAGGCAGTCCTCGCCGCCGGGCGCCAGCACCGCCCCCCACAGCGCGTCGAGCGGGTCGGGGTTCTGCGGCGCCGGCACGTCCGCGACCGGATCGCCAAGCGGCAGCAGCCGGGGCGGGGCGAAGCGGTCGGCGGCGGCGTATCGGTACGTGGGCATCGGCTCGTTCTACGCCGCCGGCGGGGCCGGCACGCCGGTGCGGCGGGCGATCAGCCGCTGGGCGTACTCCGTCTCCATCCGCATTGTCCGCACGGCCGCCCGCACCTCCCGCACCAGCTGCACACTGGCGAACAGCAGCCCGCTCGCCCCGACCAGCCCGAGGGTGGTCGGCAGCCAGGCCACCTGCCGGCCGATGGCCCCGGTCAGCCCGAGGGTGAGGCTGGCGGCCACCAGCATCCCGACCGAGGCGTATAGCACGAACAGGGCCGTCTGGAGCAGCCGTAGCCGCACCAGCAGCTTGTCCAGCGACTTCACGATCAGTTGCCGCTTGTCGGCCGCCTCGTCGTCCAGGGTGCCGGCCGGCGGGGTGAGGGCGTCGGCCTGCTCGGTCAGCTTGCGGACGCGGTCCATCACCCGGGCCAGCCGGTTGCTGGTGCTCAGGATGAGGGTGCCGCAGGCGCTGATGAGCACCACCGGGGTGATCATCGCGCCGAGTACGTCGGCCGAACCGGGAGTCAGCGGGGGCATGGGGTCGTTGTACGGCTGTGCCGCGTCGGCGGAGTCCCGCCGGCGGGCGATAAGCACACGGGGGCGTCCCCGGGCCAACGGCACGGCGGTTGCGTTAGAACGCGCCCGACAGGAGGACGGCACATGCGGGCGGCGGCGGGACTGGTGTACGTGTCGGCGGCCACGGCCGGGCTACGACGGGTGCGGGGCGGGGCAGCGTTCCGCTACCTGGACGCGGCCGGCAAGCCGCTGCGCTGTGCCGACACCCTGGCCCGCATCCGGTCGCTCGTCATCCCCCCGGCCTGGGCGGACGTGTGGATTTGCCCGGACGCCGCCGGCCACCTACAAGCCGTCGGCACCGACGCCCGGGGCCGCAAGCAGTACCGCTACCACCCGCAATGGCGGGCCGACCGCTCGGACACCAAGTTCGGCCAGCTCGCCGCCTTCGGGGCCGCCCTGCCCCGGCTGCGGGCGCGGGTGACGACCGACCTGGGCAAGCCGGCCCTGCCGCGGGAGAAGGTGCTGGCGGCGGTGGTGCGGCTGATGGACCACACCCACCTGCGAGTGGGCAACCCGGAGTACGCCCGCACCAACAAGTCGTTCGGCCTGAGTACCCTGAAGGACAAGCACGTGCGGTTCGCCGGCGACTCGGTGCAGCTCACCTTCCGCGGCAAGAGCGGGGTGTGGCACGACCGGCGGGTGAGCGACCGCCGGCTGGCCGGCATCGTCCGCGCCTGCCGCGACCTGCCGGGCCAGCACCTGTTCCAGTACCTGGACGACATCGGGGACGTGCGGGCGGTCGGCTCGGCCGACGTGAACGAGTACGTGCGGGAGGCGACCGGCGGGCCGTTCACGGCCAAGGTGTTCCGCACCTGGGCCGGCACAGTGGCGGCGACGGTGAGCCTGGCGGACGCCGACCCGCCGGCCAGCGCGACCGCCGCCAGACAGACCCTAGCGGCCGTAGTGAAGGCGGTGGCTGTCGAGCTGGGTAACACCCCGGCCGTGTGCCGGGCGAGTTACATCCACCCGCGGGCGGTGACGGCGTTCGAGGCCGGCACGCTGGCGCTGCCGGTGGTCCGTAAGCCGCCGGCCGGACTGACGGCCGACGAGACGCGGGTGCTGAAGTTTCTGAAGGGCGAGCGGCCGGCGTGAGCCGGTCCGGCTGAGGCCACCCCGGCCGGACCGGCTCACGCCGGCCGCTCGCCTCAAACGGGCCGCTCGGCCAGGGCGTCGCGGATCTCGGTCAGCAGCAGTTGGTCCTTGGTCAGCGGCGGGACGGCGGCGGCCTCGGCCTTCTTGCTCCGCATCAGCCAGCCGACGACCTTCACGATGAACACGAACAGGGCCGCCGCCAGGATCAGGAAGTTGATGATGTCGCCCAGGAACTTGCCGTACTTGACCTCCGACCCGTTGAGCGAGAAGGCCAGGGCGTCCACGCCCTTCGGGCTACCGCCGACACTGGCGATCACTGGCATGATCATGTTGTCCACCAGCGACTTGACCAATCCGCCGAACGCCCCGCCGATGATGACCCCCACCGCCAGGTCGATGACATTTCCCTTGAAGGCGAACGCCTTGAACTCGCTGAACAGGCTGAACGCCTGCTTGCGGGCGTCGATCGCGCCGGGCTTGTCCAGGGCCATGTGAGCTGCTCCGAAACCGGGAGACGTGGGGGGGCCGGCGTTCCTCAGCCGGTCGTACATCATTACGACCCCGCCTCAGCCCGACAACTGCCCCTCGGCCACCTCGACGGCCCGCATCAGCCCCATCGCCTTGTTCACCGTCTCGTCGTACTCGGCCCGCGGGTCGCTGTCGGCCACCACCCCGCAGCCGGCCTGGATGTCCACCCGGTCGCCCACCTGCACGAGCGTCCGCAGGGCGATGCAGGTGTCCATGTTGCCGGCCAGGTCGATGTACCCGACGGCCCCGCCGTACGGCCCGCGGCGGTGCGGCTCCAGCTCGTCGATGACCTGCATGGCCCGCACCTTCGGGGCGCCGCTGAGCGTCCCGGCCGGCAGGGCCGCCCGCAGCGCATCGAACGCGGTCAGCCCGTCCCGGAGGCGGCCCGTCACCGTGCTGCTGATGTGCATGACGTGGCTGTACCGCTCGACGGACATCAGGTCGCTGAGCCGCACGCTGCCGAGTTCGGCCACCCGGCCCACGTCGTTGCGGCCGAGGTCCACCAGCATGATGTGTTCGGCCCGCTCCTTCGGGTCGGCCAGCAGCTCGGCGGCGAGGGCCGCGTCGTCGGCCGGGGTGGCGCCGCGGCGGCGGGTGCCGGCCAGCGGGCGGACGGTCATCTCGCGGTCCTCCACCCGGCAAAGAATCTCCGGCGACGCCCCGACCAGGGTGCAGGCTGGCGTCTCCAGGTGGAACATGAACGGCGACGGGTTGACCACCCGCAGCGCCCGGTAGATGGCGAAGCTGTCGGCCGTGGTGGTGGTGCGGAACCGCTGGCTGGTCACGAACTGGAACACGTCCCCGGCGCGGATGTACTCGATGCCCCGGGCGATCATGGCGTCCCACGACGCCGGGGTGAAGTTGGACGAGTACCGCTCCGGCACCGAGGCGAGCGGCTGGCGTAACCCCGCTGAGGGGGCGCCGGCCGTGTCCGAGACCGGGTTCGCCCCCTCAGCGGGGTTACGCCAGCCGCTCGCCTGTGGGTCAACGTCCCGCGGCGGCAGGGCGGGCGGCCGGCCCAGCGTGTCCACCAGCTCGTCCACCTGCCGGCAGGCCGCCGCGTAGTCGCCGCCGCGGGCCAGCGCCACGGCGAACACTGTTTTGGTGATGTGATCGAACACGGCCATGCGGTCGTACTTGGCGAAGTGCAGGTCGGGCAACCCGCGGTCGTCCGGCGGGGCGTCGGGCAGCCGCTCGATGTACCGCACGGTGTCGTACCCGGCGTAGCCGACGGCCCCGCCGGCGAACCGCGGCAGCCCCGGCAACTGTGGCCCGCGGTCAGCGGCCAGCCAGTCTTCGAGTGCCTTCAGCGGGTCCGGGTGGGTGAAGGTCCGCCCGTCGGCGGTGACTCGGTCGCCGGCCGCGGCGAAGCTGGCCACCGGCCCGGCGCCGACGAAGCTGTACCGGCCGACCCGCTCGCCGCCGACAACGCTCTCGAACAGGAAGCAGGCCCCCCGCTGGCGGAGGGCGGCGAAGGCCGACACCGGGGTGAGGGCGTCGGCCACCAGCCGGCGGTACACCGGCACGACGGCGTGTGCGGCGGCCAACGCGGCGAAGGCGGCGGGGTCCGGGTGGTGGGCCATGCGGCCAGTTTACGAGGCGTGGGCGTGCTGCTTCTTGAAGTGGTCCGCGACTCGTTCCATGGCCACGTGCCAGCCGCAGTCGTCGCACGCCGGCACGGCCGGGAAGCACCGGCCGCAGTACAGCGGGCCGCCGTGTAGAAACTGCTCCATCCGCTTGCGGTCGGCGGCCGGCACGCCGTCGGCGCTCAGCGGCACCTCCACCCCGGTCTTGCACTTCTCGCACGGCCGCTTGGTGTTGGTGGCGATCACCGGCTTGTAGTGGTCGTGGACGCCCCGGGGCGTGACGCCACTGCCGGCGCACAGCGGGCAGGTCATGCCGAACTGGGCCAGGATGGCCTTGCGGATGAAGTCCGACTTGTTGGGCAGCTCGTTGAGGAACTCGGCCAGTTCCTCTTCCACCTTGAAGGCGACGATCTTCGACTTGGCGGCCGACTTGCGAGCCATAGGGCGGGTTCCTGCACGGGGTCTAACCATAGCTTACCCCAGACGGCCGCAAAAGGCGAGCGGCCGGCCCGTGCCGGCCGCCCGGTGAGGTCAGTTCTTGTCCGGCCCCTTGTCCTTCTTCTTGCCGCGGGCCTTCGTCTTGATCTCCTTCACCTTCTTGCCGTCCACCTCCACGTCCATCTTGTACTTGCCCTTGGCCTTGCCGCCCTCCTCCAGCTTCTCCAGGGACTTCAGGCCCTCCTCGTTCGGGATGTCCTTGTCCCCGTCCTTGCCCGTCTGCTTGAACTTGGTGCCGGTCGTCACCTCGTACGTCTTCTCGTCGTCCCCGTCCTTGACCTTCAGCTCCTTCTTCTCCTTGTCGTAGCTGAGGAACGTGACCTCGGCGGCCAGGGTCAGGCCGACGCTCAGGACCAGGGCCAGGCCGGCCAGCGCGAACTTCCGCATCGTTGCTCCTGCTGAGAGGGTGTTGCCGGGGGCAGTCCGCCCGCGGACGGTCAGTCTTCGGGGCCGGCGGGCGGACGTCAACGGAAATTCCGATGAGTTCGCCCGGCCCCCGGCTGTCGGCGGGCCGTCCCGCCACGGTACCATGAACCCCATGCTACGAGGTCGGTTCCGCCACCGCCGGGGGTTCTCATGAGGCTCACATCGCTCCGCCCCGCCCTCGGGTTCCTGCTGTGCGCCGGCCTGGCCGTCGGCGGCGGCCGGCCCCAGCCGCCGGAGGAGGAAGAGAAGCCGGCCCCCAAACGGGAGGAGCCGGCGCCCAAGGAGCCGAAGCCGGACGACCCCAAGCCGGAGGAGCCGGCCCCGGACGGACCGGACGGCGTGTACGTGTTCAAGCTGGCCAACCTCCAGCGGGCCGCGGACTCGACCCCGCACGACGAACTGAAGCCCGTCTTCAAGCGGTTCGCCGTCGCCTTCGACGAGCTGAGCGAGCGGGGCGGCAAGGTCAACCGCATCACGCCGCAGGTGGCGCTGTGGGGGGTCAGCCGCTTCCCGGCCGAGTTCGGGGCCGCCGAGATCGCCCCGGACAACACCATCGGCGAGGTGCGGGCCGTCACCACCAAGCAGGTGCTCGGCCTCGTGCCGTTCGAGAAGCTGGCCCTCGAAACGGCCGACGTGCTGCTCGGCCAGGGTCGCAACGTCGCCGCCCCGAAGCTGGCGATGGGTGTCCGGCTGGAGGCCGCCGAGCGGCTGCTGCGGGAGGTGCTGTTCTTCCACGACGCCGCCCGCACCGCCAACCGCCGGCTGGGCGCCGCCTGGAACCCGCTCAAGAAGCAGCTCGACGCCAAGCTGGCCGACGTGCGGGTGCGGACGGCCCGCGACGCCGGCACTGCCAAAGACTGGCCCAAACTGCGGGCACTCACCGACCAGTATCTGGACCGCTACAAGGCCGACAAGGCGACCCAGGAGGCGCTGCTGTCCGCCCGGCTGATGGAGGCCGAGGCGAAGGTGCTGTCGGACAGCTTCGCCGAGTTGGAAACCGCCCGGCTGCTGCTGGGCGACTACGACAGCCGGTTCCCGGGCGGCCCCAGCCCGGCAGCCAAGGCGGTGCGGCAGGCGCTGGCCAGGAAGGCCCAGGAGTTCCTCCAGCGGGCCACCCGGGAGGCGCCGAACAACAAGACCGAGGCCCGCCGCATCCTCGACGCCGTGCAGGCCATCGACCCGGACAACACGGACATCCGCGGGCTGCGGCAGGAGCTGAAGACGGCCTACCCGACTCTGATCGTCGCCGCCCGCCGGTTGCCAGACCGCATGTCCCCGGCCCTGGCCCGGTTCGACAGCGAGAAGCAGGCCGTCGAACTCCTCTTCGAGGGGCTGTTGGAGCCGGTGCCGGACGAGGCCACCGGGTACAAGCTGGTGCCGGCGCTGGCCGCCAGCCGGCCGACGGTCGGCGGCGGGGTGCGGGACGTGGAGCTGGTGCGGAACGCCGACTGGGGCGGCGACCGCGGCACCCTGGACGCGGTGGACGTGTACGCCACCTGGCTGCTCAACCGCCAGGCCGGCGGCACCTGGGCGGCCGACGCCAACACCTGGCTGGACGAGCCGCAGCCGGACCCGGGCGACCCCGGCCGCATCCGCCTGCGGTTCAAGCTCGGCCACCCCGACCCCCGGCTGCTGCTCACCGGGAAGCTGCTGCCGGGCAACTGGCTGCGGGCCAACAACGTCCGGGCGGACGCGGTGAGTTTCGCCCGAGAACCGTTCGGCACCGGCCCGTTCCGGCTGGCCCCGGACTACAAGCCGCGTGGCCCGACCGACCCGGCGAGGGACGTGGTGTTCGTGTCCAACCCGGCCTACGCCCGCCGGCCCGGCCGCCCGGCCCAGCCGGCGATTCAGGAGGTGCGGTTCGTGGACCTCGGGGCGATCACCGACCCGGTGGCCGACTTCCGCACCGGCCGGCTGCACGTTCTCACCGACGTGGCGACGGCCGACCTGCTCAAGTATACGTCGGAGAACAACCTGAACAACGCCGTGAAGGTGACGACGGCCACGACCAACCTGCGGGTGTGGGGGCTGGCCGTCAACCACCGCCGGCCGCACCTCCACGACCCGGACCTGCGGCGGGCCATCAGCAAGGCCATCGACCGCGAGCTGGTCCTGAACGAGGTGTTCCGGGCCGGCCGCACCGACTTCCACGCCGCCCTCACCGGGCCGTACCCGCCGGGGGCGTGGTGCGCCCCCCGGCCGCTCGGGGCGGCCCCGCCGCCGCTGTTCGACCGGAGCGGGGCCGAGCGGCTGTTCACCACGGCGCTGGGCGCGGCCAGCTCGCCCGGCAGCGTGTCCCTGCTGTACCCGGCCGACGACGACCAGGCCAAGAGCGCCTGCACCCGCATCGCGGCCATGCTGCAGGACGCGGCCAAGCCGAGCGGCAAGGCCTTCACGGTGACGCCCGAGCCGGTGCCGCCGCGGGAGCTGCTGGAACGAGTCGAGACCAAGCAGGCGTTCGACCTGGCGTACCTGCCGCTGGACTACCCGGACGCGTTCTTCCCGCTCGGGCTGGGTAGCTACCTGGACCCGGCGGCGGCCCAGCCGGGCGGCCGCAACGTCACCGGCTGGCGGTCCACGCAGGCGGGCAAGACGCCGGCCGACGAGCGGCTGGCGGTGCTGCTGGACGAGGCCCGCCGGCACCAAGACCCGAAGAAGCTGACGCAACTCGGCGAGGGCATCTTCACAGCGAGCAACGAGGCGGTGCCGTGGGTGCCGCTGTGGCAGCTCGACCGGCACGTGGTGACGAGCACGGCGGTGAAGGTGCGGCTACCCGGGCGGGCCGAGCCGGCGTCGCCGGCGGTGCTCGACGCGACGACGCTGTTCAGCGGCGTGGGCCGGTGGAGCGTGGAGTAGACTGGCCGTGCGGTCGCCTTGAGCTGCGGGGCGGCGGCAGTCGGTAGCCAGGGGCACAAGGCGGCTTTGCCCACAGTAGCCCGCAACCGACCGATTAAAAAGGCAGACGGGGGCTACTGTGGGCAGACCGTGTACTCTCGCCCCGGGAAGCGGATGACTGACGGGTTGTCGTCCGACTCGTCGGTCGGAGTCGGCTACCAAAAGATCGGCGTGACCCCCAGCTCGTGCATTTCCTGAATCAGCACGCAGAGGTTGTGGCAGAGGAACTTGAGCAGCAGTTCGTTGACCATCGCCGGCCGGGTCTTGGACCGGAGCGAGTCGCCGAACTTCCGCTTCACGGCCGAGAACACCGACTCGGCGTTGCTCCGCTTGTGGTAGTGGGCCTGGAACTCGTCCCGCTTGTACTGAAAGTAGTGGAACATCTTCTGGTAGACGCCGCCACTCTTCCCGGTGGCGTTCTTCTTGAAGGCGATGAACGGCGTCGCCCCGGCCGCCGCCACCGCCTCATGCCCGTAGGCGGACGAGTACCCCTTGTCGGCCAGCACGTCCCGCATGGCGAAGCGGTCGGCCGTCTCACTCACCAGTTGCGGCAGGTACGGCGAGTCCGGCCCGTCCCGGTCGCAGACGACGGCGGTGGTGACGACGTTCGTCTTCACCCCGCACATCATCTGCACCTTCACCCACTCGTGTTCCGACCGCACCCCGCCGTGCTTCACGTCGAACCAGCGGACGAACTTGCTGGTGGTGAAGGCCGACGAGTCGCAGGCGAAGTCAGCTTCCACGGCCGCCAGCGGGGCGGCGCTCTCCGCAATGAGGGCGCGGAGGACCGGGGTGAGGGCCGGGTTCTCCATCGCCTTGAACACCGTGTTGTAGTGCAGCGCCTTGCCGCCCCGCTCGTCGTCGGCGGCGTCCCGCAAGTCCGTCATGGCCCGCCGGCCGGACACCGTCGTGTACACCTTGAGGCCGGCGTTGAACACGGCGTCGGCCAGCTTGACCGGCCGCCGGCCCCGGGTGGGCGGGCGGGGCGGGTCTTGCAGCCCGGCACACAGGTCACGCAACAGCACTTGGAACAGTTCCTTCTCGTGCGATTGGGCGGCGTTGTAGGCGGGCCAGTTCTGGCGGTACGTCGGCCGGCAGGTTGGGGCGGTGACGGTCAGGGTTTCGGTGACGGTGGTGGTGCCGTCCGGGTGTTCCTGTCGGCTGACGACGTACTCGACCGCGAACAGGTGTTTGCACATCTGCCCCGTCTCTTGGTGGTCGGGGCAGGTGCAGTGCGGGGCGGTCGGGTGCGGGGAGACGGTGTAGCGGCCGGTGCCGGTCTGGGAGGGCACCAACCACACCGCCCCCTTGCGGGTGATGGGCAGGGATTGGGCGATCACTTGGCCGCGTTGCTGTCGGGCGGTGGCTACCATGTCCGCTCTCCCGTTGTCTACCATTAGTATTTACCATTAGTAGGTTGACGGGTCAAGACCAGTGGTATATATCTTTGGTAGATTCTGTCGCGGAGTGGGTTATGTCTGAGCCGACCGTGGCGAAGCCGCTTGGTGTCGTACCCCTGTCGGGATGTCGTTGCCGGTGCGGGCACGAGTGGTTGCCACGGGACGTAGAGCAGCGACCCCGGGTGTGTCCCAAGTGCAAGAGCGCGAACTGGGATCGCCCGAAACTGTTCGAACGTAAAGCGGCTAAAAAGAAGGGGACGGAGTGATGCCCCGTCCCCAGAAGGCTACGCCTTCTTGCGGCCCCCGCCGAACGGCCACGCCTTGTAGCCGTAGTCGGCGGCTCGCATGAGCTTGCCGGTTCGCTTGTTGATGTACTCCGTCACGAACCGGACTTTCGCCGGGTCGTTCCCCTTCTTGCCGTCGCCCTTGCGGTTCTTGTCGGACAAGCTACACTTCCTCAGTGTTGCCCCAGCCGTTCGCGTGGTAGCTCTGGCGTGGGGCGGGAATGGGTCGGACAGGGTGTAAGCCCACAACTTGGCCGGTCGGGTGGCCTGTGCGTGACGGCACGGCGTTACCCGGTCGGCTTTGTTGTTGGCAACGACGGTAGAAATGCGGCGGGGGGCGTGCTAGAATATGCACGAACCCACCGCGCAGTTGCCTGCACAAGGCGATGACTCCCGGCCAGGGAAAACGCGACGGGCTTCAGGGCCGGAGGTGCGTCAACACCTCCGGCCCAACCCGTTTTACTGCTGGCACCAGACGGCGGAACTTATGCTGCTGTCCGGGTCATCAAGTCCTCCTCCTCCTCTAGTGTCGGACTAACGCCGAATTCAGCGAGGGTCCAGTGTCCCTTCTGGACTCGGACGAACTGTTTTGGCCGCTTACGCATCAGAGAGTAGATGCGATTTTCCAGCCCTCGTTCGTCGGCGTCAGCGTCGTAGCCGGGCTGAATGGCCTGCGCGATCTCAATCGGCCTCTGCGGGGTGCTTCGCCCCACCCGCCGCAAGTGAGCCTCGGTGCCCGCCAGCAACTCCTCAAAGCTGAATGAGTCGGGTGGATGGCCGTTCTGAGCCGCTGCGACAACGCCCGGAGCCTCTTTGCCGGTGGCGGACCGGATGTACTTCTCGACAACGCTCAGCTCACCGATTCGTTCTTCCAACTCCCCGATCCGACGACGACACTCAGCCGCCTCGGTACGACATGTCTTCAGGTCAGCCAGGACTCGGTCATACAAATCAGTGTCCGACATTTTCAAGCCTCCCGGACACGTACCCGGTCATCCGCTTACGCCATAGTACCGGCCGGGACGCGACAATGCAAGTCGCCGCGTCCCGGCCGGACGCGTAAGCGGACGCGCAAGTAAAATCTTGGGACGCGTTGACGCTACAGACCGCCCATATTAACAAGGCGACCGTGACATGGCCGGCTGTGGGCGTTCGATTGGCGCGATCTGTCGTTGCAACTCGAACCGACGCAGCAAAGTCCCGTCGCACTCAGCCCGCGCGATTCTGTGTGCAGCCGTTGCCTTCTGTGGGCAGTCGGCCGAATAAAAGTGACAGCCGGCCTACTGTGGGCAAAGCCGGCTTACGCCCCTGGCTACCGACTGCCGCCGCTCCGCGGCTCCGAACCCGGGCCGTACCGGACTTGGGAATTGACAGTGGACTCGCTTCGTCCGAAGGCGCCACGACCCGACACAGCCGACTGGCCGGTCATCGACGCCATCCCGCCGGGTCGTGTGGGCGGTGGCCCTGGTCGGCGGGTTCGGTTGGGCCGCCGGCCGGACGGCCGGGCTGTTCGACTTCACGACCGAAGTCGGCCACCCGACACCGCCGCGGGGCTGGGAGTTCGCCCTGGCCCTGGTCGGTTGCCTGGCCATCGGGTTCACCGAGGAGATGGTCTGGCGGGGCTACCTGCTCACCCGCATCGAGGCGCTAACCGGCTCGGCCTGGCAGGCGGTGGCGCTCACCAGCCTCGGCTTCGGCCTGGTTCACCTGTACCAGGGCGTCGGCGGGGTGATCAACGCCGGGCTGGTCGGGCTGATGTGCGGCGGGGCGTTCGTGGCCACCCGCCGGCTGGCGGCGGTGGCCCTGGCCCACGGCGCCTACGACCTACTGGTGATGACGTGACCCCGCCGCCGGCGTCACTTCAGCACGGTCGACTTGTCGATCAGGGTGGGCAGGCCGTCCCCGACGCTCTGGTTGTGGCCGGTCGGGTACTTGTAGCCGACGAAGTTGTAGTCGGCCTTGGGCAGGTCGCCCTCGCCCTCACAGTGGGTGAGGCCGGCGTGGTACACCTCGATGTTGGTCGCCTTGCTGTCCCGGCCGTACTTGAGCAGGACGCGCGCCTGGTCCCCGGTGCCGGAGTTGAAGCACTTCGGCTCCTTCGGGTTGGTGACCGGGTCTTCCTTCAGCTTGGGGTCTCTCAGCGCCAGCTTGGTGACGGTCGTCATGCCAGTAGACACGACCCACAGCTTGACCAGCCCCGGCAGCAGCGGGGTCGGGGGGGTGACGCCCGGGGCGGTGCCCTTGAGCAGCCCCACCCACTCCTGCCCGTGGCCGTAGGTGCAGTCGAAGCACCACACCTCTCGGATCGCCTTCTTGGTGGCGGCCGTGGCGTTCTGGACGAACCGGAAGAGCGGCTCGCCGCCGCCGGAGTGGGCGGCCAGCACGATGTTGCCCGGCTTGGGCGTGGCCGCATTGGCCGACCCCAGGGCGGCGGCCAGCCCCGCCCCGACGCCCCGGCAGACCATGCCCAGGAAGTCGTCGATGTTACCCCCGCTCGTCACCATCGTGCCCGACTCCGACCCGTTCCCGAGGGTCGGCACCACCAGGGCGAACCGCCGCTTGGACGTGCCCCGGATCATCTTTCGCAGGTCGAACGACGGCTCCTGACTGATGTACTCGTCGATACTCATGTTGTCGAGTTTCGGCCCGTTGCCGACCGACCCGTTCTTGTGGCCGCAGAAGTAGATGAGCAGGTCGAGGGGGTCGGACGGGGTCAGGCTGGGCAGGTGGACGGCGGTCATGGCCGCCGTCTCCTTGCCGCCGGAGTTGCCCAGAATGCCGAAGTCGATGTCCAGGAACAGGGTGAGTTCGGACCCGACGAGTTGGGCCGGAACGGCGTTGCCCGGCGTGCCCGAGCCGAGAGGGGTCTTGGTACGGGGGGGGGTGGGCGTGGTCGCCTTCGGCGGGGCCATGAGCGTTCCTCCGGCCCACGGCGGACCGGAGCGACCCGCGCGAGGGGTTACCCAGAAGTAGCGTCGGCCGCTGCCCGAACCGGACACCCAAACCGCCGGCGGCCCGGGCCGCCGGGGTGTCGCCCTAGAACTGGTCGAGGAAGAAGTGATTGCCGCGGTGGTACTTCATGGGCGTCCACAGCTCGTACCGCCAGCCCGGCTCCAGGAACGGCGGGTACGCCATGTACGCCGGCGGCTTCTGGTACGGGCTGCCCTTCGCTTCCGGCCACTGCGGCGACAGTGCCGGCCAGTAGCTGTGCGGGAAGTACGAGTACGGGTAGTACGAGTACCGCGGCAGCGGCGCGTCTTGCGCCTGCGCTGCCCCCTGGGCCAGCAGCAGCCCGGCCGCCACCGCCAGGCCGTACTTGATCACGGACCGGGTCATCGGTCGTCCTCCGTGCGTCGCTCCCGGCGGCGTCGTGCCGGCCGGCGTCACCAGCATTATCCGCCGGACGCCCCCCGCCGGTTCGGCCGGACCGGGCGGTTCCTCCGGGTCGGCGTACAACACCGGGGCTGTGGCGCTGGTTGTGTGCGAACCGCCCGGCGTGCCGGTTGGTCGTCGTCCTCCGTCCCCTCACGGGGACGGCTCGCCAAGAATTCCTCATGACCGCGTCCGACAACCCGCTCGTCTCCCGCTACGCCGGCCGCGCCATGGCCGACCGCTGGGGGCCGACCCGCCGGGCCGTGCTGTGGCGGCAACTGTGGCTGGCCCTGGCCGAGGCCCAGCACGAACTCGGCCTGCCGGCCGACGACGGCGTGACCCCGCGCGTCACCGCCGCCCACCTGAGCGAGTTGCGGGCGCACCTGGATGACATCGACCTTGCCCGTGTGGCGGTGTGGGAGAAGAAGCTGCGGCACGACGTGATGGCCCACATCCATGCCTGGGGCGAGGTGGCCCCCGGCGGCCGGGACGTGGTCCACCTCGGGGCCACGTCGTGCTACGTCACCGACAACGCCGACCTCATGCTGATGCGGGAGTCGCTGGCCGACCTGTGCCGGTCGCTGGCCGCGCTGGTGGGGTCGCTGGCCGACTTCGCCGACACCTGGAAGGCCGAGCCGACCCTCGGTTGGACCCACTTCCAGCCGGCCCAACTGACGACCGTCGGCAAGCGGGCCACCCTGTGGCTGTACGACCTGCTGCTCGACTTGGGCGAGCTGGAACGCAAGCGGGACACGCTGCCGTTCCGCGGGGCGAAGGGCACCACCGGCACGCAGGCCAGCTTCCTCGCCCTGTTCCGCGGCGACCATGCGAAGGTGCGGCAACTCGACGCACTGGTGGCGAGGAAGATGGGCTTCGCCGAGACGGTCCCGGTGTGCGGCCAGACGTACACCCGCAAGCTAGATAGCCAGGTGGTGGACGCGCTCGGCGGCCTCGGCCAGACGTGCCACAAGTGGGGCACCGACCTGCGGCTACTCGCCCACCGGCAGGAGGTGGACGAGCCGTTCGAGTCCGACCAAGTCGGGTCGAGTGCGATGGCGTACAAGCGGAACCCGATGCGGGCCGAGCGCATGTGTAGTCTCAGCCGGGTGCTGTACAACCTGCCGGCGACGGCCGCCGACACCCACGCCACCCAGTGGCTGGAGCGGACCCTGGACGACTCCGCGGCGCGGCGACTGGTCCTGCCGCAAGCCTTTCTGTGTGCCGACGCCATCCTCCGCATCGGCCGCAACGTGGCCGGCGGGCTGGTGGTCAACCGGCCGGTGGTGGCGAAAGGGGTGCGGGAGTACCTGCCGTACATGGCCACCGAGAACCTGATGATGGCGGCGGTGGCCGCCGGGGCCGACCGCCAGGACGTTCACGAGGTGGTGCGGACGCACAGCCACGCCGTCACCGCCCGGGTGAAGAGCGGCGACGGGACGGCGAGCGAACTCATCGACCGGCTGCGTGGCGAGCCGGCGTTCGCCGGGGTGGACTTCGCGGCGGCGCTGGACCCACGCCAGTTCGTCGGCCGGGCGAGCGAGCAGGTGGCGGAGTTCCTGGCCGAACATGTCGCTGCGGTGCGATCTCTCTACGCCGGCACCGCGGCCGGCGAGGCCGAACTTTCGGTGTAATGCCGCGGGGCCAATGTGCCGATCGTAAGTTTTGAACAGGTTGGACGGCTGACAGCACTCGCTCTTGCGGCGTCCTCCGGTGTCGGCTACCGTTGCCGGCACTGGTCCGGAGGGTTCGTATGGCCGTCAGCCGGTTCCTCGTGTTGGTGCTGGTCGCCGCCGCCGGCTGCATGAAGCCGTATAAGCGGCCGACTCCTGCGGTCTCGACGACCGTCCCGGAGCCGCTGGCGCAACTGCCGGTGCCGACCCCGCCCAGCCCGCCGCCACTGGTGCCGCCGCCCACCCCGCTGCCGGCCGTTGCGGACGCCCCAGGTGTGCCTGACCCGGCCGTGGTGCTTGTTGAGGCGACTGAGGACGACAGCCGCCGCCAGGAGCGGCAGAAGCGGCGGCAGGAACGCCGCGACGGGCCGAAGCCCGCTGAGCCGAAGCCCGCTGAGCTGAAGCCCACTGAGCCTATTCCGACGCCCGCCCCGCCGGCCACCGACCGCGACGCGGTCAAGAAAGTGGTGGACGCCGCCGCCGAGCGGTGGGCGACCGTGCCGGACTTCGAGGCCCGTATGGTCAAGCGGGAGGTGGCCAACGGTAAGCCGCAGCCCCAGGCGGAAATGATCTACCGCTTCCGCCAGTCGCCGCACTCGGTGTACATGAAGGTGGTGGCCGGGGCCGGCGAGGGTCGGGAAGTGATGTATGTGCAGGGCAAGTTCGCCGGCAAAATGCACGTCCTCACCGGCAAGGGGGACAACCTGCTGGTCGGCGTCGGGTTCAAGACGGAGATCGAACCGCACGACAAGCAGGCCACCGCCAAGAGCCGGTACACGGTGGACGAAGCCGGGTTCGGCCGCATCATGGGCGGGCTTAAGAAGCAACTGGCGCTGGCCGACTCGAAGGTGGTGCTGAAGGCACTCGGGGCTGTCACCCGGCCGGAGTATCCGTACCCGCTGGACGGCGTGGAGGCGGTCATCCCGCCGGGCGTGGACCCGACTCTGCCGAAGGGCGGCACCCGACAAATGTTCTTCGACCCGAAGCCGGAGTCGCCGAGCTACCGGCTGCCGGTGCTGGTGCTGTGCAAGGAGCCGGACGGCCGCGAGGTCGAGTACTACAGCTTCGACCGCTTCAAGGTGCCCAGCGGCTGGCAGGACAGCGACTGGAACCCGGCACGGCTGAAGAAGTAGGGCGCGGTTCACCGTGCCGCCGCACCCGAATGGCACGATGAACCGTGCCCTACTGCCACCCTGACACCCGCCGCCCGCCCCGCTGACAGTTACGCCCCCGTTGCGGAATCCCTCTTCCGCCCGCAACCCACGAACGGTTAAGATGTTGCACGCGGCCGTTGCCGCTCGTTCGCCGTGTGGCACTGCGTTTGCAGCCCGGATAGTTGAGGGGGGCGGAAGGTGACACGAACCGACACCCTGCCCGCCGGACCGCCGTACACCATCCTGATCGCCGACGACGACCGGGCCGGCCGGGACACCCTTGCCGGCCTGCTGGCCGCCCGCGGGTTCGTCACCCACACGGCCAAGTCCGGCGAGGAGGCCGTCGAGATCGTCCGGGTGGAGATGGTCCACCTAGTGTTCTTCGACATGCACATGCCGGGGATGACCGGGCTGGAGGCCGTCCAGCAAGCCCGGCTGCTGCGGGAGCTGCTACCGGCCATCCTGATGACAGCCGACGCCACCCGCGAAATCCTGCGGCAGGCGTTCCTGGCCCAGGTGCATTCGGTGCTGCCCAAGCCGTTGAGCAAGGGCGTGGTTCTTCATACCGTGGATACGGCCCTGAAGAAGAGCTACGGCCCGCCGACGGCCGACCCCCAACCGCCCACCCCCTGACGAGAGAGACTCATGCCGATCGTCCCGCTGAACGACAAGATCGTGGTCGAACGTATGGAGGCCGACGACAAGACGGCCGGCGGCATCCTGCTGCCGGACACCGCCAAAGAGAAGCCGAAGCAGGGCAAGGTGCTGTCCGTCGGCGAGGGCAAGTTGCTGGACAGCGGCAAGCGAGCTGCCTTCCAGGTGAAGCCGGGCGACAAGGTGCTGTTCACCAGTTACGCCGGCACCGAGGTGACGCACGACGGCAAGGAGTTCATGGTCATGACCGAGGACGACGTGCTGGCCGTGGTCGGCTGAGTGCCGTGCCAGGCGAGTGGCCCGCCGACACCGGCCGCTCGCCTAGACTGTTCGATGCCGACCCGTTCGCAGAACTTGAGTCAATTTTCGCGTCCGGCGGAAGTTTTTCGTTGACAGGCCCCCTCCGGTTCGGCAAATTGTGTCGGTCGCAACGACGCGACTCTTCACACGATTTCCCAGGGAGGGGACACTAGTGCTCATCCAGACCGAATCCATGGCGCAGGGGTGGCGGGCCGTGGCCGTATTGAACGGCCAGGAGGCGCTGCTGTTCGTCGGCCGGTCGTCCACCCAAGTGCGGGCCGGCTACGTCGAGGCGTTCACCGAATTGCTCGACGAGGACGAGAAGGACGGCTGCGAGACGATCAAGCTCCAGCAGTGGCAGGGTGCCCCGGACGCCGGCAAGTGGCTGGACAAGTCCGAGCTGCGGCTGCCCGCGCCCGTCGGCCGGCTGCTCAAGGTGGCGTGATGGCTTTGGCGAGGCGGGGGCGTGAGCGACCGGAGGTGGAAGCCCTCCGGCCGTTCACGCCCCCGCCTCGCCTTTCTGACCCCGAACCTTGCACTTCGCCCCGCCTCTCCGAACAATAGACGAATGCCGCCTCTCCCGCCGTCGGCCGGCCGCCCGGCCCCACACCGTTCCTGCCTGCGCGGCCACTCATTCGTGAGGGGCCGCCGGCAGACCCCGACGCAAGGAACCGCCCGTGAACCCGTTCGGCATCGGCTGCGACGACTTCGGGGTGAACCTGTACCTGGCGGCCAAGACCGACCTGCCGACCACCCGGGAGACGGTCCTCCACTTCTTCGAGGCGGTGCAGAAGCAGTACCCGGGCATGACCGAGTTCGAGAAGCGGGACGGCCCCGAGTTCGCCCTAGAGGAAGACCGTGAGAGTGGCAGTCACCGCTGGCTGACGCTCGACAGCCGGCGGCTGTGCAGCGGCTACCTCAACCCGCCGGACGTGGCCGACGCCGACCAGCAGAACGAGCGGGTGCTGGAGATGGCCCCCTACCACCTGGGACTGGGCGGCATCGACTGCGACCTGCTGGACGTGCTGTACTACTTCGACTTCGCCTACGCCGGCAACCACGACGAGGTGGTGGCCGAGGCGCTGGCCGGCGACGGAGCGTTCGAGCCGATGGTCAAGCTGCCGGCCGGCCGGGTGCTGCACTACCAGCCGAGCATGACCCTCGGGCTGGACGAGGGGTGCCACCTGCAAGCCCGGCTGAGCGTCGAGACCCGCACCACCGCCTACCAGGTCCGCACCGGCAACTACGCGGACGCCCCGATCAGCGTGTACTTCACGGTCCGCCAGTTCTGGGGCAAGCAGGCGTTCAAGACGTTCGGCGACAGTTACCGCAACCAGCGGCGGCTGCTCGACGAACTGGTGGCCGACCTGGTGGTGCCGAGCGTGCTGACGCCGCTGGCCAAGGCCATCGGGGCGAAGCAGTAGGGGTGTCGGTCACGTCGCGCCGCGGACGGCGGCCCGCAGCCGCTCCCGGGCGTCAGGGGCCAGCCCCGGGCCGGACGGCGTCGCGGACGGCAGCAGCCGTGACAGCAGGGCGAATCGAGCGACCGCGACGTGCGTTCGGCCGCCCGCCGACAGGAGACCATGACTACCCCTCACGACGGACAGCTACCGCGTCGCCGAATCCCCCGGCCTCAAGACACCGCGCGAGCCGCAGTCGGCCGCGGTGCGGCAGCACCCACAGGTTGCCCGGCGTGACCGCCAGCGACTTGCCGACGGCGTCGGCCGACCACTCGTCCAGGTGGCGGGCCACGATCACGTCCCGGACTCGCGGCGGCAGCCGGCCCAGGCAACCAAAGACGGCAGTCCGCAGTTCGGCCCCAGTCAGCTCCGCCACCGGGTCGGGGGACGACCAGCGGCCGGGCGGGCGGCGCCATTTGCCGGTTCGCGTGAACTGGCCGGCTACCACTCGGTCCGCGTCCGCGGGGACACCGCCCCACCGCCGGACCGCCGGCGGAGCCAGTCGGCCACCTTCCGCTTAAGGATGGCGGTCAGCCAGGTTCGCTCGGTCGCCCGGCCGGCGAACGACTGTCGTGCCGATCGCCCGACCTCAGTTCTCAGTTCACGCCGGAGGATCGAATGAAATCGAAGCCAGCGCTACTCGTTCTCGTGTCGGCCGCCCTGACGGCCGCCCCGGCGGTCGCCGACTTCGTCGATGTGACGTGACGATCCAGAACTTGGCCCCGGCCCGGTCGGTGTCATTCGCCCCGCTGCGGCTCGGCTTCCACAGCGGCGCCGACGACGCCTTCAACTACGGACAGACGGCGTCCCCGGCCATCCTGTCCATTGCCGAGGGCGGCAGCGGCTCGGCCTGGTTCCCGGCGTTCGCGGCGGCCGACCCGACGGCCACCCTCGGGTCGGTCGGCCGGGCGCTCCTGCCCGGCACGACGGCCAACAACACCTTCCGGGTGGTTCCGCTGTTCAACCCCTTTTTCAGCTTCGCCTCGATGGTGCTGCCGAGCAACGACCTGTTCCTTGGGAATGACTCGCCGGTCGCCTTCCGGCTGTTCGACCGGGCGGGCGGGCGGGCACTCGGCAGCATCTCACAGCGGGGGCGGGACATCTGGGACGCCGGGTCGGAGGTGGCCGACCCGGCGAACGCCGCCTTCGTGGTGGGCGGCAATAACTCGCTGCGGACGGGCGCCGGCGAGATTTCCCGCATCAGCTTCCAGGGCACGCCGGTGCCGGCGCCGCCCGCCGTGTTGCTAGCAGTCGTCGCAGCCGGCTGCGTGGCCGTCCGGTCACGCCGACGAGCTAGTTCCGCCGTCGCTCCAGTTCCCGCAGCACGGCCGCCAGCGGCCGGGTGTTGAACACGTCGGCCCGGGTCAATCCGGCTCGTCTCGCCACGAACACGCCCCACGGCACCAGCCCGAGGCCGCCGGTGTCGTGGGCGTCCGGGTTGATGACAAGCGGCACCCCCAACTTCTGAGCCAGCCGACAGTGCGGCGCGTCCAGGTCGAGCCGGTTCGGCTGGGCGTTAATTTCGATCATCTTGCCGTGGTCGGCGGCCGTCCGCACCACCCGGTCGAGGTCGATGGCGTAGGCCGCCCGCCGCAGCAGCAGCCGGCCGGTGGGGTGGCCGAGCATGGTCAGCCGGGGGTGGGCCAGCGCCTTGCACACCCGCGCCGTCTGGTCCGACTCGCTCAGCGCGAAGTGGGTGTGGACGCTGCCCACCACATACTCGAACCCGGCCAATAGTTCGTCGTCGAAGTCCAGCGAGCCGTCCGCCAGGATGTCGCACTCGGTGCCCTTCAGCACGCGGAGGCCGGTCAGCCGGGCGTTCAGAGCGTCGATTTCGGCCCACTGCTGGCGGACCCGGTGCGGCGTCAACCCGTTGGCCACCTGCAAGCTCTGCGAGTGGTCGCCGATGCCGAAGTACTCGTAGCCGAGCACATGCGCCGCCCGGGCCATCTCTTCGAGCGAGTGCTGGCCGTCGCTGGCCGTGGTGTGGTTGTGGAACACGCCCCGGATGTCACCCGCCTCGATCAGCTCGGGCAGCTCGCCGGCCGCGGACAGGTCGAGTTCGTCACCGCCTTCGCGGAGTTCGGGCGGCACCCAGTTCAGCCCGAGGGCGTCGTACACCGCCGGCTCGTCGGCGGCCGGGGCGAGCGGCTTGCCACGACCGCGGAGTTGGTCGAGGTGAGCCGGGCTGCCAGTGGCGGTGAGCAGGGTCAGGGCGAAGTCGCTCTCGGCGACGGGGAGCAGCCGGGCGGGCAGCTTCACCGACTTGCCGCGCAGGTCGAAGGCCAGCCGGCCGTCGGCCATGCCGGGCAGGGACGCGAAGCCGGCCACGGCGGCCGTCGGGTTGCTCGTGGCCGCCACCACCTCCAGGCTGGCGACCGAGTCGCACCGCCGGCGGACTTCGCCGGCGAGTTCGGCTCGCGTGATCCCTGGCAGCTTGCGGACCTGTTCCACCAGCCACTCGCCCATCGGCAGAGCCTTGTCCAGCCGCGCCCGGCCGGCGGTGTCGCCCAGGTAGCCGACCGAGGCCAGGATGCGCTGCTGGGTCTTGTCGCCGAACCCCTTCAGGGCCGCCACGGCGTTGGACTCGCAGCCGGCCTTCAGCTTGGCCAGGTCGTCGATGCCGGCGTCCCACAGCGCCTTCGCCTTCTTCGGCCCGAGGCCGTTCACCCGCAGCAGGTCGCGGACCCCGGCCGGCACCTTCGCTTGCAACTCTTCGAGGTAAGCCAGCCGGCCGGTGGTGAGGAGTTCCAGCACCTTTTCGGTCATGCCGCCGCCGAGGCCGCGGACCGCCGCCAGTTTGCCGGCGGCGGCCAGTTGGCCTAGGTCGCCGGATACCCCTTCGACGGCGCGGGCGGCGGTCGAGTAGGCCCGGCCGCGGAAGTCGTTCTCGCCCAGCAGGGCCATCAGGGTGGCGACTTCTTCCAGCGCGGCGGCGACGGCGAGTTGGGACATGCCCTAATTCTAGGCGAGCGGCCGGCGTGAGCCGGTCCGGTCCGGGGGCCGACAAGTTGCCTGCCCCCGGACCGGACCGGCTCACGCCGGCCGCTCGCCTAAAACACCCTTATGCCGCCAGCCGGGTGGCTGCGAGCGTCTTGTGCCGCGGCGAGTGCAGGACGATTTCCAGCCCGTTCACGATGCGGTCGCCACCCCGCCCGTCGATCAGGTTCCGCCCGCAGCGGTTCATGCCCAGCCGCTCCATCGGGTCGTCCAGAACGATGCCGACCGCCTCGCCGAGTTGGGCCGCCGTCACGTCCGAGGCCGCCCCGAGGAAGGTCGCCGCCCCCTCGTCGTCCAGCCGCTTGGCGTTCAGCGTGTGGACCGCCGTGCCGGTCAGCGTCACCTGCGGGATGCCGACGCAGGCCAGCTCCAGGCTCCAGCCGTCGCCGCCGCTGACGCACACGTGCGCCCGCACCAGCCGGGTCATCAGTTCCTTCGGCTCCGTCACCACCTCCACCCGGCCCTTGCTGTCGTCGGCGAAGTCCTTCAACTCGTGGTACCGTGGGTGGTGGGTACGGCAGGCGATCGTCACCTTCGCCACCTGCGGCACCTCCAGCAGTTGTTCCGTGCGGAGCAGCGTCTGGTCGGCCGGGTCGTCATCGCCGAAGGCTACCAGCGCCCGGTACGGGGCCGGCTGCTCGGTGGCCCGGATGGTCCGCTGGCGGCGGAACAGCCCCCGCACCAGGGCGAACCGCCGGCCGAGCAGCAGGTGCGTCCCGCTGCCGGCCTTGTACGCCTTCCGCCCCGGGGCCAGGTACGGGTTGATGACCACGCCGCCGGGGTTCCGCACCGCCCCGTCGGCGTCCAGCGTCAGCACCACGGCCCCCAAGTCGGCCACCGCCTCCAGGTAATCCGGGCTGGCCCCGCCGGCCACCACCACGGCGGCGGCGCCGATCTTCCGCACCGCCCGGCAGGTGGCGTGCAGGTCGCCGTTGCCGCCGAGCCGGCTCTCGGCTGCCGTCCAGTCGTTGTTGCCGCGGTGGATGGTCTGGGCCAGGCTGAGCGGCTCGAGATAGCTCAGGAAGTGCGTCCCCCGTCGCCGCCGCTGCAAGGCGGCGGCCAGGCTGAGGCACTGGTACAGCGGCTCCGTCGCGCCGGGCAGCCCGTCGCAGCGAAACAGGATCGGCCCACGCTTCACATCCATGTGTGCGCTCCACGTCGTTCGGGGGTGCCTCCGGCCGCGCGCCAGCGGGGCCGGTCGAACCGGGTGGTGCGGAGGGGGGCGACTGCGGGTGTGGCTCGTGGGGTCGGTCGGCAGGCGGGTCCGTCTCTCTCGACACCTCTTCTCCGGCGGGCCAGTCCGTGGCCCATCTCGCAACTGACCTGGCCCGCGGGTTCCGGTCCGCGGACACTGTCAGGCCCGGCCGCCGGTTCCGAGGCGACGGCTGGACGGGCGGGATGCTACGCCGAGTGGGACACGGCCAACAACCCCAACCCGGCCGGTTTTTCTCAAGTCGTCGGTCGGACCGGCGACGACCTTCTCGCCGAGGAAGTAAGCCGTTCCACGTGGAACGGTTGGTCTTCCGGCAACGACCCCGGGCAGGTATGCACCGGATGATTTCGCGGCCTGGGGGACACGGCCGCTTGACTTCGGGGGAACGCTCATGGACGCCACGAAGGCCCGGCTGGGGCGGGGGCTGGACGCACTACTCGGGGACGGCGGCGGCACGCCGGCGGCGGTGCCCACGGCCCTCATCCGGCCGAACCCGTACCAGCCGCGGAAGCGGTTCGACGACGACGAGCTGAAACAGCTCACGTCCAGCATCCGGCAGCACGGCGTGCTTCAGCCGCTGGTGGTGCGCCAGGTCGAGGACGGGTTCCAGCTCATCGCCGGGGAGCGGCGGCTGCGGGCCGCCCAGGCCGCCGGGCTGGCCGACGTGCCGGTGCATGTGATGCGGTTCGACGAGCAGCAGGTGTACGAGGCCGCCCTGGCCGAGAACATCCAGCGGAGCGACCTCAACCCCATCGAGAAGGCCGCCGGCTTCAAGGACTACCTGGAGCGGTTCAAGCTGACCCAGGACCAGCTCGGGGCCAAGCTCGGCATCGACCGCTCGACCGTGTCCAACCTGGTCGGGCTGCTGGCCCTGCCGGTGGAAGTGCAGGACGCTGTGCGGACCGGGCAGATCAGCCTCGGCCACGCCAAGGTGTTGAAGAGTGCCGGCGGGGCCGAGAGGCAGACCGCGTGGTGCCGACGGGTGGTGGTCGAGAGCCTGTCCGTGGCCGGGCTGGACGCCGCCCTCAAGGCCGAGAAGGCGAAGCCGGCCGAGCCGGAGGCCAAGGAGCCGGCCCCGAAGGCGGAGAAAACGCCACACGTGCTGAGTCTGGAGAACGACCTGCGGGAGCGGCTGTCGTGCCGGGTCGAGATCCGGCTGAAGGCCCAGGAGCGGGGGCAGGTGGTCATCGGGTTCGAGTCGAACGACGACTTCGAGCGGATCGTTGGGGCGTTCGGCCTGCGGGCGGCGTAGCTCAAATCTCGACGGCCCTCCGGCGAATGACCCGCCGGAGGTTCCCATGCGACCACTTCTCGCCCTCGCCGTCCTGGCCACCCCGCTGGCCGCCGCCGACCTCACGCACAAGTCCGACTCGGGCAGCTTCACGGCCCGGTTCCCGGGCGAACCCCGGCTGGACGAGAAAGACCTGGTGATCGGCGGCGGCCGGTCGGCGTGGGTGGCCGTCCACCGGGCCACCGACCCCAAGTCCGGGGCCGAGTTCTCCGTCACCGTGGCCGAGTACCCGGCCGCCTTCGCCGAGGTGCCGGCCGACACGCTGCTGGACGGCGTGCGGGACGGCCTCAAGGGGAAGGACGGCAAGATCATGAACGAGGAGCGGATGACGGGGCCGCACCCCGGCCGGGCGGTCCGCATCGAGGCCGGCCAGAACACGATCCGCACCCGGCTGGTGCTGGTCGGCACCCGACTGTTTCAGGTCACAGTCATCGGCAAGACCCGCAGCTTCCCGGAGAAGCTGAGCGTGGAATTCTACGCCAGCTTCGAGCCGAAGCGGTAGCTGCCGGGCGAGCGGCCGGCGTGAGCCGGTCCGGACGAGCGATCTCTGCTCCGCCGGTTGGGCCTGCCCACCCTAAGACGGACCGGCTTACGCCGGCCGCTCGCCTGTGGGTCCGGCTCGCCTGTGGGTCCGGCTCGCCTGTCGGTTCCGGTTGCCGCCGGCCGCGTGGCGGGCTACCGTGCCTGCGTCACCCGCACAGGAAGTCCCCGCCATGCGCCCCGCCCTCCTCCTCGTCGTCGCCCTCGGCGTCGGCCAGACGCCCGGCCGGTACGAGTCGGCCGACGCCAAGTGCCGGGTCACCTTCCCGGCCAAGCCGACCGAGGCCAAGAAGCCGCTCCGGCCGGGCGGCGAGGCGATGGTCCACATGGTCCAGTTCGAGGACGCCGACGGCGGCCGGCTGCTCCTGTGGAACGAGATCACGGCCAAGGGGGCCGACCCGGCGAAGGTGCTCAAAGGGGCGGCCGAGGGCATCGCCAAGCAGGGCAAGCCGGTGAGCGACAAAGAGACGACGGTCGGCCCGGACAAGGTGCCGGCCCGGGACGTGGTGGCCGACACCCCCGAAGGCTACCGGGTGCGGACGCTGCTGGTGGTGGCCAACAACCGGCTGTACCAGGTGACCGTGACCGGGTCCAACGAGTTCGTG
>JAYVUZ010000314.1:0-9359 GCA_043787415.1 Fimbriiglobus sp. | reverse complement strand
GCCTAACCCCCCCCCCGCCCCCGCTTCGGGCTGCGATCCGAAGAGCGGATCAGCCCTCCGACAAAAACGCGATCCGCCCGGTGGTCACGTCGTACACGGCCCCGACCACCAGCACCCGGCCGGCCGCCACCAGGTCGGCCATCGTCCGGCTCTCCTCGCACACCAGCCGCACCATCTGGCCGACGTTCCGCACCGCCACGGCGTTCACCACCGCCTCCCGCTCGACGGCGGTCATGTCCCCCAGCCCCGTCACCGCTTCCAGGTCGATGGACGGCCGCAGGCGGTCCACGATGGCCCCGATGTGCTGGCAGCCGGTCGCCTCCACCGTCCCCACCCCGGCGGCCACCTCGACGGCGGCGGTGACGGCCCCGCAGCGGGTGTGGCCGAGCACCAGCACCAGCTTGGCCCCGGCGGCGGCGGTGGCGTACTCGACGCTGGCCAGCACCTTCGGGCCGACCACGTTGCCGGCCACCCGCACGACGAACACGTCCCCCACCCCCAGGTCGAACAGGAGTTCGGCCGGCGCCCGGCTGTCGATGCACCCGACCACCACCGCCAGCGGGTGCTGGCCGTCGCCGGTGGCCGTCACCTGCCGGCCCAGGTCGCGGGTCAGCCGGTGGCCGGTGCGGAACCGCTCGTGCCCGGCCTTGAGCACGTCCATCACCTCGGCCGGGGTGATCTTCTCCTGGAGGTCGCGGGTGGAGTGGTCCACGTACTGGATGTCGTCGGCCAGTTGGTACCGCTGGCGGAACCCGAGCAGACTCACCCGCACCCCGCGGGCCGGCCCGATGCGGTCGGTGAAGTCGCGGATCAGGTCGTGGACGTCCGGGTCGATGTAGTCGGTGCCGCGGGCGTCGAACAGCACCTGCTGGCCGGCCGTCAGGTCGTTCAGCACGCGGTCCAGGGCGGCCCGGTTGAGGAAGCTCACCTGGTTGGCCAGCTCCACCCGCACCACGTCCCCGCCCAGGTGCTTCTCCACGACCCGTCGCACCGGCCGGTTCATGTTGCTCCGCAGGATGAACGCCAGGGCCACCCCCAGGCCGATGAGCACGCCCACCAGCAGGTCGGTGAAGACGATGGCCGCCACGGTGACGGCGAACGGCAGGAACTGGCTCCGCCCGCCGGCCCACATCTGGCGGACCAGCTTCGGGCTGGCCAGCTTGAGGCCGGTGTGCAGCAGGATGGCCGCCAGGCACGCCAGGGGGATGCGGTTGAGGGCGGCCGGCACCAGGGCCACGCACCCGAGCAGCAACACCCCGTGCCAGACGGCCGACAGCCGGGACCGCCCGCCGGCGTTAATGTTGACCGACGACCGGACGATGACGGACGTGACCGGCAGCCCGCCGACGCACCCGCACACGACGTTCCCGGCCCCCTGGGCGAGCAGTTCGCGGTTGCTCGGCGACACCCGCTGCTTCGGGTCCAGCCGGTCCACCGCTTCGAGGTTGAGCAGGGTTTCCAGGGACGCCACCGCGGCGATGGTGGCGGCCGCCGCGTACACCTTCGGGTTGAGCCACTGGCCGAAGTCGGGCAACTGGAGGAGGCCGAAGAACTCGGCCGGGGTGCCGGCCAGCGGCACCTGCACCAGGTGGGTCGGTTCGATCACCCACCGCCCGCCGGCGGCCCGCAGCAGTTCGGCCAGGGCCACCCCGAGCAGCACCACCACCAGCGGGGCCGGTACCACCGACGTTTTGAGGGCCTTCACCCAGTCCCAGCCGAACAGCAGGGCGAGGGACACCAGCCCGACCGCCGCCGCCCCGGGTTCGCCCACCGTGTCGAAGGCGTGGACGAGTTCGGAGAACGTGTTCTCGGCGTCCGGCTGGAGGAACGCCATGTCCCCCTCCGGGTCGGTGTCCCGGCCGAACAGGTGGGGGAGCTGCTTGAGGATGAGAATCACGCCGATGGCGGCGAGCAGCCCCTTGATGACGCTCGACGGGAAGAAGCCGGCCAGCGCCCCGGCGCGGACCAGGCCGAGGCCGACCTGGAACACGCCGGCCACGGCGACGGCGAGGGTGAAGGTCTGGAACGACCCGAGGGCGGCGATCTGGGCGGCCACCACGGCCGTCAGCCCGGCGGCCGGCCCGCTGACGCTGGTGTGGGAGCCGCTGAGCAGGCCGACGAGTATCCCGCCGACGACGCCGGCCAGCACGCCGGCGAACGGCGGGGCGTTGGACGCCAGGGCCACCCCCAGGCACAGCGGCAGGGCGACCAGAAACACCACCAGCCCGGCGACCAGGTCGCGGCCGATATCCGTCCGGCTCATGCCCCGCCCCCGGTTGAAGTGACGTGGTCATGCTACGGGCGGCCCGCCGTCAGTCGATCCGCTCGTACCACACCCCGTACCAAGTGTCCCGCACCGGCCGGTAGTCGCTAGCCAGTTGGGCGGCCAACCCGGGGTAGCGGTCGGCCACCAACTGCACGTAGCCGTAGGGGCGGGACAAGAAGACGTAGGCCGGCCGCCGCCCCCGCACGTCCGCTTCGACGCCGGCACGCACCGCCGCCGGCCACAGCTCCAGCGACCTGCCGAGCGCCCGCACGGCCGGCCGCCGGCCGCTGAAGCGGTGTACCAGCGGGTCGCCGCCGACCAGGATGGCCCCCGGCTTGCGGCCGGGTGCGGCGAGCCACTCGGCTTCCGCCGCCGCTTCCCGGTAGGTGGTGCCGTAGCTCAGGCGGGCGGCCACCCGGTCGGCGGCCGTCAGCCCGAAGCGGTGGCCGGCAGCATGGACGGTCGCCACCCCGCCGGCCAGCATGAGCGGGGCCAGCCCGGCCACCACAGCCACCACCTCGACCCTGCGGGGCAGTCGCAACCCGTCGCAGGCCGCCCGCACGGCCGGCAGGGTGTACCCGGCCAGAACAGCCAGCATCCCGCCGGGCAACATCCCGTGGTACGGCCACCACGAGAGCCGCTGGACCAGCACCACGGCCCCCGCCGCCGTCAGGGCGGCCAGCCAGGCGGGCAGGAACGGGTCGCGGGCCGGCCAGCGGCCACTCACCCCGACCACCGCCGCCGCGGCCGGCCCGGCGAACACGCCGGCGAACCATTTGAGCGAAGTCAGCAGGCGGTCGAGGCCGGCCGGCGGCACCTCGGCCATCATCTGCCGCGGGGCCACGAACAGCGTCCAGCCGGCTTCTCCCAGGGTGCCGTGGGCGGCGAAGTATCCGACCGCCGCCCCGACGGGCACCGCCAGCCCGACCAGCAGCCAGGCCGTCGGCCCCAGCACCGGCCGCCGCCCGCGGACCGCCGTGACGAGCAGCACCAGCCCGGCGGCGACCACCACCCCGGCCAGCATGAGTTTGAGCAGGGCCACCGCGCCGGCCGCCATGCCGGCGGCCAGCAGCCACCGCCGGCCGCCGACCGCCACGCCGTACACGGCCACGAACAGCGGGAACACGGCCAGCCCCTCGGCCCGGGCCAGGTGGCCGGCGGTCGAGTAGCCGGCCAGGAAATACACCCCCGCCACCAGCACCCCGGGCGCCACTGGTAGCCGGGGCAGGGCGTAGGCCCGGCGGACGGCCGCCGATAGGGTGAGGGCGAACCCGGCCTGCCAGAGCAGGTCGAGCAGTCGCACCCCGTCCTCGGTGAACCCGAACAGGGTGCCGGCCAGGGCGTACCAGGCGAACACCCCGGGGTTGGTCACGTCCCAGGTGTCCCGGTACAGTGCCCGGCCGTGGGTCAGCGCCTCGGCGGCGGTCAGGTACGACGCCTCGTCCCCGCGGAACGGCAAGCAGAAGCTCGGGGCCGCCAGGGCGGCCACGGCCAGCAGGATGAGGGCGACTTCACGCACCCTGGCAGCATAGGACGCGCCCCGCGGTCGTGCGTCCGGCGCGGCGGCCCCGCTCAGCTCGGCCGCACGTCCCGCCTCGGGCGCCCGACCCGCCAGCCGACAAGCGCGCCCGCCGCCGCGACGGCCGGCCACACCGGCCGCCACGGCCAGCCGTCGGGTGGGTCGGCCCACACTTCCAGTTCCGCCCGCCCGGCGGCTCGGTCGTGGGCGCACACCACCACCCCGCCCGGCTGGCACCCCACGTCGATGACCCGGTCGGGGTAGCGACCCAGCCGCCACGACCGGCCGGTTCGCCAGTCGTGCCAGTCGAGTTGGTCGGTGTTGCCGGCCGGCCGCCGGCCGAGCCATGTGAGTACGGCCCGCAGCCAGCCGGCCGACGGCCCGTTCGGCCGCCCCGTCCAGGCCACCACCCCCGCCCCAGAGGCCGCCATCTTCAGCCGGAGCGTGGCCCCGGGGCGGGCCGTGTCGGGCAGCGGCCGGCGGGGGTGGAGCGGTCGGCCGGCGGCGTCCGTCACCACGAACGCGGTGGTTCCGTCGTCGCGGCTCACGTCGCCGCGGTACATCCTCCGGTCGCTGCCGGTGTCCACCTGGTCGGGCAGGAACAGGTCCGGCGGGTCCGGATTGTCGCCCCCAGGGTCCGGCTCACACGCCCCGCCCGGCACCCGCACCTGCCAGCAGGCCGAGAGCAGGGGAATGACCGCTGTGCCCGGCTTGTGCCGGACGACGCCGGCGAACCGCAGGCGGTCGTCGGCGGTGAACCGAATGGTGCTGCACCCACCGCATTCGGGGTCGGGTGGGGGGTAGACGATCCGTCGGGCCAGCCGGCCGGTTGACAGGTTCCATAACTCGATGCCCGGCGACGTAGTTCGCCGCAGGCCGTTCCACGCCTCGCCGATCGCCAGCCAGTGGCCGTCCGGTGAAACGTCCCAGTCGCCGGCGAACGGCCCGCCGTTGTCGATCAGGTCGCCGGCCCGGCCGGGGAACTCGATCCGTCGCCGGACGACCCCTGTGGCCAGGTCGATGACCTCGACCCGCAGCGGGTCGGCGGCGAACGTCAGCCAGGCCGGCTCGCCGTCCCAGACCGTCGTTGTGATGCTCAGCCGGTCGGGGAACTCGTAGTGCGGCGCGAAGTGCCAAGTCTCCAGATCGACCCGCCAGACGGTGAGTGGGAAGCCGCCGACTGAGGTGCCCGTGCCGGCGTGGGCGTACAGCCGGCCGGCGGCGTCGCCGATGTGGCCGCGGACGGCGACCGGCACCGGGTGGGGGCCGTGGAGTCGGCCGGACAGGTGGTCGAACGCCCAGCCAGTGTGGCGGGCGGTGTCCTGCAGGAACGCCCAGCGGGCGGTCGGCCCGGTTGCGTCCGCTTGGTCGATGTCCACCCGCGAGTCGGGCCGCACCCCGGGTAACGGGACACGGAGCCGGGGCGACGGCTGGCCCAGCCACGCCAGCAACCCGACCGCCAGCCCGGCGGCGGCCGCAGCGGCGGCGGACCGACGGAACCGTGTGCCTCCCATGAGCCGTAGTTTAGCCGCCCGGTTCCGCCGGTTCCGACTTACCGCACGGCTACCGCGTCGGATACCATTGGGTAGCCGACCGCACCTTGCCCCGCCCGCAGGTGGAAACGATGGGACAGAAGATCGAGAAAGACCTCCAGCGGTTCCGCAAGATCGTGCGGGGCAAGGTGAAGTCGTCGCTCTCCAAATACATCAGCCGCGGCGAGATGATCGGCAAGAAGGGCAACGACCTGGTGTCGATCCCGCTGCCGAGCATCAGCTTGCCGCAGTTCCGCTACGGCTCCAAGGGGTCCGGCGGGGTCGGCGTGGGCGACGGCCAGCCGGGCCAGCCGCTCACCCAGCCGCAGGACGGCGACGGCCAACCGCAGGCCGGCGACCAGGCCGGCGGGCACATTCTGGAAGTCGAGCTGACGATGGAGGAACTGGCCGCCATCCTCGGCGAGGAGCTGGCCCTGCCGCGGATCGAGCCGAAGGGTAAGAAGAACGTCGTCACGGTGAAGGACAAGTATTCGAGCATCCGCACGGTCGGCCCGGAGAGCCTGCGGCACTTCAAGCGGACGTACCGCGAGGCCCTCAAGCGGCAGATCAGCACCGGTAGCTACAACCCGTTGTCCCCCAAGGTGATCCCGGAGCGGGAGGACAAGCGGTATCGGTCGTGGAAGGAGGTGCAGAAGCCCGAAGCCGTGGCCTGCGTCGTCTACATGATGGACGTGTCCGGCAGCATGACCGACGAGCAGAAGGAGATCGTTCGCATCGAGTCATTCTGGATCGACACGTGGATCAAAGCTCACTACAAGGGTGTGGACCGGGTGTACATCGTTCACGATGCGGTGGCGCACGAGGTGGACGAACACACATTTTACCACACCCGGGAGAGTGGCGGCACCAAGATCAGTTCGGCCTACGAGCTGGCCGACAAAGTGATCGACGCCCGGTACCCGCCGGCCGAGTGGAACCTGTACGCCTTCCACTTCAGCGACGGGGACAACTGGGGGGACGACGTGCCCAAGTGTCTGGACCTGCTCGGCAAGCGGCTACTGCCCAAGCTGAATCTGTTCGGGTACGGCCAGGTGGAGTCGCCCTACGGGTCCGGCGAGTTCCTGGAACACGTGTCCGAGTTGGCCGGCAAGCACCCGAATGTGGTGGTCAGCCGGGTGCCCGACCGGGAGGCGATTCTGGGCAGCATTAAAGAGTTTTTGAGTACCGGGCGGTGATCCACTAGTCTGCGTAGCAGTGCTCAGGTAGACGCTTGGGGTATCATGAGACAGCCACCCGATCTCAGAGGTCTGGAAATGCCGGATCGCAGCGTTCTACTCCCGCCAGCATTGCCGCACGCGCTGCACGAACCCGTACGTCTTGCCGAGCAGGAACTCCGGCGACTGATGGGCCGGCTCAGCGATCAGGTGCAGTTCCGGTGGGGCTGGAACGGGGCCGCCTCCCCGCCGGCCGTCACCCTCACGCTCGCGGCCGAAGGCTCGACCAAATCGACCGAGCTGTACGATTACGAGTTTGCTGAACCGCTACATGTCCGTCGGCGACTACGGCAGGTGTGGAGTAATGTGCTAACTGATCAGTTCGACCGCCTCTGGGAAAAATCACAAACGGACCCCGAGCCGGTGGGAGGTCAGTGAACGTGGCAAAACCTGTCGCCTTAGTTGAGGCTGAGCTACTCGGCCTGTGCCGCTTACTCGACGGACAGATCAAGACGGATCGTCAGGACATTGCAGACTTGTGGGTAGAGGTTGAAGCGTCACGAGCTCGGCTCAGCAAGTCGGACGATTCGGCGACGAAAGAACAGGTCACACATCTTGGCTCGTTGCTCGGTGAGTTGCGCAAGCAGTATGACGAGTCTGAGAAGCTGCGTGCCGCCCACCGCGAGGAGTTCGTTGCCTCACGCACCCAATTCCAGGAGCACGTCAAGCAGTACGAGAAGTGGGACGCACGCCGCTGGGGTCTGATCGGGGTGTTCGTCGCCACCCTCCTAAGCCTTGTGGCCAACCTGATGGTCATCGCCCTGAGGACATCCGCCAAATGACCGCCACCAGCTTCTACCACACCGGCCTGCCGGCCAACCTCCGCGTCCTCAAGGACGAGATCGAGGGGTACGCCCGGGGCTACGGCCTCGACTTCTATGACACCATTTTCGAGGTGGTGGACGCCGACGACCTGAACGAGATCGCGGCCTACGGCGGGTTCCCCACCCGCTACCCGCACTGGTCGTTCGGCATGGCCTACAACGAGCTGAGCAAGAGCTACAGCTACGGCCTGTCTAAAATCTATGAAATGGTGATCAATAACGACCCGTGTTATGCCTATCTGATGCGGTGTAACCATGTGGTCGATCAGAAGCTGGTGATGGCCCACGTGTACGGTCACTGTGACTTTTTCAAGCACAACGCGTACTTCGGCCACACCAGCCGCAAGATGATGGACGAGATCGCCAACCACGGCAGCCGCATCCGGCGGTACGCCGAGCGGTTCGGCGAGGACGAGGTGGAGGCCTTCCTCGACCGCTGCATGTCGATGGACGACCTGATCGACATCCACTCGGTGGCCATCCGCCGGCGGGACGAGCCGCACCGGCACGAGTTCAAGCCGGCGGACGCCGAAGAGGAACACCCGGAGCCGGTGAAGTTCAAGAGCAAGCCGTACCTGGACGGGTACATCAACCCGCCGGAACGCGCCGAGGAGGCCAAGCCGGGGGGGCCGCAGGCGGTCAAGTTCCCCGAGCGGCCGGAGAAGGACGTGCTGTGGTTCCTGATCGAACACGCGCCGCTCAAGGCCTGGCAGAAGGACATTCTGAGCATCGTGCGGGACGAGGCCTATTACTTTTACCCGCAGGCACAGACCAAGATCATGAACGAGGGCTGGGCCAGTTACTGGCACAGTACCATGATGACGCAAAAGGTGCTGCAGCCGCAAGAGCTGATCGACTACGCCGACCACCACAGCGGCACGATGGCCACCAGCGGCAAGCGGCTCAACCCGTACAAGGTCGGGCTGGAACTGCTGCGGGACGTGGAACACCGCTGGGACACCGGCCGGTTCGGGACCGAGTGGGAGGCGTGCGACGACCTGGAAACCAAGCAGGCCTGGAACCGGCCGACCGGCCTCGGCCGGCAGAAGATTTTCGAGGTACGGAAGGTGCACAACGACATCACGTTCATCGACACGTTCCTGACGCCCGAATTCTGTGTGCAACACAAGCTGTTCAGTTTCAACTACCAGCAGCCGACCAAGAACTACGTGGTCGAGAGCCGCGAGTTCGAGCAGGTGAAGCGGCGGCTGCTGTTCAGCCTGACTAACTTCGGCAAGCCGTGGATTTTCGTGGTGAACGGCAACCACCGCAACCGCGGCGAGCTGCTGTTGCGGCACGACTTCGGCGGCGTCGAGTTGAAGCTGTCCGAGGCCCGGGACACGCTGGCCAACGTACAATACATTTGGGGCCGGCCGGTGCATCTGGAGACGGTGTCGGACGACAAGCCGACCCTGCTCAGCTTCGACGGGACGGACCACACAGCCCAAGTCATCGGAGCCGACAATGACCCTCGCCGAAGCCCTGCGGGTAAAGCTAAGTGACTGGACCCCGGCCGGCCCCGGCCGGCACGCCCTCAGCCACACCGACCCGGCCGCCGGCTGGGCCGTCGCCGTGGCGGCCGACCGGGCCGACACGGTGGGGTGCCTGGCCTGGGAGATCACCGCCACCCGCACCGGGCCGGCCCCGGCCGGCGCGACTCAACGGCAGTGGGCCGACCGCATTGCCGCGAAGGCGACGGGCTTGCTCGAACCGCTGAAGGTGCTGGAGGTGGACGCCACTGAAAACGAGGCCGTGCTGCGGAGCGACGGCCCGGCGGTGAGCGGCGACGCGGTCAAGTACTATGAGGTGCGGCTGCACGGCACCGAGCGGGCCACCGTCCGCCGGTACGAGGCGAGCAAAGCGACCAGCGGGCGGACGCAGACGCCGTTCGCCGTCACGCACGAGGCCGTGGCCAAGCTGGTCGGCGACGTGTGCGGGTGAGGGGTGTTGGATCGTAGCCCGACGCGCGAGCGAGGTCGTCCG
>JAYVUZ010000313.1:0-13080 GCA_043787415.1 Fimbriiglobus sp. | reverse complement strand
GGAGTGCAGAGTGCAGAACCGGGTTTTTTACTCTGCACTCCGCACTCCGCACTCCGCACTTCCCCCGGCAGCATGGTGCGGGCGTCGGCCAGCCCGCCGAGCAGTTTGCGGCCGAACCGCCGCCAGTCGCCGCGGAGAACGAGCTTCACGCCACGCAGCGATGCCGGGCCGAGACAGTGATGGGTCCGCAGCAAATGTAGCTTCGCCCGCACCGACCGGCCGACGGCCGCCAGGGTGGACAGCTTCCGCACCCGGAACCCGGCCAGCGACAGGGTGCCGGCAGCGTCCCACACGTCCACCCGCACGCCGCTCGCCGGGCGGGGCAGGTTGAGCACGAACCGCTCGTAACAGGCAGCGGTCCAGGCGAAGGCTTCGCGGGCCACGGGGCGGCCAGCGGCCGGGAACACCACCTCCACCCGCTTGCGGCCGGCGGACTGGTCGGCGGCGCGAAGCGTCACCTCGTACCAGCCGGCCGGCAGCACTCGGGCGGCAAACAGCCGAGCGTGGGGGCCATCGACGCGCCAGCCCGAAACCGCCGGCGTCAGGCCGGCGGCGGGGGCGAGGTCGCGGGCGTGAACGGCCGGCATCCGTCGGCCTCCGTGCCGCGGGGAAAGGGCATAAGGTGACGGGTCGGGGGGTGGCGTGTCAAGCCGAGGTGCGGGACAGCCGCGGCGGGTACATGGCCAGCCCTTGCAGCACGACCACGAACGCCGCCAGGTACAGCGTCGTGAAGAACCCCTCCGGCGGCCGGCCGCCCTCGAAGTAGCGGTCGATGAACAGCAGTTGGTGCAGCAGTCGGCCGACGAACGTGGCCCCGGCATCGACCTGTTCCCCGCCCAGCTCCCGCAACTGCTGCTCCCAGACGGTCAGCGGGCACCGCCAGCCCATGACCGCTTCCACCACTACGACGCCGATGGCCGTCAGGTGCGTGAGCCGGAACCAGCGGTTGCGGCCCCACGCCCAGCCGCGGGCGGCGGCGAGTACGACGGCGAGCTGGCCACCCACCACGTACCCCACGTACAGGACGTGGGCGAACACCATGCCGTCGGCCAGCACGCCGTACATGACCGCCTCGGGTTGTCGGACCGGGTGACGCGGGGCGACGGCCCCACTACCCGATTCGACACCCGGGGCGCGGATTTATTCCCGGACCGATACCGGCCTGGGCGGCGGGGCGAGTTCCCGGGGCTTGGCCTGGGCTGTCAAGTCGGCGACGAGCCGGCGGAAGTCGGGGCGGTCGCGGAGCGGGTCGGGGTCGGTGTCCTTGGCCATGTGGGCGGCGTTGGCGTAGCCGGCGGCGACAGCCTTGGTCAGCCACGCCATCGCCCGGTCGGCGTCGGCGGTCGCCGCGGCCGGCTGGTCCGCTTTTGCGTACACGGCGGCGGGCATGGCCCGAAAGCATGCCGTGTCGTACAGGCTGCCGGCGTCGGGGCGATTCAGCTTCTCTCACGTCACGGCCGTGGCCCGGCAACCGGCCGGGTCGTTGGCCGTCTGGAAGTGCTGCGTCCGGAGGACGATTACCGACCCGATCATCCGTGGATCGACGACCTTGCCGACGGCCCGGGTCACGCAGTCGTTGATGAACGGGGATCGCCTCGGCCCCGCGGTCCACCTGGACCAGAGATGCGGCGACACCCCAGGGACTTCACAGCGTGGCCGGGTGGTCCGGGCCGAGCCGTTCGGCGTAGATCGCCCGGGAGCGCTCTTGCTGCACTGCCGCCGCCTTGGCATCCCCCAGGTAGTGGAACGCGATGCCCGGCGTCAGCCGCAGCCGGGCCTCCACTAGCGGCTGGTCGGCGAACCCCGTGGCCAAGGCCGGCAGGCTGGCGGTGATCGCCTCCCGCAGGGTCACGTCCTGCTTGAGTCCGCCGGCCTGCCCCTTCGGCCGGGCGGCGGTGAACACGTTGTCCTCGAAGAACCGCACCACCGCGGTCGCCTCGGCCTCCTTCGCCACGGCCGTCCGCTTCTGCACCGCCTCCGCCTGCCGGGCTGCCTCCGCCTCCGCCCGCTTCGCCAGGGCATCGGCTGTTGCCAACTCGGCCTCGACCCGCTTGGCCTCCGTTTCCCGCTGGGCCGTCTCGGCGTCCCGACGGGCGGCGTCGGCCCGCACCAGCCCGACCGTCGTGCCGGCGATCCCGGCCAGCAGAACGGTTAGTACCACGCCGCCGGCGGCTAGCAGCGCCCGTCGCCGCTTCAGCTCTTCGGCCGCCCGCACCACCGCCTGACCCGCTTCCACCTCCGCCGCCTTGGCCCGAGCCTCTGCCGCCGCCCGCCGCCCGGCCACCGCCGTCGCCACCTCGCCGGCGTCCCGCGGCCGGTCGGCCGGCTCCGTCGCCAGGCACCGCTTGCACAGGGCGACCAGGTCCGGCTCGGCCCCGCACCCGTCCAGCCGGGCGAGGGCGTCGTCCAACTTGCCCCGGGCGGCCAACTAGCGGGTGCTCTCGGCGTCCGCCCCGACGAACGGCGGCTGCCCCGTCAGCAACACGCACAGAATGGCCCCAGGCCGAACACGTCGCTGCGGGCGTCGATCCGATCGACCGCCCCGATGGCCTGCTCCGGCGGCATGAACGCCGGGGTGCCGAGGACGCTGCCGGCCTGGGTCGCGTCCAGGATGTCGCGGCTGCTGCGGACCTCGGTGGCGGCCGTCGTCGCATGTGGGTCGTCCGCGTCCTCCGTCCCCTCACGGGGACGGCTCGCCAGGAGTTTTGCGAAGCCCCAGTCCATCACCTGGACTTCGCCGAAGGCGCCGACCATCACGTTGGCCAGCGTCAGGTCGCGGTGGATGATGCCGTAGGCGTGAGCGTACCCGACCGCCTGGCGGTGAGCGGGTGGGCGGGTTCAGTGAGGGTCAGGTCGAACATGGCGGCATGGTGCGCCGGTTGGTTCTCACGCCGCACGGGGTGGTCGTGAGAACCAACCGTGCGGTGCGAACCAACCTGGCCGGCCAACGACTTGCGGGCGGTTCGTCGCCGTGCGAACCATGCGTCGGTGCGGCCGAAGGCGACAAGTACCGGCATGAGGACATGGTAGGAGGACAAACGGCGTACCGGACGCTTGACCGTTGCCCATCGGCTGGCGGCGGATAGACTTGACACCTGACTTAGACCCCGTGGAGACACCGCCGATGGCTGATCAGCAAGCGTTCGGACAGGCCGCTGAACAAGCCTTCAACACAGAACCCCGCTGCCCTTGCGTGCTTGTCATCGACGTGTCCGGGTCGATGGGCGAGATAGTGGCCAACTCGGGCAAAGACCTCGGGTACACCATCCAGCAGGATGGCCAGACTTACCGGGCGGTGTCCGGCGGCATCACCCGCATCGACGGGGTGAACGAGGGGTTACGAACCTACCAAGCTGACCTGCTGAGCGACTCGCTGGCCGCCCAGCGGGTCGAGGTGTCGGTCATCACCTTCGGCAGTACCGTCGAGACCGTGGTGCCGTTCGTCGGGGCGCAGGAGTTCCAGCCGCCGACCCTCACCTACGGCGGGGAAACCATGCTTGGGACCGCGGTGCTGCGTGCCATCGACGCACTGACCGAGCGAAAGCGGTTGCACCGCCAAAACGCCATCCTGCTCTTTCGCCCGTGGCTTGTGCTCATCACGGACGGCACCCCGACCGACTCCTGGCAGGAGGCTGCGGCCCGGATCAAAGAGGGAGAGGCGAACAAATCGTTCTCGTTCTTCCCGATCGGCGTCGAGCGGGCGAACTACGACATCCTCCGTCAGATGTCGCCGGCCCGCGCCCCGATCGCCTTGACAGGAAACAAGTGGCGGGAAATGTTCCTCTGGCTTTCCGCTTCCCAGCGGAGTGTGTCTCATTCCAACCCAGGGCAAGAGGGCGGCGTCAGCCTTCCGTCCCCGGCCGGTTGGGGCAGCATAGGCTGAATCCACAATGGCCTGGACCACCCTCGGCGAATCGGTCGCCGGCACAGCCCACATCGCCCGCGGCCTGCCCTGCCAGGATGCCGTCCGGTTCGCCCGGCTCGACCCGGCCGGCGAGTGGCTGGCCGTTGCCGTGGCCGACGGTGCTGGATCGGCCAGCCACGCTGACCGCGGGGCGGCTCTCACCTGCGACGGGCTACTCGCCGGACTGGCCGAACTCGACACCCTCCGCCGAACCGACCGTGAGTCGGTGACCGAACTATTTAGCCGTGTGCGTGCCGAGGTGATCGCCGAGGCCGAGCGGTTAGGGGTGCGACCACGGGAGTTGGCGTGTACGGCGATCCTGGCTGTGGCCGGGCCGACGACCACCCTGGTCGCCCAGTTGGGCGACGGGGCCATCGTACTGGGCGATGCCGGTGGGCTTCGCACGGCCTTCTGGCCGGAGCCGGGCGAGTATGCCAACCTCACCGACTTTCTAACCGACGAGCGGTTCGCCGATGTTCTCCAGGTGGACGTAGCTGGGCCGGTAGACGATCTGGCAGTTCTGACCGACGGCCTCCAACGGCTGGCCCTCGACTTCTCCGCTCGGGTGCCGCACGGCCCATACTTCCGCCCGCTGTTCAACGAGCTTCGGGCGGCCACTGATCCGGAGGCGTTGGTCGAGCCGTTTCGGAAGTTCCTCGACGCGCCACGGGTGAACGCCCGCACCGACGACGACAAGTCGCTGGTGTTGGCCGTCCGACGCCCATGACCACCCCTGCGCTGGTGGACGACGCCGGGCGGTCGGTACGACTCGGCCGCGAGATCGACCGCGGCGCGGTGGGGGTCATCTACGCCGTCGATGGCGACCCGACGGTTGTGGCCAAAACCTATCCCCCGGCCGAGCGAACGCCGGACACCGAGGCCCGGTTGCGGGCACTCCTCGCCCTCACCTCGCCCAACCTGCTGGCGGTGACAGCCTGGCCGCGACGAATCCTGTTCGACATCCGCAGCCGGGCGGTTGCTGGGTTTCTGATGGAGAATGTGGCCGCGTATCGCAAGGTTCAAGAACTTTACAGCCCGGTCCAGCGGCTCAAGTCGTTCCCCCGCGCCGGCTGGGACTTCCAAGTGCGGGCCGCGACCAACCTGGCGGCGGCGTTCGAGGAGGTCCACGCGGCCGGTGTCGTGGTCGGGGATGTGAGCTTGAGGAACGAGTTCGTTTCGCCCCAAGCGGTCGTCAAACTGCTCGACTGCGACTCGTTCCAGGTGCGGGCCGGCGGTAGACTGTTCACGGCCGATGTGGGAACACCGCTGTACGTCCCGCCGGAGCTGATCGGCAAACCCCTCCGCGGGCTGGTGCGAGCCGAGAACCACGACCGCTTCGGGCTGGCCGTCCTCATCTACCAGTTGCTGTTCGTCGGCCGGCACCCGTATGCCGGGGTGTACCGCGGTCGGGAGGAGCCGGAGCCGGACTTCCTGATCGCTAACTATAAGTTCGCCCAAGGGCCATTGGCCCACACTTGGGGGATGACCCCGCCGCCGCACTGCCCGATGCTCGCCGACCTCCCGCCAGCGGTCGGTGGGCTGTTCCGCCGGGCGTTCGAGCGGGGTAGCGAGGCCGGCATCCGCCCCCGCCCGGCCGACTGGGTAGCCTCCCTCGGCCAACTGGAACGGGAGCTGGCCGCCTGCCCGGCCGACCCCGGCCATAAATATTGGAAGGGTGCGGCCGGCGGGTGCGTGTGGTGCCGGATCGCCCGAGCCGGCGGGCCGGAGTACTACTACGGGGTCGCCGACGGGGGCGGCCGGTTCGCGGTGGACGAGGCCCGGCTGGTCGAGGTGCTGCGGCGGCTGGCGGCCGTGCCGGCCGACCCGTTCCCGTACACCCGGGCGGCGTTCGCCCCGACGGTGCGACCGGCCCCGCGGGCGCTGCCGGGCCGGCTGGCCGAACGGCGGGCCGCTCTGGCGGCGGCCGTGGCCACCCGGCTGGTGGCGGCCGACGCCCAGCAAGTACTCGAACACCGGGAGCGACAACGGATAGCCGACGTCGAGCGCAAGGCGGTCGCGGACGTGACTGCCGCCTTCCGTCGCCGCGAGGCCGGGCTGATCGCCGAGGCTGAAGCTGAGCGGGCGGCCGGTCGGCTGGCGGCCCAAGCCGCACGGGCCACCACTACTGCCTTAGCCGTCGCCGCCGGGGTCGGGCTGCTGGCGGTCGGGCTGGGTTGTGTGCATCGGGCGTTCGCTGTCGTCGGGGCCATCGTCTTGCTGGCCGTTGGGGTGTGGCTGACCGACCATCTCACCCGGTCGCCGGCCGCACAGTCCCGACGCCGGCTCCGCGACCTTGGCCGGCAACAGGCGGACGCCCGGTCGCACGCCGACCGACGGACCGAGGCTGCCCTGGAGAGAGCCGAACAGGCAGTGGCTGCTGCATCGGCCGCAACTCGGGCGGCCCTGCGGTCGCACGACGAAGCCGTTGCTGCGGCCGAACAGGCGTACCGGCGACAGCTCGCCACCGAAGCGGATGCCCGCCGGCGGGCTTTCGCCGCGGCCGAAGCATCTCTCGATGCCGCCGAGCAGGAGCAGGCGGACGTGGCCGACCGGCACCGCCGGCAGCACGCAGAGGCGACCCGAGCGGTCCACCGGCTGGCGGCCGACTGCCGCGGGCTAGCGGCTGAGCATCAGTCTGAGCTGTCCCGGCTGACCGCCGGGGCCGAGGCGGCTGCCCGGGTCCGTCACCTCCGGTTGCACCTGCTGGCGGACGCCGACATTCCGAAGGTCGGGGCCGGCCGCAAGCAGGCTTTGGCGGCGGCCGGGGTGTTCACCGCGGCCGACGTGACGGTGGCCGCCATCCTCGGGGCAAAAGGATTCGGCGATGCTCTCACGGCCTCGGTTCTGGGCTGGCGGGCAGAGGTCGAGCGGCGGTTCAAGTTCGACCCGGCCGCCGCTCTCCCACCGGCCGCCGGCCGAGTGGCGGTCGCCAGCAGCCAGGCCCGCCAGCAGCAACATCTGGCCGAGCTATCTCGGTTGGTCGCTGAAACGGAAGGTCTTTTGGTCGCCGGCCGCGGGCGGACTCAATCGCTCGCCCCCCGCCTCCATGCGGCTGTCAGTGGGTGGGAGCAGGCCCGATGCGACCTGGCAGTCTTGCCGTCGAACTGACACTTGGCCTACTTGACTGACCGCCGTCGGGCGTAGCCCACCGCGCCGGCCGCTGCCAGCAGGAACGCTACCGCTCCGGATTCGGGTATCGGCGCGAATGTCACGTCCACCAACACCGTCAGCACTTGGGGCATCGCCCCCAGGATGTTCTCGTCGTTCAGGCTCAGCGTGAACGTGTCGCTAAACGGTCCGGTCGTCGCACTGTTGGCGACCAGCGTCAGCGTCCAGTTGCCGACGCCCGGTTGCAGGTCCGGGCTGGTCGGGGCCAGCGACGCAGTGAGCGGGCCGCCGGCCGTGCCTTCCGCCACGCCGATGTACCGCAGGTCGGCCGTGAACCCGGGCGTGGCCACCAGGTTGTACACGGCGAGCTGGCGCGTGCTGGCTTGGCCGACCGTCACGCTCCCGAAGTGGACCGTCTGACCCAGCACAGGAGTGGCGTTGTCGAACGACCCGCGGGACGGGTCCAGGGCCGTCACGCTGACGTTGGCCGAACCGAACGGGTTGGCCGCCTGGGCGCTGGTGGCCGTCGCCGACACAGTCCCAGTGTAGACGCCGGCGGCGACCGTCGGCACGCTCAGGGCGTGCGGGGTGGGGCCGGCGGACGCGGCCAGGCCGGTCGCCCCGCCGCTGCCGGCTACCACCCCGCCGCCGGCGAAGGTGTAGTCCAGCGGGTCCACCCCGGCGGCCACGAAGGCGCTCAGCCCGGCCACCGTCGGCGGCGCGTTGCTGACGCTCAGTGTCACCGCCGCCGACTGGCCGCGGATGACCCGCGGGCTGGCCACGGCCACCGTCGCCGTCAGCCGGGCCGGGATGACATAGTCCACCACCACCGGCAGGTGTTCGGACGTCTGCCGCAGGGCGGTCAGCACGGCGGCCGGCTGCGAGCCGCTGGTCAGCTCGCCGTTGAAGGCGTGGGTGCCGTTGTTGCCAAACACCCGGTAGCCGCCGCCGATCTGATGTACCCCGCGGCCGGTCGTCGGGTCCATGTTGGCGGTCGGCAGTTGGAAGTCGAAGCGGTCGTCCATACCGCCGGTGGCCTCGCCCGGGTACAGCGGGGTCGTCACCGGCGACTGGCTGTGCAGCCGGCGATTGGCGATCTGGGCGCCGTCCGTCCAGTTGCCGGCGGGCAGCACCGGGTCGATGGCCTGGCCGACGCCACTCGACCGCAGCTTCTGGTACGCCGCTTCCGTCGAGGTGTAGGTGTTGAAATCGCCGGCGTACACCGCCCGCGCCCCGGCCCCGAGGGCGTCGGCGTCGGCCCGAATGGCCGTCGCCTCGGCCAGCCGGCGGGCCTCGCTGCCGGTCGCCGACTTGTAGTGCGAGTTGTAGAAGTACACGTCGCCGGCCGCGTACCCGGCCGGCTGAATGCGGTGCCGGAGCGGGTCACGGGCCGCCGACGTGCCGGAGGTGATGGCCAGGGCCGTTTCCCCGATCAGGTTCACCGTGGCCGTGCGGTACACGACCGTCTGGGTGCCGTTGCCGGTGGACGCCCCGCCGACCGTGCCCCGGGCGTAACTGCCCGCCCCGTACAGCCCGTTCAGGATGTCCACGAACGTCTGGCCGGTGGTGGCCGCGCTGCGGGCCTCCTGGATGAGGAACACGTCGAGCGGCCGGGCGATGCCGTTCACCGACTCGGTGCCGATGGCGCTGAGCACCGCGGTGACGGCCGAGCGGCGGTCCGGCGTCTGGCCGGTGGCGAAGTCGTTAGCCGTCGTGTCGGACACGTTCCAGGACACGACGCGGAGTTGGGCCGGGGCCGCCGGGGCGAAGACGGCCGCGAGCAAAAGGGCGGGGACGACGCGACGGGTCATGCAGCGATGATACGGCCCGCCGGCCGGCTCGGGCGTGAGGGTCGGGTGAACGGGGCGGGCGGGTGGGCCGGTTAGGCCGGTTAGGCCAGCCTGGCCCACAGCCCGGCGAACGCCGCTAGCACGGCCGGGTCGCCGGTGTCGGGCAGGTTCTCTTCGTTCTGCTCGTCCGCCCCGCGGGTCCAGTTGTCGCTGCCCGTCAGCAGGCGGCAGCCGTCGAACCGGGCGATGATGCGGTCGAGCGGGCCGATGCCGGGGGAGTAAAACACTTCTATCGGTCCGGGGGTAGATACGGGGCTGTTGTAGGGCACGGTTCACCGTGCCGTCATCCGCCGCGAAGACGGCACGGTGAACCGTGCCCTACTTCTCCCGCCGGGTGCTCCAGTCGGTCATCCCTTCCAGGATCGTCCGGCACTCGCCGCGGGGCAGCACCTCCAACGCCCCACGAGCGTTGCGGGCGAACTCCTCGGCCCGCCGCTTGGCGTAGGCCAGCGACCCGCTCTCGATCAGCGCGTCCGTCACCTTCGCCCGCTTGTTGGGGTCCGGGGACTTGAGCAGCGACCGCAGCGAGTCCGCGTCTGCCGGGGACCGCTTGGCCAGGGCGTGAATGAGCGGCAGCGTCAGCTTGCCTTGCTCCAAGTCGGTGCCGAGCGTCTTGCCCGCCTTCTCCTCGGACCCGGTCAGGTCGAGCAGGTCGTCCGCCACCTGGAAGGCCACGCCCAGGTTGCGGCCGAAGGCGGCCAGCGTCTCGGCCGTCGCCTCCGTGGCCCCGGCGTACAGCGCCCCCAGCCGGCAGGCGACTTCCGTCAGCGCGGCCGTCTTGCCGTCCACGACGGCGAAGTAGTCGGCTTCGGTCAGGTGCAGGTTGCCCCGCTCGCACACCTGCCTCAGCTCGCCGGCACAGACGCGGTTGGTGGCCTCGCCGATGAGCTGACAGGCCCGACCGTCCACCGTGCTGGTCAAGTGGAAGGCGTGGGTGAACAGCATGTCCCCGAGCAGGATGCTGACCTTGTTCCCCCACTCGGCGTTCACCGTCCGGGCGTGCCGGCGGGTGTCGGCCTCGTCCAACACGTCGTCGTGAACCAGAGTCGCCGTGTGGATCATCTCCACCGCCGCGGCCAGCGTGTGGTGGGCCGGCACGACCTCGCCGAGGGCCTTGGCGGTGAGCAGCAGCAGGGCCGGGCGGAGCCGCTTGCCGCGGTAGTGCTTGAGGTGGCTGACCAGCGGGGCGACCGGCGACCGGTACCCGGCCAGGGTGGCCGTGAACACCCGGTCGGCGGCGTCGATGTCGGCGGCCACCGGGCCGAACCCGAAGGCCGACTTGTGGACGCCGTTGGCGGCGGGGGCGATGGCGGGCAGGACGGTCATGACTACCCCGGGCGGCGGGACGAACCCGACCAGTTTAGGACGCCCCGGGAGCACCTGCCGCCCGACAGAAGTCGCCGGACGCGCCCCCCGACTTGGCCTCCAGCCGGACCGCCTCGACCACCATCCCGCGGTCCACAGCTTTGGCCATGTCGTACACCGTCAGGGCCGCTAAACTAACCGCAGTCAGCGCCTCCATCTCAACACCCGTGCGGCCGAAAACCCGGGCCGTGGCCGTGATGCGCAGGCCGTCCGGCGGCTCCGGGGTGAAGTCGAGTGTCACGCCGGTGAGCGGCAGCGGGTGGCACAGCGGGATCAGGTCGGCGGTTTTTTTGGCGGCCAAGATGCCGGCGAGGCGGGCCACCTCGACCACGTCGCCCTTTGCCAGCTTGCGGTCGGTGATGAGGGCGAGCGTGGCCGGGGCCATGCGGACCACGGCCGAGGCGGTGGCCGTGCGGGCGGTTTCGGGCTTGGCCCCCACGTCCACCATGCGGGCAGCGCCGGACTCGTCGAAGTGGCTGAGGTCGGGCATACAACCAACAACTTGGGCGAGCGGCCGGCGTGAGTCGGTCCGGCCGGGGGTGGTGTTATGACCGGCGGACAGACCGGACCGGCTCACGCCGGCCGCTCGCCCGGTCAGTCCGGCTTCGCCGGCATGAGCCGGGCCGCGGGTGGTGGGAGTTCCTCCGTCGGCGGCCGGTCCGGCACCCCCGGCGGCGGGATGGCCACCGGCCCGGCGTGCGGCCCCACCCCCGGCAGCGGCTTCACCGACACGTCCTTGTCGGCCTCGAACGGCTGGCCGGCCAGCGTGATGAACTGCACGCTCACCCGCAACTTGTCGCTGCCGGGGGCCGTGTCCCACCGCAGCGGCACAAAGTAGCCGCTCGTCAAGAGGCCGCTCCGCCAGGTCTTTCGCAACTGCTCCGGCGGCACTTCCCACCGGCCAATGGGCGTCTTCAACCCCTGCTTATTGATCTCGCTGGCCGTCACCACCAGCTTGCCGGGCAGTTTGACGGCCGTGCCATCGTCGTCCTTCGGCACCACCACCACCATGAGCGACTCGTCGCCGGGCAGGCCGTCGTCGTCCACGCCGCCGGTACCGTTGGCCAGGGACACGTCCCGCAGTGGCACCGTCGGGCCTTCGTGCTGGGCGAAGCCGAACCCGGTCGGCTGGGCAAACGGTGGTCGGCCGGGCTGCAACTGTCGGCCGTAAGTTTCGGCCAGACCGCGGAGCTGGTCCCGCTCCAGCCGGGCCTGCTCCAGCTCGTGGGTGCGGGTGCGGAGTTCCGCTTCGAGGGCGTCGTACCGGCCGTCCGGCTTGCCGATGCTACGGCAGCCGGCGGCGGCGAACAGGGCGACGGCGACCAGCCTTGCGAGCATCCTGCCGCCGTGCCTCTCGTGGGGGTCAGTCCCGACTCTTCACAATCGTCGGGGCGTCGGTCGACTTTTCCAGCACCTTGTCGATCAGGCCGTAGGCCAGCGCCTCCTCCGGCACCATGAAGTTGTCCCGGTCGGTGTCCTTCTCGATCTGCTCCAGGGTCTTCCCGGTGTGCTTCACATAAATCTTGTTCAGCCGCGTCTTCAACTTGCGGATGTTCTTCACATGGATGTCGATGTCGGTCGCCGTACCCTCGTAGCCGCCCAGCGGCTGGTGGATCATGATCTCGGCGTTCGGCAGGGCGAACCGCTTGCCGGCCGTGCCGGCCGTCAGCAGGGTGGACCCCATGCTGGCCGCCAGCCCGACGCAGTACGTGGCGATGTCGCAACTGATGAACTGCATGGTGTCGTAAATCGCCATCCCCGCGCTCACCGAGCCGCCGGGGCTGTTGATGTACATGTGGATGTCGGCCTTCGGGTCTTGCGAGTGCAGCAGGAGTAGCTGGCCGACGATGGCATTAGCCATCTCGTCCCGGACCACCCCTTGCAGGAAGATGATCCGGTCTTTCAGGAGCCGGCTGTACAGGTCATACACCCGCTCCTCGCGGCCGTTCGACTCGATGACGTAGGGGATGGACGGCATGGGTGGGGTCCGGTCTTGTGGTTTGGATGGGTGGGACGGGCGTTCCGGCCTGTCCGATTTCGGGACAAGCAGAAATGCCTGTCCCACCAACACAGAAGTGCGGCCGGCTACTTCTTCGGCTCTTCCAGCGGCTTGTTCAGCACGTCGTCCACCAGCCCGAACGCCTTGGCCTCGGCGGCCGAGAAGTAGCGGTCCCGGTCCGTCTCCTTGGCGATCACCTCGATGGGCTGGCCGGTGTGGTGGCTCAGGATCTGGTTCAGCCGCTCGTGCTCCTTCAATATCTCCGTCGCCTGAATCTCGATGTCGGACACCTGCCCGCCGACGTTGCCGTACGGCTGGTGGCACATGATCTTGGCGTTGGGCAGGGCGAACCGCTTGCCCTTGGTGCCGCTGGCCAGCAGGATGGCCGCCCCGCTGGCCGCCATGCCCAGGCAGTAGGTGTTGACCGGGCAACTCATGAACTGCATGGCGTCGTACATGGCCAGCGTGGCCGACACGCTCCCGCCGGGGGAGTTGATGTACATGTGGATGTCGGCCGTCTTGTTCTCCGTCATCAGATACAAAAGCTTCTGGATGGTCAGGTTGGCCAGGTAGTCGGTGATTCGCGGGTCGCCACCGGTCTCCGGGCTGGACCCGACGAACAGGATGCGGTTCTCCATGAGCAGGTCGGCCAGCGTCATGGTCCGCTGGCGGGACATGTTGCCGTACCGCTGCATCACCGGGTCGATGGGGCCGCGGGGGCCGGCCCACAGGTCGGCGGGCGGGGCGTCGGGGGCGGAGAAGTTCACGGGACCGGGCCTTTCTGTTCGGCGGTCAAGGCGAGCGGCCGGCGTGAGCCGGTCCGGCTGAGGCTTCTGCCCGGCCGGACCGGCTCA
>JAYVUZ010000312.1:0-13567 GCA_043787415.1 Fimbriiglobus sp. | reverse complement strand
TCCGGCAGCAGGGGGCGGGCCACGGCGGCTCCTCCGCAGGTGTCCCCTCATGCTCGCCACCGGACGGCCCCCCGGCTAGGTTTCGTTAGGATTTCTTAGTGGTGGCGCTGGACCGGCTCGGCCGGTTCGACGAGGCGCTGGCCGTGGCCGAAGCGGCGAACCAGTTGCAGCCGAACCGCTACGAGACGGAGAGCAACTGGGGCACGGTGCTGCTGCACGCCGGCCGGCTGGAGGACGGCTTGGCCCACATCGACGCCGCCGTGCGAATCAACCCGGACGCCCACTTCGGCCGGGAGGTGTACCAGCAGAAGCTGGTGCGGTGGGCGCTGGACGCCCGCAAGGCCGGGCGGACGTTACCGGCATCCGATCGGTCGGTGTCCGGTGACGACGAGTTTGCTGAGATGCAGATGCGGACACCGGACTGGCTGGTGCTGCCGGTCAGCCCGAAGCGCGAGAAGGTCCGGGCCGCGGCCCTCAAAGGGGTGCTCGGCATGATGCGGTCCGGCCAGCACGAACACCCGCTTCTGTTGGAAGCCCTCGGTCGGCTGCTCACCGACGGGCCGCAGGACTTGTATGCGGACGCGAAGCGGCTGGCGGCACGGGCCTACTTGCGGGCGGCAGATGTTGTCACCGAGCCGTCGGCCAAGAAGGCGTACCGTGGTATGGCCCACGCTGCGCTCAATTCGCAGACATCGGTCGAGGTGCAAGGGCACCAGTTGCCACTCGACTTGGTCGAAGCCGACTTCCGCCGCGAATTGGCCGACGCCGACGCCTGGTACGCCGACCGGCGGGCGAAGGAGGTCGCCTGGGTGAACGACCCGACCGCCGACCCGGAGGCCGAGTTCGCCCGGCTGTACGCGGCCGACCCGGAGGTGGTCGGGGACGGCAGCACCGTACCCAGCCCAGCGACGGTCTGGTGGCGGCGGAACGGCGTCGAGGCGACGGCGTTCACTTGCCTGGGGGTGGCACTGGCAACTGTAACCACCGCAAGCCTACTCGCGGTCCGGCAGGTTCGCCGTCGGTGGTTTGCGGCCCGTGGCGAGCGGCCGGCGTAAGCCGGCTGAGGGACACCGGCGCGATCAACAGGCCGGCGACTACCCCAGCGTCCCCTCAGCCGGCTTACACCGGCCGCTCGCCCAGAACTCCACACCGTCGGAAAAGACTACGCCGCCCCGGAACGTGTACTAGATTCCGACACGGGCCGGTTCGGTCTGACCCCTGACCCCTGACCCCCGACCCCCGACCCCGCTCATGCTCCTCTACTGCCCCCGCTGCCAAGCCCCGTCCCCCGGGGCCGACCACTGCCCGACCTGCGGCGGCCGGCTGGTGACGCCGTCGGAGGCCCACGCCTCGGCCCCCGACCTGCACGCCGCCGGCCCGCCGCCCGACCTGCACCGGCCGACCCAGGCCGGCCGGCTGGTCATCGGGGTGGTGGCCGGGCTGGGGCTGTACTTCGGGCTGCGGGAGTGGGCCACCGCCGGGCTGGCCGTGGCCGGCGAGGCGTCGTGGCGGTCGCCCGGCGGGCTGGCCGTGGCGGGCAGCCTGAAGGTGATCGCCGCCGGAGTGGCCGGGCTGCTGGCCGGCACCGGCCGGCCGAAGGGGTCGTCGGCCGGGCTGACGGCCGGGCTGCTCGTCGGCGTCCTGCTGCTGGCCGCCGACCGGGCGACCGGGGCCAAACTCGACCTGACCGACCTGGCCACGGCCGCCGGGCTGGCCGCCGCCGCCGCCGCCGGCGGGGCCGTGGGCAGCCGCCGCTGGCCGGCCCCGGTGGACCTGCCGCCGCCACCGACCCCGCACGGCAGCAGCCTGGCCGGGCTGCTGGCCAAGACCGTCATCGGGCCGAGCGAGCGGCCGCTGAAGTGGACCCGGGTGGCCATCGGCGGGCTGCTGGCGGCCGCCGGCATCGCCCTGGCCGACCCGGCCCGGGAGGCGTTCAAGCGCGGGTCGGCCGGGTCCGTCGGCCCCGGCGGCACCAGCCTAACCACGGTGGTCGATCTGGAGATCGCCGCCCTGTTCGTCATGCTCGGCGGGGCCGTCGCCGGGGCCACCACCGGGGTCGGCCTGCGGCACGGGCTGCTGGCCGGGGTGGTCGGCGGGCTGGCGACGGTGTGGATGCCGGCCGCCGGGGTGCGGTCCGTCGAGCCGGTGGTGAGCGGCCTGTTGAAGGTGCTGGGGCTACCGACCAACGACATCGGCGGCTGGGGGGCGGCCCTCAACCTGTTCGTGGCTATCCTGACCGTGGCCGGGTTCGGCGGCTGGCTCGGCGGCACCCTCATGCCCCCGGTCGTCCGCAAGGACCAGGTGAAGGCCCGGCTGGCGTACACGTAGGGCACGGTTCACCGTCCCGCCGGTGGCGGGCGGACCCCGGACGGCACGGTGAACCGTGCCCTACAGGTCCAGTTGCACCAGGTCGCTCAGCGCTTCCTCCTCGTCGCCCACTAGCACCACCTTCGCCCCGACGCCGACCACCGGGCCGCCGTGGTCCGGCCAGTCGGCGTCCCGGCCCAGGGCGAAGTCGTCGCCGGCGGCGGCGCTGCCGGGGTACGTCAGCGGCAGGGTCACGTCCGCCTCGTCGCCGGTGTGGAAGGTGACGCGGGCCGGGCGGAACACCTCGTCCAGCACCCCGGCCGGTTGGGCCAGCCGCACCCGGCGGAGTTGGTCCAGCGGCAGCCAGACGGTGTGCCGGCCGGCGAACGCCTCCAACACCCCGGCGAAGCGGTCGTCGGCGTCCCGCAGGCCGTCGAACTCCCGGCCGTTCCAGTGCCCGCTCAGGTGCGGGGCGGCGGCGTCCGCCCGGTCCAGCCGGCGGACCGGGTCGCCGCCCCCGTGGACGAGGGCCGACCAGAAGCGGTAGCGGTGGCGGGCGTGGGGCGGCGGCGGGTGCAGGAAGCCCGGCCGGCCGAGGGCGGTGCGGCGGTACTCGGCCTGCAGCAGGTGAACGAACCGCCGCCGCTGGGCCGGCCAGTCGGGGTCGGGCGAGTCGATGAGGCGGAGTTCGTCCCGGGCGTCGTGCAGTTTCCCGGCCAGGGCCAGCAGCTCGAACAGGAACAGCCGGGCGGGTGGGTCCGCCGGCCGGCAGTGGACATCCTGCCGCTGGACGGCCACCGCCGCGGTGAGGTTGCCGTCGGCCAACAGGTCGCGGGCGGTCATCGGGTTCCCTGGGTTGTTCCCGTGATGCCAGCCCGAAGCGCTAGCGAGGTACGCTATCGCGTGGGGCGGGGAATCGTACCTCGCTAGCGCTTCGGGCTGGCATCAGGGGAGCGATCGGCCGCTTTCGGGAACCCGGCCGTCACCAGATCGCTGTACCCGGCCTTGAGCGGTCGCAGGTCGCGGCCGGCCAGCTTGAGCAGGTCGGCGGCGGTCAGGCACCGGCCGCCCTTCGCGCAGTGCAGGTACACCGGCTTGCCGGCCGGCAGCAGCTTGGCCAACTCGTCGGCCGGCACCCCGTCCTGAATCCGCGACAGCGGCAGCGACACGGCGTCGGCCAGGTGGCCGGCGTCCCACTCGGCCGGCTCCCGCACGTCGATCAGCACCGCCGCCTTGTCGGCCACCGCCTTCCGGACCACCTCCAGCGGGTCGGTGGTGTGGGTCGGCTTGGCCAGCAGGTGGGCGTCGAACCAGTCGGCGAACCGCCCCACGTCCGTGAGCATGTCGGGCCAGCCGTGGGCCGCCCCCGTCTTGACCACCAGCTCGGCCGGCACCCCGGCCGCCTTCAGCTTGGCCATGAACGCCTCGGACTGCTGGACCGGCACCAACTCGTCCTTATCGCCGTGGGCGATCAACGTCGGGGCCGACTTGGCGGTCACATGGGTGATCGGCGAGATTTGCCGGCCGATGGCCTTCCGCCGCTCCGGGTCGGTGAGGACGGTCAGGGCGTTGTCCGTCTTGGCCCGCTCCCAGAACTCGAACGGCGGGCGGAAGGCCACCAGCGGCCCGTCCCCCAGGGCCACGTTGCCGGGTTCCCCCCAGTTGAGGAAGTCGGTCGGCGGGAAGAAGCAGGCCACGGCGGCGACGCCGGACGCCTGCTTCTCCACCGGGTCGTTGCTGTTCGCCGCACCGGGCCGGCCGGCCGTCCCCTGCATGAGCGACAGGTGGCCGCCGGCCGACGCCCCGGTGATGCCCAGCTTGTCCGGGTCGATGCCGTACTTGCCGGCATTGGCCTTGATGAACCGGACGGCTCGGTGCAGGTCGTCTAGCGCTTCCGGGATGGTGTACTTCGGCTGGCTGCCGTGCACGACGGCGAACACCGTGTACCCGCGGGCCAGGAACGGGACGTAGGCCGGCCCGTTGACGCCGGCGTGCGACGAGAACCAGCCGCCGCTCACCACCGCGACGACGCCCCGGCCGTTCGGCTTGGCCGGGGTGAACACGTCGAGGGTCAGGGCGGTGCCGTGCTTGCGGCCGTAGATCATGTCCTCGGTGCGGGTGAACCCCGGCGGCTGGGACAGGCTGAGGGCGAGGGCGACGGCGAGCATGGGGTCACTTCTTGAGGAACGGGTTCGGCCTCAGCTCCATCTTCTTGACCGACTGCAAGTAGTCCAGCACCGGCTCGCTGTCCTTGCCCCCGACCTGGGCGTGGAAGTGCAGGCTGAACCCGTGCGGCCCCTTCGCATCGACGAGCGCCGGCACGGCCGTCACCATCCCCCGCACCGCGTCCAGCAGGCCGAGGCTGGCGGCGGCGAACACGTCCATGCGTGCCCCGCGGCCGAGCAACAGTTCGGCGATGTCCCGCCGGCCCATGTGGCTGGCCCCGCCGAGGGCGGACTCCCAGTCCCCGCCGCCCCAGTCCATGAAGGCGTTGGCCAGCGCCGGCTCCTTGTCCAGCAACTTTTTCGTCTGGTCGAGGTCGCTGTGGGCGAAGATGACGAAGTCTTGCACGAGCAGCCGGCTGAGCTGCGGCTTCTTCCACGCCGGCGTGAACCCCGGGGCGGGGTAGTCGCGGGCGAACGGGGCTTCGGTCGGCCCGGCGGGCGGGTCGGCGGCGGGGGTCATGGCGGCGGCTCCGAGGGTGACGCCGGCGGCGGCGAACTGGCGGCGGGTCATGGGGTGGCTCGGTGGGGGCGGTTCACGCGGACGAGTTGGCCGGTCAAGTCGCCGGCGGCCGTCACCTGCTCGTGGATGCGGGCGGCCAGGGCGGCGAAGTCGGCGTCGTCCGTGCAGACGACGATGCCCGCGTGCGCCGGCGACTCACGGTGCAAGCGGATGTAGTCGCGGCGGTCGAACGTCAGCACGGCCCGACCGAGGGCGGTCGCCAGCGGCAGGATGACACGGTCGGGGATGCCCTGGCTGGCCAAGCCGCGGTCCCTCACGCAGTCCATGTCATGACCTTGTTGCCGGAGGAGTTCCACCACGCGGAGGTCGAAGTTCTCGTTGCCGAACAGCCGCGCCATGTGACCACCCACGTCGGGACCGGGCGGCGTCAGGCGTCGCGGTTGGTCTGGGCGGCGGCGGTCAATTCGTCCGCGTGGTCCGCCGCGTACCGCCACGAGGCACGAAGGTCTTCCGCCCGGAGCTGGGGATAGCCGTCCAAGATGGACCGATCGGTCATCCCCTGGCGGCGGAGGCTGTCGAGCAGCCAGACCATGATCCGCGTGTTGCCGACGCAGGCTTCGCCGCCACACACCCCCGGCGTCTTGCGGACGCCGGGGTGGCCCGGCACCTCACCGCTGTCCGCCACGCGGTACAGATGAGTCAACACATACTCCTGGTCGCCCCGCGGGAGTTCGCCGATCCGCTTCAGGATGTCCGCCACCGCCGACATGACGCACCTCGCTCTCTGCCGTCATCATCCGGCCACCGGGCCGCCGGGTCAACCGCCCTCTTGACCGCCGGTGGCGGGATGCAATAATCCCCGCACAGCCACCAGCGCTCGCAATGGCGGGTCCGCTCCCACTCCGCCGGAGTGGGGGCGACACCCTAGCGAGTCCTCGGTGGCTTTTTTCGTTCACCCCCGTCCCCCGGAGCCGCGATGACCAAGGCCGACTACCTGTCCACCCCGGTCGAACACCTCGACCTGGCCGCCTTCAACCCGGTGCCGCTGGTCGAGGGCATGGCCAAGACGGCGTTCACCGCCCGCGACCTGAGCCGGGCCGCCGACATCACCGCCCGGATGCTCCGCGACAAGGAGTGCGGCGTCATCCTCTGCCTGGCCGGGTCGCTCATTTCCGCCGGGCTGAAGAAGGTGTTCGTGGACATGGTGCGGCACGACATGGTCGATGCCATCGTGTCCACCGGGGCCAACATCGTGGACCAGGACTTCTTCGAGGCGCTCGGCTACCGGCACTACGTCGGCGAGGAGAAGCTCCGCAGCGGCATGTTCGACGCCGAGCTGCGGGAGCTGCACATTGATCGCATCTACGACACCCTGATTGATGAAGACGAGCTGCGGGTGTGCGACGACGTGATGAAGCAGATCTGCGACGACCTGCCGCCGGGGCCGATGTCGTCCCGCGAGTTCATCGTCGGCATGGGCGAGTACCTGGAGCGGGTCGGGTGCAAGACGCCGGACAGCCTGGTGTACGAGTGCTTCCGGAAGCAGGTGCCGATCTTCTGCCCGGCGTTCAGCGACTGCTCGGCCGGGTTCGGCCTGGTGGCCCACCGGCACGAGCGGGGGTCGTCGCCGGTCGTCGCCATCGACAGCGGCAAGGACTTCCACGAGCTGACCCTGTGTAAGCTGCACAACCCGGTCACCGGGCTGTTCATGGTCGGCGGCGGGGTGCCGAAGAACTTCGCCCAGGACATCGTGGTGGCCGCCGACATCCTCGGCCACGAGGCGGCCATGCACAAGTACGCCGTCCAAATCACGGTGGCCGACAGCCGGGACGGGGCGCTGTCCGGCAGCACGCTCAAGGAGGCGTCGAGCTGGGGCAAGGTCGATCTGGCCTACGAGCAGATGGTGTTCAGCGAGGCCACGCTGGCCGTGCCGCTGATCGCCGGCTACGCGCTGCACACCGGGGCGTGGAAGGGCCGGCCGGCCCGCAAGTGGAACGCCGTCCTCGATGCGGTGGCTGTGTAGGGCACGGTTCAACGTGCCGCGTGAGGCGAAGACGGCACGGTGAACCGTGCCCTACAACCGCTTCGCCAGCTCGGCATGAATTGCCTCGAGCCGGCGGCCGAGGTCGTCGCCGGCCGGCGGCTTCGGGGCGGCCGGCTTCGGTTTCGGCACCGCACTCAGCCACGTCACCAGCTCGGCGGCCGACCGTGCCCCGCTGGCACGGGCCAGCTCCTGACCCTCCGGCGACACCACCACCAGCGTCGGCAGTCCGGTGGCCCGGTACTTCTCGGTGAGGGCCGGGTCGGTGTCGGCGTTCACCTTCACGGCGACGAACCCGCGGCTCAGCACGGCGGCCACCTGCGGGTCGCGGAAGCTGGCCGCCAGCTTCTGGCACGGCCCGCACCAGTCGGCGTGGAAGTCGATCAGCACCGGCCGGCCGGTCTGCTTGGCCTTCGCCAGCGCGGCCGGCAGACTCGTTTCCCAGCCGGGTTCGGCGGCCGGGGCCGCCGCGGCGAGGAGCAGGACGACGACGAGGGAACGGGCAGGCATCGGCGACCCTCCAGGGGGCGGGAGGGTACACCGGCGGCGGACGGCGGTCAAGGCGAGCGGGGGGCGTAAGCCCCCTGTTGGCGACCTGTGCGTGGGGCATCGCGTCCGACCGCGCCGGCTAACAGGGGGCTTACGCCCCCCGCTCGCCTCGGAGCGCCGTACTGGACACGTCCACCCGGAACTCGGCTTCCGGAATCACCTCGAACAGCTCGCCGACATCTCCGGCCCACTGGCGGAACAGCCCCGCCGCGTCCACCCGGCCGCCGACCAGGAACCGCACCCGGCAGGCCAGCAGTTCCGCCAGGGCCGCGTCCCGGGCCGCCGCGCCGCCGTAATACTTCGGGTCCGCCACCCGCACGGCCGTGTCGTGGCCGACCACGAACGCCACGCCGGGGAACAGCCGCGCCTTTTCCACGAAGGTCGGCGCCCGCGTCACCCACACCGGGCCGACGCCGGCGAACTGGCCGATCCGCCGTTCGACCTCCGCCGCGGGAAGGTCCGGCTTGTCCACGTTGGCCGCGCTCAGTTCGAAGTGGACGGCCCCGACCAGCCGGGCTGCCGCCACTTCGGCCAGCCGGACGTGCCCCGGGTGCAGCGGGTTGAACGACCCCGGCAGCAGCGCCGCCGGGGCCGGGGCGGCGGGCCGCAGCAGGATCACCGCCGCACCGCCCGGAACGGGATGGCCCGCCGCACCGCCGGCGGCTGCGGGGCGTCCGGCCCCATGACGGCGCCCCACAGGATTTCGTTCAGCTCGAAGTCGTCCACCGCGTCGTACTCGGTGAAGTCCATCTTCGCGCTGCGGGCCGCCCCGTAGGCCGTCTTGCCGTTCACCGCGTTCAGGTCCACCCCGGCTGGCACGTGGGTGTACGGGGTCGGGTCGGCCGTGGCGGTGAAGCTGTCGAACATCGGCCGGGCGGCGGCGTCGTACTGGCTGAGCGGCGGCAGCCCGAGGATCAGTTCCATCGTGCGGATCAGGCTGACGGTGGCGTAGTGGCGGCTGTCCACGTGCTTCCGCTTGGTGTACGGCGACACCACGAACCCGACGGTGCGGTGGGCGTCCACATGGTCCGGGCCGTTCTGGGCGTCGTCCTCGATGACGAAGATGGCCGTCTCCTTCCACAGCGGGCCGTGGCTCAGGTGGTCCACCAGCCGGCCGAGGGCCAGGTCGTTGCAGGCGACGCACGCCTGGGGGGTGAAGGTGCCGGGGGTGGTGCCGGTGGTGTGGTCTTCGCCCAGGCTCATGACGACGAACCGGGGCATGGTGCCGGCCGCGGCGAACTGGTCGTACTCGGCCAGGAACAGGTCCATGTTGTCGGTGTCCCGCACCTTCTCCCCGGCCGTCGTCTTCCGCCGCGGGGTCTTGTTGCCGTAGTCCGGGTTCATGTGCCCGACCAGCCCGGGCACCCGCCCCTCGAACTTCACCCCGCCCTGGCCGTCGCTCACCCGCTTGCCGTACTCGCCGTAGCTGCGGTAGCTAAGGCCCGCCCGTTTGCAGGCGTCCCACAGGTAGCCGTTCGGCGGGTTCTGGAGGTGCCCCTTGTCGTCGTCGTCCACCCCCTTCCGCTTGGAATACGTCAGGTGCCAGTCCCGGGCGACGTAGTCGGTGTGGTAGGCGGCCGTGCTCCACGGGTGGCCGTCGCGGCTCACCTGGCCGTTGCAGAACAGGTTGTCCAGCAGCACGAACTCGTCGGCCAGCTTGTGGTGGTTGGGCGTCACCATGCGGGGGAACATGCACAGGGTCGGGTCGCCGTTGCCCTTGGGCGTCGGGAACTGCTTCGGGTCGGCGAAGTCGCCGAACACCTGGTCGTAGGTGCGGTTCTCCTTGATGACGTACAACACGTACTTGATGGGCGACGGGTCGCCGACCCGCGTCGGGATGGCCGTCTTCGTCGGGTGCGGCGCGGCCGTGAGTTGGTCGTCCGAGTACGGGCAGTTCTTGTACACCCGGTCGGTGTGCTCCTTCAACTGCTTGTCGTCAGGCACGTCCACCACGCTCAGGGCGCCGCTGATGGTGGTGCCGATGTACGGGTAAGGCAGCGGCTTGGCGGTCGGCTTGGCGTCCGGCTTCGGGGCCGGCCGGGGGTTGGCCTTGCTCTGGAGGCCCTTGCCGACGCCGACCAGCAGCCGCCTGCCGTCCGGCGTCACCGCCACCGCCGTCGGGTACCAGCCGGTCGGGATGAACCCCTTCACCTGCGACCGCCTCGGCGACTCCACGTCCACCACGGCCAGGCAGTTGTTGTCGGCGTTGGCCACGTACAGGGTCTTGCCGTCCGGACTGAGGGCCAGGGCGTCCGGGGTGCTGCCGGCCGGGGCGCGGGGGAACAGGGCCGTCGAAACCGTCTCGGTCACGGCCCCCGCCGCCGGGTCCAGCACGCTCACGCTGTTGCTGCTGGCACAGGCGACGAACAGCCGGCCGTCGGCGTGCTGGGCCATCTGGTTGGGGTGCTGGCCGACCTTCACCATGCCCCGCACGGCCAGCGTCGCCGGGTCGATCAGCCACACCCGTTTGCCGGCCCAGTCGGACACGAACACGGTCTTGCCGTCCCGGCTCACGAGCGCGTCGTAGGGCCGGCCGCCGAGCTTGGCCGTGGTGGTTCGTCCGGCCGGGTCGGTGGCCGACACGGTGCCGGCGTTGATGTCCAGCGAGTACAGGGTGCCGGCGGCGAACGCCAGCCCGCTGCGGAACCCGGGGCTGGCCTTGATGTCGCCGTCCTTCGGCGCGGGCGGCTCCTGGCTGGTCGGGGTGAGGGCGTCGGCGGTCGCGGCGTAGGTGTGCAGCCGGCCGCCGCCGCCGCCGGACCACCACACCCGGCCGGCGTCGTGGGCCAGCCCGTACCAACTCTGCCGGGTCGTCTGTTTGGCGACCAGCTTCGGCTCGGCCCCGGAGATGTCGCACAGGCTGAGGTCGTGGCTGTTGTACCCGCTGGTGGCGACCAGCGCCCGGGTGTCCGACAGCGGCAGGATGTTGAGCGGTAGGTCGGTGGTGACGAGGTGCCGGCCGGCCGGGGTGAGGGTCCAGCCGTTGGGCAGGCGGAAGCCGTCGCCGGTGGGGCCGGCGGTCGGCGGCGACGGGGCTTGACCGAGCGCGAGCAGGAGGAGTAGCACGAATGGCCTCCAGTGGTGGGGAGGCCAGTGTAGCGACGGCCGGTGAAGAAGCGGGGTGGACGCCGCGAGGGCGTCACTCCCCGTCCTTCTTGGGCGTCGGCGGAACGTCTTTCTTGGCCGGCGGCTCGTCCTTCTTGGCGGCCGGGGGCACCGGCGGGTTGGCGGGCTTGGGGTCGGCGAGCGGCGGCGTGTCCGGGTTCACCACCGGCGGGTTGGCGGCCGGCGGGGCCGGTGTGGTCGGCGGGGCGATCGACCGCGGCCGGATGGCCCCGGGCACGGCGTCCCGCAGGCTGACTACCAGCCCGTTGTCGGCGGCCAGCACCAGCCGGTCGGTCTGGCTGTTGGTCACCGGCACCGTGTACCCGGCGGCCGGCAGGGTGGCCACCGGGCGGATGCGGCCGTCGGCCGCCGGCCGGGCGTTCTTCGGCAGCACCTGGGTGTTGCCGGCCCGGTCCCGGGCGAACACGAACTCGTCCCCGACGGCCAGCAGCCGGTTCACCCCCGGGTCCGTCCGCCAGACGATGTCGCCGGTGCGGAGGTCGAGCCGGGTGACGCCGGCCGTCTCCCCGGCCACGTACACCGAGTCGGTGGTCAGCACCGGCTTGCGGTCGAGCCGCCCGCCGACCACCGTCCGCCACACCACCGCCGGGCCGGCCTCGGTGCCGCGGGCCAGGTCGAGGGCCACCACCGCCCCGTAGTCCAGGGCGAACACCCCGATGGCGGCGTCGCCGACCGCCGCCGGGCCAGCCGCCGGGGCCGCCAGCGGGGCCTCGAAGTCGAACTCGAACAGTCGCCGCCCGTCCTCGGCGTTGACCACCGTCACGTGCCGGCCGGCGGTGGTGGCGAACACCCGCGCCCCGGCCACCCCGGGCACGGCCGGGGACAGCACCGGCTCGAACTCCAGCCGGCGGGACGACCCGAACACCCACGCCGGGGCCAGCTCCGGCGCCCGCGCCCGCAGGTTGGTCAGCTCGAACGCCCGGGCGACGCTCGGCGGCAGCACGCTAATCGAGGGCGTCCGCTGGTTGTTCCGCAGGTACTCGGGGTTGCGGGTGGTCTGGTCGTGGACGGCCGGCAGCACGGTCAGGCTGGGGGTGGTGCGGAGTTGCCGGCCGTACAGGCTGTACGGCGGCACCACCACCGGCAGCGAGGTGATGGACGGGGTGCGGTTGCGGCCGGTGTCCACCCCGCCGGTGTCCGGCGGCGGCTGGCGGACCGGCAGGAACACCGGCAGCGTCGGCGGCGGCAGGGCGGCCAGCACCACCCGCCCGGCCTCCGGCACCGGGAAGTCGGCCAGCCGGTTGCCGTTGAGCGTCAGGTACAGCTCGGCCCGCTGGCCGACGACCGCCTTCTGGTTCTCCCGGATGCCGTACACCGGCACCTGGGCGGCAGCCGGCCCGGTGGTGACGCTGCCGGTCAGGCTCTGGACGAACTCCACCTGCCCGGTGATACGGTTCAGGCTCACCGCCGTGGCCAGGTTGCCGACGAACAGGAACCGGCCGGTGACGGCCACCGGGTAGGCGGTGGCGAACGCCGACGGCAGTTGGTACGCCCACTGGCGGGCGCCGGTGCGGCCGTCCAGGGCGACCACCAGCCCGCTCCTGGTCTGGGCCACCACCAGGTCGGCGTCGATCACCTGCACCAGGGCGATGCCGTCGTTGCGGCCGGTCAGCGGCACGTAGGCGTACCATTCCTGGGCCAGCCGCAGGCGGTCGAGCTGGCTCTGCGGCGGCGGGCTGGCGTACAGGCCGCTGCCCACATCCGGGGCGGTCGGCTGCGCCCAACTGGCCCCGACGGCGGAGCCGAACGCCCCGGTCAGCCCGAGGCCGCCGAGCGCCGCCCCGGGGTCGGTCGGGCACGGCGGGGACGCCAGGGCGAGCAAAGCCAGGGTGAGGGGCACGGTGGGACTCCGGGCAGACGGCAAGCTTTCGGTAATCTAGCCGCCGGTGGGGCGGAATGCACCCGAAATGCCGCCGCGGCGCGGGGTTCGGGCGACCGCCGGGCCGGTTCTGCGGGTTACTTCTTCCCCATCGCCCGCTTGGCCTGGAAGAATCGCCCGAGGATGGCCGCACACTCGTCGGCCCGCACGCCGCCGACGACCCGGGCGCGGTGGTTCAGCCGGGGGTCCGAGGTGATGCGGAACAGGGTGTCGCAGGCGCCGGCTTTGGGGTCGGGGCAGCCGTACACCACCAGCGGCAGCCGGGCGTTGACGACCCCGCCGGCGCACATCGGGCACGGCTCCAGGGTGACGTACAGGGCGCACCGCTCCAGCCGCCAACTTCCAACAGCGGCGGCCGCCTGGGTCATGGCGACGAGTTCGGCGTGGGCGGTGGGGTCTTGGAGCCGCTCCCGCTGGTTGTGGGCGGCGGCGACGAGCTGACCGGATTCCAGGTCGAGGATGACGGCCCCGACGGGCACCTCGTCCTCGGCGAAGGCGGCTTCGGCCTCGGCGAGAGCGTGGCCCATCATGTCGCGGTGGAGCGGATGGGCGGGGTCGGTGAGGGTCAGGTCGAACATGGGGGCATGGTATGCGGGCCGGCGGCCGGGTTGGTTCGCACGCCGCACACCCCGTCCGTGCGAACCATACGCGAGGTGCGAACAAGCTAGGCGGGCAACGACTTGCGGCAGGGCGCGGGTGGGCTGGTGGCGTGCGAACGATCAGAAAGCCTATCAAGACGCTGGCAGCGGGTCAGGCGGTGGGCTGTTCGGAATTAACGTTTTCACCGATGGGATATACTTCGGGTCGTGAGTCGAAGGTAGCGACCTGCCACCTGGGCGAGTAGCGAGGGCCAGCAAAGATGGCGTCAACGAAGCAGGCCAGGGTAGTGGCCTTATGGCCGGCACCGGCGGGTGCGGTTGTAGAGCCGGGTGAAGGACCACAGGGCGCCGACGTGGTTGCGGTCGCACTTCGAGAACGAC
>JAYVUZ010000311.1:0-9531 GCA_043787415.1 Fimbriiglobus sp. | reverse complement strand
CGGCGGGCCGACATCCATCAGGCGTTCCTCACCCTGGCCTGCGTCAAGGTCTGCTGGTATCGCCTCGCCGGACGGTTCCGTTAGGGTTTCTAAGCCGTCTTGACTTTGCCAGTTTTTGGTTTACTGTTCACCAGTTCACATTTTTTGCCCTCTCCGGGAGCAGATCATGTCCCCGGCCGAAGCCAAACTCCGCTGGGCGGCCGGCGTCGCCGAGGCACTGGACGTGCTACGCGAGGCCATGCACGACCCGGCCACCCCGCTGCGGGCGGCCGAACAGGTGCTGGCCGTCGAACTCACCCGGATGCGGCACGGCCGGGTCGTTATTGGCGCTGAGCGGTCCGCCGCCGAGCCGGTCGGGTTGCCGCTGGACTTCGAACCGTGGGAGCTGTCCGACGAGTTCGACGACGAGCCGGCCGGGCTACCGGCCGGCGGCCAGGATTTCGCAGACGCGGATGGCCGGCCGACCGGCCACCGTCAGCACGCCGAGCCGGCCGTACAGCGGGCCGTCGCCGAGCCAGCCGGCCAGGTCCGGGGTGGGCGTCAGCCGCAGGAAGGCCGTCGGGGTGACGGCCCGCAGCACGTTGTGGCTGATGAGGACGCGGCCGAGCGGCGTCCGGCCGCCCAGCACTTCGTCCCGCACGGCCGGCGGTAGAGCGGCCAAGTCGATCCGCACCGCCCCGAACTGGACCACCGCCCCGTCGGTTTGCCGGGTAAGCAGGATGCGGCGGGCGTAGTCGTCGCCGGCCCGCACGCTCTCCAGCACCCGCACGTCCACCGGGCCGCCGTGGTGCTCCTCCACGGTGACGGTCATGTGGTGGGTGTGGTCGAGCAGCCGGCGGTACGGCTGCGGCAGCTCGGCGGCGGGGATGACCTCGGCGGTCGGCGGAGGGCTGGCGGGGAAGGGGGCGAACAGGTCGGCGAGGCTGGGGGCTGGCGGGGCGGCGGTCATACCGTCACAATACCCCGGCCGCCGGTCCCGCCTTTCAAGGACGCCTCCTCATGCTCGGCCTGCTTCTGACGCTCACCCTGGCCGCCGACCCGTTCGACCAGTCGGGGGTGCCGCTGGAGGTCAGCCCGCCGCCGGGCTTCACCGGCAAGGTGGTGCTGCTGGTGGCCGGCAAGAAGAGCCACGGCCCGGGGGACCACGAGTTCTTCGCCGGCACGGCGATCCTAATGAACCTGCTGAAGCAGACACCCGGCGTCTGGCCGGTCATGGCCCGGGACGGCTGGCCGAAGGACGAGAGCCTGTTCGACAAGGCGGCGTGCGTGGTGCTGTACATGGACGGCCGGGACGGCCACCCGGCGGTGCAGGGGAATCGGCTGGCGCTGCTCCAGAAGCAGATCGACCGCGGCATGGGCTGGGTCAACCTGCACTACGCGGTGGACTACAAGCCGGAGCACGGGAAAACGGTGGTCGGCTGGATGGGCGGGTTCTACGACCCCCGCACCAGCACCAACCCGCACTGGGACGCCGCCGTGCGGTCGCTGCCGGCCCACCCCATCGCCCGGGGCGTCAAGCCGTTCACCCTGCGGGACGAGTGGTACTTCAACATGCACTGGGCGGGCGACGTGACCGACGTGGCGGACGCCAAGGGCGTGACGCCGATCCTGCAAGCGGTGCCGCCGGACGACAAGCGGGGGACGGCCGACGCCAAGAAATACCCGGGGCGGTTGGAGACGCTGGCCTGGGCCTACGACCGGCCGAACGGCGGGCGCGGCTTCGGGTTCACCGGCGGGCACAGCCACCGCAACTGGGGGCAGCCGGACTTCCGCCGGGTGGTGACGAACGCCGTGCTGTGGGCGGCCGGCGTCGAGGTGCCGGCCGGCGGGGCGGCGGTCGAGTTCGACCCGGCCGACCTGAACCGCCACCTGGACGACAAGGGCAAGCCGCACGCCCCGATCACTCCGCCGGGCGGACCGTGAAGACCGCCAGCCGGCCGACCTGCCACGGCTCGCCGACAACGGTCAGCTTGTGGTGGGCGATCCACCGGCGGGTCTGCAACTGCTGGTCGAACGGGCCGGCCAGTCGGAAGCCGTGCCGCAACTCGCCGGTGGTCCACCGCCACGCCCACGGGCTAGCCTTCGCTGTGACGCCGGGCACCGGGGTCGGTAGCCCGAGCTTATGGCGGGCGTAGTTGGCGTGCCACACGGCCGGCCAGGTCGCCATGTACTCGCCGCCGATGGCTTCTGCTTCACTGAGCAGGAAGTCGTCGGTGTCCTTCCCGGCTTCCGCTGCCAGTTCGGCCCGCACGTTGGCCAGAGACGGCGGTCCGTACTGCCAGCCGATGGCGGCGGCCAGCAGGGCGAACGCAACCCAGCCGGCCCGCCGGTCACGGAGGACCGGCCCCCAGCCGGCGACGAGTACCGCCGCCCAGACTGCCGGCACTGCGGCCAGCAGGTAGCGGGGGTGGTAGGCGTTCATGGCCGGCCAGGCGCGGGTGCCGAGGAGCAGCAGTTCGACCCCGGCCGCGAACACCAGCGGCAGGACGGCGACCCACTCGCCCCGCACCCGGCGGGCAGGGACCATCGCCCCGGCCACGCCGGCGCTGGCGACCACCCCCGCCCACACCGCGAAGCCGTCGTGAGCGGCGAGCGTGGTCAGGAAGGCGAGCCAGTTCTTCGGCCAGTCGGCCAATGGCAGGTCGCCCGACGGGGTGTTGAGGATTTCTGGGTGCCGCCGCCGCCACTCGCCGCCGGCGATGCTCATCAGCCCGACGCTGACGGCCAAAGCTAGCCCGACCCGCACGGCCGCCCAGGACCGCGAGCGGGTCGGTTGAACGAGCCAGCGGCCGGCCGCCAGCGGCAGCACGTACAGCACCGCCCCGAGGTACACCCAGTGGGCAAGGAGCAACAGCCCGAAGGCGGTCAGCGTGCGAAGGGCGGTCGGCCGGTCGAGCAGCCCAACCGCCGGCACCGCCAGGCACAGGGCCAGCGGGTAGACGCAGGTGGTGTACAGGTTTTCTTGCAGCACCACCGGGCCGAGGGCGACCATGAGGGCGTTGCCGGCGGTCACGGCCGCGTATGCCCCAGCGTGCGGGCACACCAGTCGTGCGAACAGTAGGGGGGCGAGGAGGCCGCAGAAGCTCATCAGCCCGGTCAGCACGATCAGGTTGGCCAGCGGGTCGCGGACCGGCGACACGAGCAGCGGCAGCAGCATCCCGACCCGGTCCTGCTCCCAGAAGAACGGCGTCCACTCGTACAGGCTGGCCAGGCTGAACACCAGCGAGTCGCAGCTTTGCAACCGATGAAGTCGGCTGACCGACAGCCAGGCGGCGGCGACGGCCGTGCCGAGGAGGTAGACCCGCATCCGCTCAGGTGTAGCGGGCGGAGCGGTACTGCGGCTCGAAAAACGCCGGCAAGTGGCGATCAATTTCCAAGAGGCCGGCCGGGGTGGCGGTGGTGGTGCCCGGTTCGATGACCCCGGCCAGCTCCAGGTCGGCGAAGGCGTTGGCGAACTCGGCCCGCACGTCCACCCCGAACTTGTGGCGGAAGTAGGCCGGGTCGAGCTTGCCCGTTTTCAGTTGCAGCACCGTCTCGCGGATGAGTTTCTGCCGGTCCGTCACCGGCAGCGCCCGGCCCAGGGGCAGATCGCCGCGGTCGAGGGCGGCGATGTACTCCTCCCAGGTGTCCAGGTTTTGCATGTGGACGCCGCCGACGTGCCCGAAGCTGGCCACCCCGGTGCCGAACATGTCGGCCCCGGTCCACAGGGCCTCGCGGTAGACGAACTTGGTCCGGGCCGGGTCACGCACTGCCGTGGTGGCACTGGTGACGGTGTACCCGGCCTTCTCGAACTCGTCGAAGGCGTACCGCACCCAGGCCCGCTTGGTCGGCCAGTCGGCGACGGCCAGCCCCGGCTCGTCGTGGCCGACCATCTTCAGCTCTTTGGAGAAGATCGTGTTGTACGGCAGCTCCATCTGGTAGACGGTGACGCAGTCGGGGGCCAGGGCCAGTGTTTTGGTCACCACCTCCCGCCAGTTGTCCCAGTCCTCGCCCACCATCCCGGCGATCAGGTCGATGTTGATTTGGGGAAACCCCAGCTCCCGCGCCCAGCCGTAAGCCCGGTGGATTTCCTCCTCCAGGTGGGCGCGGCCGTTGTACTTCAGAATCTCCGGCTTGAAGTTCTCGACGCCCAACGACAGCCGGGTGACGCCGAGTTCCCGCAGCACCTCCAGCTTGTGTTTCTGGAGCGTGCCGGGTTCGCACTCGAAGGCGACCTCGCGGGTATGGTCCCACGGCAACAGGTCGCACACGCCGGTCATCAGCCGGCGGAGCTGGTCGGCGCTCAGGTAGCTGGGGGTGCCGCCACCGAAGTAGACGTAGTCGAGGGGCCGGCCGCCAACGCTCGCGGTGCGGGCCAGCAGTTCCACTTCCTTGGTGATCGCCGACAGGTACACGTCCACGTCGCGGGCATTCTTGTCGGTGTACACCCGGAAGTAGCAGAACTTGCACCGCTTGCGGCAGAACGGGATGTGCAGGTACAGCCCGAGCGGCGTGCCGGCCGCCGACGGCCGGTCGAGAGCCGAGCGGGCGTCGGGGAGGTGGTCGCGTGACCAGGCGCTGAACGGGGGATAGTTGGCGATGAAGTAGTTGCCCAGCCCGGTCTTCTCTTGGTCAACTCCAGTCATCGCAACACCTTACGGAAGGTCGCCAACTCGGCTCGGCACCGGCACGGAATTATACTTGCCCGTGCGGTGGGCAACTGCTCATTTTACCCAGGACGAGGGCGGCGACAATGGCACGGCGATCCGAACCGTGGTTCCGCGAGGGCCGGGGCAAGTGGTACGTCTGGCACGACGGGCGGCAGGTCCCTCTCGCCGCCGACAAGGCCGAGGCGTTCGAGAGGTGGCACGACCTGATGTCCCTCTCCCGCGTGACTACCGCCGGCGACAAGAACCCCTTCTCCGTGGTGGCCGAGCAGTTCCTCGACTGGATCGCCCGCAACAAGAAGCCGAAGACCCTGAAGGTCTACACGCTCCACCTCCAGGCGTTCGCCGACGTTTACGGCGGTGTCGAGGTCAGGGACTTGAAGGCCGTCCACGTCGATCACCTGCTCAAGAAGCACCCCGGCTGGGGTAAGAGCACCCAGCGGGGCGTCATGGTGTGCATCCTGACGGCCCTCAACTGGGCCGTGAAGCAGGGGATCGCCACGACGAACCCGCTGGCGAAGCGGCTGGACATCCCGCCCATCGTGAGCCGGGGCCGGACCAGCATGACCTCGAACGACGACTTCGAGAAGATGCTGGCGCACGCCAACCCCCGCCTCACGGACTTCTTGATCGCCTGCCGGTTCAGCGGCACCCGGCCCCACATGGTCGCCGCCGTGACGGCCAAGCACTTCCGCGAAGCCCCCTACCCGTCGTGGGTGATGGAGGACCACAAGACGATGGACAGCGGCGGGCCGCTGATCGTCGTCCTCAACCCGACGCTCGTCGCGCTGACGAAAAAACTGACGGCCGAGCGGCCCGAAGGCCCGCTGTTCGTGAACACCAAGGGGAACCCCGTGGACGGACACCGCCTGGGGGAAGGCGATGAGCGGCCTGCGGAAGAAGCTCGTCGCGGCGGGGGTCACGCTGTCGAGCACCGGGAGCATGTACGGCTTCCGGCACGCCTTCGCCACCGAGATGCTGGTGAAGGGCGTGCCGGAGGCGCACGTCGCCGGGATGCTGGGTCACAAGTCCACGGCGATGTTGAGCAAGCACTACAGCCACCTGTCCTCCGAGTTCGGCACCTTCATGGGCCACCTGCGGCACCTCCCGGCGATGCCGGGCGGGGCCGCAGGTGGCGGTAGCCCGCCGGCGGTTGCGGCTGCCGCCCCCGACTGGGACGAGACGACGGGGAAGCCGCTCGAAGGTCCGGCGGCCTGACGTTGGGCCGAGCCGGCCGCGACGCGACGACCCCCGGCGAACGCGCCGCAGGTGGTCGCGCGTTGGAGTGGCGGCTGATGTAGTCGTCCACGCTGTCGGCGTAAATCTTGATGTGCGATCCGACCCGGAAGCCGCCGAGTTCGCCTTCGCTGAACAGGTCGCAGATCTGTCGGCGGGTGCAGCGCAGGCGCGGCGCGACCTCGTGGGGGATGAGTATTTGTCGTTCCATCGAACCGAATCCAGGTCAAGGTGTCGTTCCTGCCTACGGAGCATTTCAGGCGGCTGGGGGGTTGAGGCAAACAATCTGTGGCGACCGGGTTGTCCGCCGCGGACGGCCACGCGACACCTCGCCCAATACCGATAATCGACACGGGGCGGCGATTTGTGCAGTCGCGGGGACACCGCCTTCCCTCGACCGATCCTCGCGCCACTGCGCGTAGGACTCGCCGTAACCCCCCGGCTTCGAGTTCGCCGGAGCGGTGTCGCGTGTTGTCTCATCGCCGTGACTGAGAGGGTGAGCGGCGAGGAGCCGCACATTTACGCTGAACACCCCGAACGCTTCTGCCGAGTCTTCCGAATTTGGCCGGCAAGGCGTTCAGCGACGGACGGCATCGGACCGAGCAGACGGGAACCGTTGGTGGGAGGAACATAGGAGTGGCCCCGTGGCAGGGCTGTGCGCTCCCACTATAGGGTCGCCCCACCCGCTAAGCCGCGTCGGTTAACCGAAGGAACAGGCGTACCGGCAGTCATCCGGGGGGAGGGATGGCGACTCGGCAAGGAGTTCGTCGTGGGGGAGGCGACGCCCCGGTCGCTCGCGGTCAAACTGCTCGCAGGCCTCCTCAGTTCGGTACGCTGACGCCGGGCGTACTGCGATCATTGCCGGCTCACGGCCGCTGTGCGAAAATGCGTTGTTGTTGTCACCGCTGGCCGACGGCGCGTACCCGATGACCCCAGCCAGCCAGCCCCACGAGTCATTCGAAAGCAACCCCCCGTTGACCGTGGCGTCGGTGAAGCAGGGCTTCTTGTCCGGGTACTTCTTCCTGCAAGTCCCGTCGGCCCGCTCGTGGCCGACCTGCGACCCACACGACTGGCTCTGCTGGCCCACCTCGACGACAGCCTGCTCACCCGGGCCCGAGAACGGTTGGCGCGTAGCCCCGACGACCCAGAGCGGTGCCTTCGAGTCGCGCTTCGGCGGTGCGGACTTGCACTCGTCCAGGTGGTCAGCGACCGTCATCTCGTGGTCCGCCACTGGGGCAATCCGGCCTCGGGCCTCAAGTCGTTCGCCAAGGACCACTGCCTTGCCCAGCCCGGCGTCGGGGTGTCGTTCGTGAACGCGAAGACCGGCCACATCGTCACCCACGAAGACGCGCAGGACGTGTTGCGCTACGGCGCGCGGGTTGGCCCGACGTTCCCGTGGTTCGAGTACACGACCGAGTATGATCGCCGGCACGCCGGGGGGGCCGGCGATCAGGATGCCGCGCCGGCGTCTTGCACGAACTTCGGGTGGCCGGGCGTGCCCGAGGGGCGGCTGAACTGGCTCGTGCTCAAGGCGATCTGGAACGCCGAAGGCGTGCCCTGTCCGAACTGCGACACGGCTATGACCCTGACCGCCTTCTCGTGGCCGCAAGGTCCGTTCAGCTTCCGGTCGGCCAGGGTCGTTCGACACTGCCTTCGATGCCGCCGCCGGTTCGAGACAGACGAGGAGAAGCCGCTGGAGTGGCTGGCGTCGGTGCTGCCGCCTGACCAGCGCCCGACCCGCGTCCGACAGTGGCGTGATTTCGAGATCGACTGGGGCCGCCCCGCCTTCTTTGGCCTGCGGCTTGTGCGAGCCGCGGGCCGGGAAGGGTGACGTGAGCCTGTTTCGTAACTGCGGTTGACGGCGGCCGTGCTGAGTCCGAGCATACCGGCCGACACGGAGGTCCGCCATGCCCAGCCTCGCCCGGGAGCGGGAACTGAACGACCGGCTCTGGGAGCGGGTCGCCCCGATGCTCCCTCCGCCCCGGCCGCACCCCCGGGGCGGCCGGCCGTTCGCCGACGACCGCTCGTGCTTCGAGGGCATCGTCCACCTGCTCCGCAACGGGCTGCGGTGGCGGCACCGGCCGGCCGGCGACCCGTCGGGTGTCACCTGTTGGCGGCGACACCGCGACTGGACCGCCGCCGGGGTGTGGGACGACGTGTGGACGTCGGTGCTGGCCGAGTTGGCGGCGGCCGGCCGGCCGGGTGCCGACGAGCTGGCGGTGGACGGCACGGACATCGAGGCCAAAAAGGGGGCGTCGGGGTCGGCCCGTGCCGGCTCGGCACCGGCACCACGGTCGAACTCGTCGTGGACCGGCACGGCATCCCGCTCGGGGCGGCGACCGACGGGGCGGGGGTCCACGCGGTGAACTTGGCCCCGGCCGCCCTGGCCGACGTGCCTCAGACCCTGCCCATGCCGTGGCCGGTGCCCGTCTTGGCCGACCGGGCCTACGACAGCGACCCGCTGCGGGAGTCGCTGGCCGACGACGGGTTCGCCCTCGTCGCCCGGCACCGGTCGAACCGCACCCGGCCGGCGACGGCCGACGGCCGGACGCTGCGGCGGCTCAAGCGGCGGTGGGTCGTGGAGCGGACGTTCGCCGGACTCAAGTCGTTCCGCCGGGTGGCCACCCGGTACGAGCGGCGGTGCGACCCGTACGACGGGTTCGTCTCCCTCGCCTGTGCCTTCATCGCTCTCAACCGGCTGTTATGAAACAGGCTCGTGTTGCCCGCCCTCGTATGCAGCGCCGATGCGGAAAAGAAATGGTTTGTGCCGACCGGGTTTTGTTGAAGACTGCGGCGTCGTTGAATGTCGGGAAGGTTTGGAGGTTAAGAGGGCCTTCCCCCGATGGCGATCTTGTCGCAAAATTAAAGCGAAACAACTCCCAGGCAAAAGCCCTGGGGAGCGGAGTCCCTACCCCGGCCCGGGGAAGCCAGCACCGGTGCGCGTCCTTGTGTGTTGCAAAGGTTTTCTCTTCGGCCAGCGAATGTGTCGTTTTGGGCTTGGTGTCTTTTGAGAAGCCGGTTCGGAAAAATCGCTGGGGCATGATTCGCACCTTTGCCCAGGGTCGCGTCCTCCCAGAGGGCCGTCAAGTCACATCGAACGCGGCCTCCCGACGACCCCGACGCGCCAATCGAGCACACACCTCACAAGTACTCGGCCAGAGGGCGACCGTTGCCCCCCTTCGGCCTGTATGCCGGCGAGTTCGGGCCGCCAACGAGCCGGCCCGAACTCGCACTTGGAGTCAACCCGCCGCGGTCAACGCCGCCGGTTCCCGCTCGGCCAGCCCGTCACGGGTTCCCTCCGCTCGACTTGCAGCAATCCGGTCGATGAGCGCGACGAACAAGTCCGTAGTGTCGTCGTCCCTGTGCCGGTTATCTATGTATGTGATCCGCTCGCCGAGTCGGTCGGCCATACGAGCGGCTCGCGTCATCAGCAGGAACAGCACGCCCCGGACGACCAAGGCCGTAAGCGTGCCGTCGGCGGAGTGGTACGCCGAACGGATTCGGCCCGTGAAGGCTCGCCGGAACCGGGCCACGCGCCCGTTCCCGCGGGTTAAGAAACCCTAACTTTACTGGCCGGCGTGGTGTCGGCCGGGTAGCCTGACGGCCTCCCGACGAGGCTGCCAGGATGGCCCGCAAGCTCCTGCCGGAC
>JAYVUZ010000310.1:0-43595 GCA_043787415.1 Fimbriiglobus sp. | reverse complement strand
GACCCTGTCCTGCTCCAAGTGCGACCGCAACCACCTGGGTGCCCTGTGGTACTTCATCCGCCACTACAACGCATCCCTACGCTGAGGCCACTACCCGATCGTTTTGTCGCGGTGTCAGGTATACAGCAGGGCTGGCATTTGTTCGCGGAGAACGCAGTTAATATTAAAGCCAAAGAAAATCTCGGGAGCCTGCTGTACAGCACTGAGTATTTGTAGAGATTGTACTGACGCGAGGCGGTCGCGAAGAACCTGCCGCTGTGTTGGATGGCCACGCAAAGTCGGCCGCCCGCCACTGAGCTGTGTCGTTCGGCTAATCGCTTGTCAGCCGCCGCGGGCCGGGTTACACTCCACTCATGATCCTTATCACCTTCCCGACACCGGACGCGAAGCGGTCGGCCCTCAGCCAGCTCGCCGGCCGGTTCGGCTTCAAGAGCTGGGCCACGGGTGAGATGTCGGTGCCCGAGGACGCGCTGGCGTACCTCGCCGTCCAAGGCGTCCCGTTCACCGTCGAGGGGCCGGCCAGCTATGAGCGGAACGGTTCGGCGGTTCGAGGTGCTGCTCCCGCTGCGGTTTAACGACCGCACCCCGGTGCCCGAGGACGCGGTGGCCGACACCCTGCTCGAGTTCGAGGAGCGGTTCGGGGCCGTGTCGTGTGAGACGCAGACGATCCGCGGCCGCTGACGGACCGACGGCCAGAGCTACCGCGACGACCTGATCCGGGTGTTCGTGGACGTGCCGGATCGCCCCGAACACCGCGAATACTTCGTCGCGGCGAAAGAGCGGCTGATGGCCCGGTTCCAACAGCTCGACATCTGGATGACGACCTACCTCATCGAGGTCATTTAGCCTGCAAGCGGTTCGCCATCCGCGTCAGCTCTCGCAGCCGGTCGGCTTCTCCGCCCGTGAACTCGTCCGTCCGGAACCGCCAGCCCCAGTTGCCCTCGGCCACCCCCGGCACGTTCATGCGGGCCTCGCCACCCAGCCCCAGCACGTCTTGCAGCGGGGCGACGGCCAGCTCGGCTACCGACAGCCAGGCCAGCCGCAGCAGTTCGCCGGCCGCGTCGTCGACGTGCTTGCCGAGGTACTGCCCGAGCGTCCAGCGTGCCCCGTCGTCCAGCCTGGCGTACCAGCCGTTGGTGGTGTCGTTGTCGTGGGTGCCGGTGTAAGCTACCGTCCGCGAGTCGTAGTTGTGCGGCCAGTACTGGTTGGTCGGCTCGGCGATCATGAACTGGAGCACCCGCATCCCCGGGAAGCCGCAGCCCAGCCGCAGGGCGTCCACGTCCGGGGTGATGAGGCCGAGGTCTTCGGCGATGATCGGCAGCTCGCCCAACTGCTTCCGCAGGGCGTCGAACAGCTCGGCCCCCGGCCCCGGCACCCACTTGCCGCCGGTGGCGTCCGTCTCGCCGGCCGGGATGTGCCAGGCCGCCGCGAACCCGCGGAAGTGGTCCAGCCGCACCACGTCCACCTGTTGGAACAGCCGCTTCAAGCGGGCCGCCCACCAGCGGTAGCCGTCCGCCGCCATCGCCTCCCAGTCGTACAGCGGGTTGCCCCAGTGCTGGCCGGTCGGGCTGAAGTAGTCCGGCGGCACCCCGGCCACGACCGTCGGGCGGAAGTCGGCGTCGAGCCGGAACTGGTCCGGGTGGGTCCACACGTCGGCCGAGTCGGCGGACACGAAGATGGGGGCGTCGCCGATCAGCCGGACGCCGTGTTCCCGGCAGGTGGCTTGCAATTCGGCCCACTGCCGGTCGAACAGGAACTGGCCGAAGCGGTGCATCATCAGCTCGCCGCCGAGTTCCGTCTGCATCGCGGCCACCGCCACCGGCTGGCGGGCCAGCAGGTCGGCCGACCAGTTGCCGAGCGGGGCGTCGCCGAGGGCCGCCCGCACCGCCGCGAACAGGGCGTACCCGTCCAGCCAGCCGGCCTCCTTCTGGCAGTACACGTCGAACTCGGCCCGCAGCCCGCCCGGCCCGTTGCCGCCGCGGCAGCGGTCCCACGCCTGCCGCACCAACCCGCCCTTCCGTTTCAGCACGGCCGCGTGGTCGATGGTGCGGCCGTCCTCCGCGACGCTGTCGCCCGGCAGGTCGGCCAGCCCGTCGCGGTGGAGCAGTTCCGGGCTGAGGAGTGCCACGTTGCCGGCGAAGGCCGAGTAGCACTGGTACGGCGAGCCGCCCCCGCCGGTCGGGTTGAGCGGCAGGATTTGCCACCAGCTTTGGCCGGCGGACGCCAGCCACCGCACCCACTGGTGGGCGGTCGGGCCGAGGTCGCCGACGCCGAACGGGCCGGGCAGGCTGGTCGGGTGCAGTAAGATGCCGGACGAGCGGCCGAGTTGCGGCATGGGAGTCCTTCGCGGGTGTACCGGCAGACGATGTATCCGCAAGCGCGAGGTGTGCCAGTGGCCGAGCTGACGGAAGGCCGCGACTACTACCTGGAGGACGGCCGGTGGGTGTTCACGGCGGCGTACCACCTGGCCCGCGGCCACTGCTGCGAGAGCGGCTGCCGGCACTGCCCGTACCGGATCGCGGCCCGAAGCGCAAGCGAGGACGAGACTCGCCACCGGGACGATGTCCTCCCTCGCTAGCGCTTCGGGCTGCGATCTCTACCACACCCGGCAGAAGACCGCCTTGAGGTACCGCCCCTCGGGGACGTGGGCCAGGAACGGGTGGTCCGGGCCGGCCCCGCACACCTCGATCACCTGCACCGTCCGGCTCACCTGCCAGGCGGCCCGGCGGAGCATCTCCAGGAAGTCCGGCTCGCCCACCAGCCCGGTGCAACTGCACGTCAGGAACACCCCGCCCGGGTTGACGGCCGTCAGGGCCAGCTTGTTCATGTCGTGGTACTTCTTGAGCGCCCCCAGCACGTCGTCCCGGTCGCGGGTGAGTTTGGCCGGGTCGAGCACCACCACGTCGAACTTCCGCCCGGCCGGCACCACGTCCCGCAGCCACGGGAACAGGTCGGACTGGACGAACTTCACGTCCGCCCGGTTGAGCTTGGCGTTCTGCTTAGCCAGTTCCAGCACCACCTCGTCGAGGTCCACGCCCGTCACCTCGGCCGCCCCGCCCTGGGCTTTCGCCGAGATGGCGAAGCCGCCGCTGTTGCAGCACAGGTCGAGCACCGTCTTGCCGCCGCAGTACGTGGCCAGCCGGCGGCGGTTGTCCCGCTGGTCGGCGAAGAAGCCGGTCTTGTGCTTGCCGCCCGGCACGACCTTGAACTTCACCCCGTGCTCGGTGATGACGCCCGGGGGCGGCGGCTCCGGCGGGTGCACGTCCATCGACTCCTGCTTCTGCACGTGCTCCTCGGCGAACCAGTAGAACCGGCTGCCGGGGTAGTGCTCCAGCAGCACCGCCATGATGGCGTCGCGGAAGCGGTACGGGCCGGCCGAGAAGAACTCCAGCACGAGCGTGTCAGCGAAGCGGTCCACCACCAGCCCGGAGATGCCGTCGGCCTCTGAGAAGACAACGCGGTAGGCGTCGGTGACGCTGTCCAGCTTGAGCACGTCCCGCCGCAGCTCGACCGCCCGGCGGATGCGGCGGGCGAAGAAGGCGGCGTCCACCGGCTCGTCCTGCTTGTCGGTCAGGACGCGGAGGGTGATGCGGCTGTGGCCGTTGTAGAAGCCCCGCCCGACCCACTGGCCGGACTTCTCGATCACGTCCACCACCGCCCCCGGCGGGATGCGGGCGAGCGGTCGCTCGACCATCTTCTGGAACACCCACGGGTGCAGCGACCGGCGGTCGATCTTCAGGCGGACTTGCGGCAGCGGGTCGGACATCAGGGAACCTGGCGAGCGGCCGGCGTGAGCCGGCTGAGGGGGCTTATGCGGTGCGGCGACGAGTTGCCGGCTCCGAGAGCGCCCCCTCAGCCGGCTCACGCCGGCCGCTCGCCCCGCATTCAGTCAAGATACCGAATCCGCTTGCCGACATCCGTGTTCACCGAGTGGTACGGCATGGACAGGTGGCCCTCGTCGAACAGGTCGGTGCGGAGCGCCTCCAGGTCGTCCGCCCCGAGGGCGTTGGTGAAGATGGGCAGCAGGTAGTCGATGCCCGTCTGGCTCGGCCGCAGGCCGGCCGGGTCGTAGCAGTCCGGGTGCAGTTGGCGGGCGTGGATGTGGCCCCACTGGTCGCGGAAGTCGTTGGCGAACACGTCCCCCACCGTGAACCCCTTGGCCGTCGAGTACTGCAGCGTCGAGACGGCGTTCGCCTTGCCCTGGAGCAGCAGTTCCACGGCGTGCCCGCCGAGCTGGGCGGCGTGGAAGCGGTCGAAGGCGATCGGCCGGCCGCCCCGCTGGATGTGGCCGATTTTGCGGGTGAATACGGCCGCCCGGGCCGACTCGTTCCGCCGCTTGCTGGTAAAGTAGGTGTCGCCGAGCCGCTGGATGAGGATGGCCCGCAGGCTCTCGCTGGCCCCCGTCAGGAGTTTGTTGCCGGCCGGGTCGGTGCTGGCGTGTTCGTCGCCGAGTTCCCGGCCGTCGGTGCCGACCGCCCCCTCGCCGCAGACGATCACGCAGTGCTTCTGGAGGTCGTAAATCTCCGTCGCCCGCTGTACCAGGGCGTCCACGTCCAGCCGGCTCTCGGGCACCAGCAGGATGTCCGGCTGACCGTACATGGCCCCGAGGGCGATGTACCCGCTGTGCCGGCCCATGCACTCGACGATGGCGATGCGGCGGTGGCTCTCGGCCGTCGTCCGCACCCGCTGCACCCCGGTGGCCGCCACGTACACGGCCGTGGCGTACCCGGGGGTGACGTAGTTCACCATGCGGTCCGGCCGGAACTTGGCCACCGACGTCCGCCGGGCGTACCAGTGCCCACCCTTCTCCACCCCCTGCGCCGGCTGGTCGCCGGTGGCCGGGCCGAGGCGGTTCCACTCGTCCGGCTCGCCCGGGTAGTTCAACCCCAGGTCGTTGTCGATGGTCTTGGGGGCCAGCACCGTCGGCAGGTGGTCGCTGAGAGCCTGCATGGCGTTCAGGGTGCCGTCGCCGCCGACGCACACCAGCCCGCCGACCTTCAGCCGGTCGAGCCGCTCGGCCAACAGCTTCACGGCCGCCGCGTCGGCATGGTCCACGTAGTCCCGGCTGGCCCCGAGGATGGTGCCGCCGAGGGCCGGGTCGAGTTCCGGGATGGTGCTGAACAGCGGGTTGAGGACGAGGTGCGGCACCCGCGGGTTGAACAGGCTGCTGAACCCCTTGATGAGGCCGACGACCGTCACCCCGCGGGCGTTGGCGGCGGCCACCGCCCCGAACAGGGTGGCGTTCAGGGCCGGCGTGTCGCCGCCGGCCGTCAGGATGGCGATGCGGTTCATGGGGGACAGTCTATCCCGCCATCACGTACTTCCGCAGGATGCTGTACACCGCCTCGCACCGCTGGTTCCACAGCACCGGGTCGGCCGGCGGGTACTTGGCCGTCGGCCGGAAGCACACCTGCACCTGCACCCGGTTGGGGTCCAGCTTGCGCATCCGCAGCTCGACCTCGATCGGCTCCTTGCCCCGGGCCACCCCGGCCAGCCGGGTGGCCGACAGGAACGAGAACAGCCCGCTGGCGGTCGGCCGTTCGGCCGGCGCCGGGTCGATGACCACCCGGATGAGGCCCGGCTCGCTGGCCGCCACCAGGCCGTTGGTGTCGTCCACGAACCCCTTTAACTTGGCCGCCGCCAGCCGCTCGGGCAGCATCGCCTCGAACGTGTCGGACAGCACGAACGGCTCGGCCGCCGCGGCCGGCGGCTCGTCGGCCAGCACACACGCCACCACCTCGGCCGACGCGCCGTCCGAGCCGTCCGAGCCGCGTGGGGCCGTGTCCAGCCAGAAGTCCTCGCCCACCGCCCTGGACAGGTCCTCGCACAGCTCGTGGGCCGACTGGTGCCGCTCGTTCGGGTACTTGGCCAGGGCCGTCATCAGCACCGCTTCCAAGCGGGCCGACAGGTCGTCCCGGCCGACCTGATAGAACCGCGGCGGCGGCGTCCGCAGGTGGGCCTCCAGCATGGCGTCGGCCGTCGGCAGGTCGAACGGCAGCCGGCCCGTCACCATCTCGTACAGCATGACCCCGACGGCATAAATGTCCGCCCGGCGGTCGGCCGCGTCGCCGCGGACCATCTCCGGCGACACGTAGGCCGGGGTGCCGCAGGCGAACATGTGGCCGGTGCCAGTCAGCTCGGCCATCTGGATGTGCGGCTTGGCGGTGAACCCGGCGAACCCGAAGTCCATCACCCGCACGCCCTCGTGCGGCTGGTCGGCGTCCTGCACCATCAGGTTGGCCGGCTTCAGGTCGCGGTGAACGATGCCGGCCGCGTGGGCCGCCTCCAGGGCGTGGAGCAGGTAGGCCATCAGCCGGCCGGCCCGCTTCGGCGACAGCCGCTTGTGCTTGGCCAGCACCCGCTCCAGCGTCACCCCCGGGATGTACTCCAGCACCATCACCGGGCCGACCGGGTCGTCCAGCGAGGCGTCCAGCAGGCGGACGGCGTACGGGTGCCGGAACCGGCCCATCGACTGCACTTCGCCGTCGAAGAACTGGCGGAACCGCGGGTTGGCGGTGACGTGCGGCTTGATCCGCTTGACGACGACGAATCGCTGCGGGTCGTCCAGCGGGTGGGCGATGTACACCTGGGCGTTGCTGCCCTCGCCCAGGAACCCGTCCACCTGGAACTGACCGCGGACCACACAGCCGACGATGTTCAGCCGCGGGTCGGTCTTGCGGACGCCGGCGCTGACACCGGCGCCCGGAATCGCGTGTCGGCCGGACAAGCCGGGCAGCCGCATCGGTCGGTCCTCGGGGGGCACGGCGGCCGCCGGGGGGGCAGTGCGGCCAACCGAACCATAGTTCAGCCGCGGGCGGAAGGCAAACCGGGCGGCCACTTCCGAGCACGCCGCGCGAGCGGTGGCGGACCTGACCCCGCTAGCGCGGCGTGCTCGCCGGCCGGTATCGGTAGCTCACGGCCCCCGTCCACGTGCCGCCGGGCGGCAGCGTCCGCCAGCCGCTGTCGAGGCCCCGGGCTTTCAACGTGGCGGCGTCGGCCGAGCAGGTGTACGGCTCGATGGCGACCGATTTGCGATGCGGCGGGGTGAACAGCACCAGTTCGCGGAACCCGATGGTGGCCGACACGGTCAGCCCTGGCCCGGCCGGGTCGGCGGTGGTGAGTTCGGCAAACACCCGCTGCCGGGGGTCGGCGAACTGCGTCTGTTCGACCGAAAAGATATGGTCCAGGTGGGCCGGGCCGAGCCGGCGGCGGGTGCGGAAGTCGAGGGCGTCGGGAGTCGGGACGGTGACGCCGGTCGGCAGGTTGTCGCTGTCCACCTCGTACAGGTGGCCGGTATACGCCTGCAACACCAGGTCGTCGGCGGCGTCCACCCCCGGCAGGGTGAAGTAGCCGTGGAACCCCAGCCCCCACGGCAGCGGCGTCTCACCCAAGTTCTCGACGTGGACGGACACCCGCAACTCGTTCGCCGTCAGCCGGTACAGCACGCCCAACTCGAAGTCGCTCGGCCACTGGCCGACGGCCTCCGGCAGGTCGCGGGACAACTGGAAGAAGCCCTGCACCGCCGCCGCGTCGGCCCCGGCGTCGGCCTTCGCCACCCGCCACGGCACCCGCGGCGTGAACCCGTGGATGCCGTGCGTCTTCAGGGAGTCGAGCAGCGGCAACTGGTAGGTTTGGCCGCCGGCGACCAGCTTGCCGCCGCGGAGCCGGCCGGGGAACGGGAACAGGATCGGGTGGCCGCTACGGGTCGGCACCGGGTTTTTCTCCCAGTCCGGATCGTGGTACAGGATGTCGGCCCACTCGCCCGACGGCTGCCGCACCTGCCAGCGGAGGCAGTTGAACCCCCACGCCGGCCACACCTCGGCGCGGCAGGTGTCGCCGTCGGTGAGTTCGGTGACGGGGCCGGTCCGCCCGCCGGCGGTGGCCTCCCGGGTGTGGACCGCGAACCCCATACCTATCTCTCCCTTGATCGCCGCCGGCCGGCGGCTAGCCTGCGACCATGCCCACCGTCGCCGCCGAAGCCCTGACCGACTTTGCACGCCGGCTGTTCACCGCCACCGGGGTGCCCGCCGCCGACGCCACTACGGTAGCCGCGTCGCTGGTCGGGGCCAACTTGTGCGGCCACGACTCGCACGGCGTCATGCGGGTGCCGCAGTACCTCGGGTTCCTCCGCGACGGCATTTACAAGGCCACGGCCGAATTGACGATTCTGAACGAAACGCCGGCCGTGCTGGCCGCCGACGCAGGCTGGGGGCTGGGCCAGGTGCAGGCTCATCGGCTGATGCGAACCCTCGTGCCGAAGGCGAAGGCGATTGGGGTGGCGGCCGGCAGTTTGCGAAACTGCGGACACACTGGCAGGCTCGGCGAGTACGCCGAACTGGCGGCCGAGTACGGCCTGGCGTTCTTCGGCACGGTCAACTCGCACGGGGCCGGCCGGCGGGTGGCCCCGCCCGGCGGCACCCAGGGCCGCATCAGCACCAACCCGATTTGCCTCGGCGTGCCGACCTCGGGCGCCCCGGTGGTCCTCGACTTCGGCACCAGCGTCGCGGCGGAAGGCAAGGTGCGGGTCCACCACCAGAGCGGCACCCCGGCCCCGGCCGACTGGCTGCTCGACCACGCCGGCCGGCCGACCACCGACCCCGGCGTGCTGTACGCCGACCCCCGCGGCAGCATCCAGCCGTTCGGCGGGCCGCAGGCGTACAAGGGGTTCGGCCTCGGGCTGCTGCTCGACCTGTTAGCCGGCGGCCTGTCCGGCGGGCCGTGCAGCAACCCGGCCGCCCCGATGGCCGGCGTCGGCAACACCCTGCTGTTCACCCTGTTCGACCCGGCCGCGTTCGGCGGCACCGACCACCTGTTGCAGCAGGCCGACGAGTTGACGGCCTACGTCCGCGGCTGCCCGATGGCCGACCCGGCGAAGCCGATCACCCTGCCCGGTGACCCCGAGCGAACAGTGCGGGCCGTGCGCGAGCGGGATGGCATCCCGATCCCGGACGGCACCTGGGCACTGCTGACACAAGCGGCCGGCGAGCTGGGCGTCGCGTTCGACGGCGAGCGGCGGGCGATCAAACCACGGCCCGGCCGCCGGCGTATACTGGTATGACACCGTTAGTCCGCCGAGATGTGGCCATGTCCCGCCTGCTCCCGCTCCTCCTCCTCGCACCCCTCGCCGGCTGTGCCGACCCGGTCGCCGGCTGGCCGGCCAAGCCCGGACTGAAGGTGGTGGCGTCGTTCCCGCCGCTGGCCTGCTTCGCGGCCAACGTCGGCGGCGGCGACGTGACCGTTCGCTCGGCCATGACCCACGCCGGCCCGCACGACTTCGACCCGACGGCCGAGGACATGCAGCGGGTCCGCGGGGCCGACCTGTTCGTGCTGAACGGCCTGGGTCTCGACGACCGGGCGGCCAAGAAGCTGAAGGACGGCTCCCGCAACGGCAAGCTCAAACTGATCGACCTCGGGGTCAAACTCGACCCCAAGCTGCTGCACGAGGGCGAGTGCCACCACGACCACGCCAGCGGCGAGCCGCACGAACACGGCAAAGACCCGCACGTGTGGCTGGGGCCGGGCCTGGCGGTGAAGCTGGTGGAGGGCATGCGGGACGAGTTCGCCGCCGCCGACCCCGCCCACGCCGACGCCTACACGGCTCGCGCCGGCGAATACGTCGGCACGCTGAACGCCCTGCTGGCCGACGGCCGGGCCATGCTGGCGGGCAAAGCGGACCGCAGGATCGTCACCTCGCACGAGTCGCTGGAGTACTTCGCCGCCGCCTTCGGGCTGAGCGTGTCCGATGTCATCATGACCACGCCCGGCCGGGAGCCGACCTCGAAGGAGCTGGCCGCGCTGGTGGACAGTTGCGTGCGGAACAAGGTGCGGGTGATCGCCATCGAGCCGCAGTACGCCGGCGGGGCGACGGCCCGGCGGATCGTCGAGGAGTTGGCCCGCAAGGGCGTTGCCGACCCGGCGGTGGTGGAGATCGACCCGCTGGAAACCGCCCGCGAGTCCGACCTGGTGCCCGGCTGGTACGAGGCCAAGATGCGGGACAATCTGAAGAAGCTGGCCGAGGCGCTCAAGTGATCCCGCTGGCCACGGCCGACGCCGCCCTGCTGAGCATCGAAGACTTGTGGGTGGAGCGGGGCCGCGCGCCCATCCTCAAGGGGCTGACGGCCGACGTGGCCCGCGGCCGCATCACGGCACTCATCGGGCTGAACGGGTCGGGCAAATCGACCCTGCTCCGCACCCTGCTCGGCGAGTTCGCCTACCGCGGCCGGCTGCACTACCGCTGCGGCCACGACCACACCCGGCCGACGCCGGAACACGTCGGCTACGTCCCCCAGAAGCTCAGCCTCGACCCCCGGCTGCCGCTGACCGTCCGCGACCTGATGGGCCTGGCCCTCGGCCGCCGGCCGCTGTTCCTCGGCCTCGGCCGGGCGCTGAACGCCCGCGTTCAAGCCAGCCTGAAGCGGGTCGGCGTCGGCGACCTGATCGACCTGCCGGTGGACGGACTGAGCGGCGGCCAGTTGCAGCGGGTGCTGCTCGCCCTGGCCCTCGACCCGAACCCGGAACTGCTGCTGCTCGACGAGCCGGCCGCCGGCATCGACTTCAAGACGCAGTACGCCTTCTACGACCTGATCGCCGACATCAACCGGGAGACCGGCGTCACCATCCTGCTGGTGTCGCACGACCTCCAGGTGGTGCGGCGGTTTGCCGAGCATGTGCTGTGCCTGCGGGACGGCGTGGTGCAGTGCCAGGGGCCCCCGGCCGTGGTACTCACCGAGGACGTGCTGGCCGACACCTTCGGGGCCGAGATGCGGGCGCTGGGCCACCGGCACGGATAGAATCAGCCGCGACCCCCACCCCGCCGGACGCCCCCATGTTGCTGCCCTTGCTGCTCGCCCTTGCCGCCCCGCCGACCGACGTGGACCGCAAGCTGGACGCCGAGGCGGCCGACCTGCTCGCCCTGTACACCCACCTGCACCGCAACCCAGAACTCTCGCTCCAGGAAGAGAAATCCGCCGCCCGCATGGCCGAAGAACTGACCAAGCTCGGGTTCGCCGTGACGCCGAAGGTGGGCGGGCACGGCGTCGTCGGCGTGCTGAAGAACGGCCCCGGGCCGACGGTGCTGGTGCGGGCCGACATGGACGCCCTGCCGGTGACGGAGCGGACCGGCATGCCCTACGCCAGCACGGTGCGGGTGCGGGACCGCTTCGGCAACGACACCGGCGTGATGCACGCCTGCGGGCACGACGTTCACATGACCTGCGGGGTCGGCACCGCCCGCGTGCTGGTGGCCCTCAAGGACAAATGGAGTGGCACCCTGGTGCTGCTGTTCCAGCCGGCCGAGGAGATCGGCGTCGGGGCGAAGGCGATGCTCGACGCCGGCCTGTTCACCCGCTTCCCGAAGCCGGACTTCGCCCTCGCCCTGCACGTGGACAGCCGGCTGCCGGTCGGGACGGTGGCGTACACCGAGGGGCTGACGATGGCCAATGTGGACACGGTGGACGTGACCGTGAAGGGCAAGGGCGGCCACGGCGCGGCCCCGCACACGACCATCGACCCGGTGGTGCTGGCCGCCCGCATCGTGCTCGATCTGCAAACCATCGTGAGCCGGGAGATCAACCCGACCGACCCGGCCGTGGTGACGGTCGGCAGCATCCAGGGCGGGACGAAGCACAACATCATTCCGAACGAGGTGAAACTCCAACTGACCGTCCGCAGCACGACCGACGAGGTGCGGGATCACGTGCTGAAGGCCATCGACCGCATCGTTCGGGCCGCCGCGGTCGGGGCGCGGGCGCCGGAGCCGGTGGTGACGGTCAACCTCGGCGAGTTCACCCCGAGCACGATCAACGACGTGCCGCTGACGCGGCGGGTGACGACGGTGTTCCGCAGGCTGCTGGGCGAGGCCAACGTCAAGCCGCGGCCGCCGATCATGGGCGGCGAGGACTTCGGCCGGCTCGGCAAGGCCGGGGTGCCGATCTGTCTGTACTTCATCGGCACCATCGCCCCGGAGCGGTACGCCGAGAGCCTGACGCCGGGCGGCCCGGTGCTGCCCAGCACCCACGCCGACAGCTTCGCCCCGCTGCCCGAGCCGAGCATCCGCGTCGGCGTGCGGACGATGACATCGGCCGTGCTGGACCTGTTCGGCAAGCAATGACCGGACGAGCGGCCGGCGTAAGCCGGCTGACGGGACGCCCTCACGGTAGCAGACTGGCACCCACCCCGGCGGTGCCCCCTCAGCCGGCTCACACCGGCCGCTCGCCACGATTGGACGTGCGATGAACCTTCGCGGGCTGAAGACGGTCGAGCGGCGGGTGGGCGTCGTCGGGCTGGCCAACGCCGGCAAGACGGTGCTGCTCACCTCGCTCGTCAACCACCTCGAACACCACGACCCGGACCGCTTCCGGCTGGGCGATGGGGCGGCCGTCCGCAAGTTCACGCTGCTCCCGCCGGACGCCGGCTGGCCGGCCTTCGATTACGCCGCCTACCGGGACGCGCTGGTTCACGCCGGCCGCTGGCCGGCCAAAACCCGCGACCGCTCGCAAATCGTGTGTTCCTTCGAGCGGTCCGACTGGCGGCTGTCCGACCTGCTCCTAAAGCTGCACGACCTGCCAGGCGAACGCCTGGCCGACGCCCCCATGCTCGGCCGCGACTTCGCCGGCTGGAGCGACCACACGCTCGACGGCCTGCGGGCCGACACCCCGGCCCGGGCCTGGTGCGAGCCGTTCTTCGCCGCCCTGGTCAAGCCCGGCGTTACCGAGGCGGACTTGCTCAGTGCCTACCGGCTGTCACTGGCTCACCTGATCCTCGCCTACCGGCCGCGGGTGTCGCCGTCGGCGTTCCTGCTGGACGAGCAGGGCCAGCCCGCCCGCCCGGCCCCGCCCGACGAGCTGGCGGCGGGGCGAACCAGTGGCCTCGCCGGGCGGGAGTTCGCCCCGCTGCCGGCCGACCTGCGGGCAGCCCGGCCGGAACTGGCCGCCGCCTTCGCCGGGCGGTTCGTCGAGTACCGCACGCGAGTGGTCGAGCCGTTCGTGCTCGCTCTCAAGTCGTGTCACGCCCTGATCGTCCTCGTGGACGTGCCGACGTTGCTGGCCGCCGGGGTCGGCATGTACGACGACTTCCGACACACCCTGCGGGAGCTGTTCCGAGTCCTGACCCCCGGCGAGACGCCCGTCGAGCGGGTCGGCCGGCACTTGGCCGACGTGTTCCTGCCGCACGACTGGCGGCCGGCCGGCATCACCCGCGTGGCGTTCGTCGCCCCCAAGCTGGACCTCGTCCACCCCGGCGACCGCGACCACGTGTTGCACCTGCTCAAGCACCTGGTCGGCCGGCTGGCCGGCGACGCCGACGGGCTGGCGGCCGGGTATTTTCCGTGTGCCGCAGTCGTCTCGACGAAGCCGCTGCCGGGCGATGGCCGGCAACTGGTGGGGGTGCCGTTCCGCGACGCCGACGGACGGAAGGTGCCGCCGGGGGCCGAGCAGCGGTTCGGGGTGTCGGCGGTGCCGGCCGACTGGCCGCTCAACTGGGGGCCGGGCGGGTTCAGCTTCCCGGAGGTGTACCCGCAGGTGCCGGCCCGCAAGGACTGCCCGCCCGACCAACTGGGGCTGGACCGGGTGCTGGACTTCGTGCTGTAGGGCACGGTTCATCGTGCCGTCGTGGCAGGCGGCACGGTGAACCGTGCCCTACTCGACGTAGACGAACTCGTTCAGGTTGAACGCCGCCAGGCACAGGTCGGCGAGCGGCCCGCCGTTCGCCAGGAAGTCATCACACGCGGCCCGCTCGGCGGACGACGGCCCTCGTCCGACCGACCGCCGGTACACCTCCCCCACCCGGTCCGCCGCGCCAGCCAGACTCGTGGCGAACCGCTTGGCCTGGCCCCGGGCCAGCGGGCCGTTCATCAGGATGAGTGCCTGCGGGGCGAACGTGCTGACGCCCCGCATGGCGCAACTGCCCAGCGTGTCCGGTAGGTCGAACGCCTCCAGCAGCGGCTGACGGACGTTCCGCTTGGCGAACAGGTACAGGCTACGGCGGTCGAACTCGGCCGGGTCACGGGTCAGCGGCCACAGCCCGACCGGCTCGCCCTCGGTGAAGATCAGGTCGTACACCTCCGGTTCCAGCGGTACTCGCACGCTCGGCCCGCCGAGCTTGCGGTTCAGCGTTCCGGCGGCGGCCAACATCGCGTCCCGCACCGCCTCGGCGTCCAGCCGCCGGCGGGCTTGCCACCCCACCAGCGGGTCGGGCTGCGGGCCGCTCGCCTGCCGGTACGCCGCCGGCGTGACCATCAGCCGGTGCAGGTGCTTGAGCGACCAGCCGTGTTCGACCAGTTCGCGGGCCAAGTAGTCCAGCAACTCCGGGTGGGTTGGCCGGTCGCCGCGGGTGCCGAAGTCGTTCGGCGTGGCCACCAGCCCGCGGCCGAAATGCTGCTGCCAGAGGCGGTTGACGATCACCCGTGCTGTCAGCGGGTTGTCGGGTGAAGTCAGCCACTTGGCCAGGTCGCGGCGGTCGGCCGGCTTGGTCATGCCGCCCTCGGCCACCCGCAGCACGCCCGGCGGTGCCACGCCCGCACGCTGCCCCGCTTGAGGACGCTGTGCGGCGGCGGCTTCTCGTCCTCCCGCACCGCCCAGGTGGTGGGCAGCGGCGGCGGCAACAATGCCTCTTCGAGCCGCACCTGCTCGGCCCGTAGCCGTGCCCGGTCGGCCCGGTCGGCCGCCGGCATGGCGTCGATCACATCGTTCCACAGCAGATTGAGCAGTGGCTTCGAGTCGGCGACCAGCTTCTTTTGCTCGGCCGTCTGCTTGCCGGCCGGTGCCGCCATCGCCGCCCGCATCTGCGGGGTGAGGGCGGCCGTCCGCTCGGCCGTCCGCCGGGTGCGGGTCGGCTCCTCCAACTCCTCGATGCGCTTCCGCAGCGGCTTGATGCGGGCCTCGGCGAACGCCTTCCGTATGGCGTGAACCGCCTTCTCCTGCGGGGTGGCCAGGCTGGTGTCGGCGAACCGGGTGCCGGCGAAGAACGCCTGGAGCCGGTAGTAGTCGCCCAGGCTGATCGGGTCGAACTTGTGGTCGTGGCAACGCGCACAGCCGACGGTCAGCCCGAGGACGGCCGCGCCGACCCGGTTGGCCATCTCGGTCAGCATCTCGTTGCGGTTCTCGGCCGGGTCCACGTTGCCGGCCACCACATGCACCGGGCCGCAGCGGTGCAGCCCGGTGGCGGCCAGCAGGTCGGAGGATGAAGGATGAAGGATGAAGGATGAAAGCGGACCACCAAACACCGCTCCGGCAGCGGTTCGGGCTTCATCCCTCATCCTTCCAAATTCATCCTTCCACAGCAGGTCGCCGGCCACCTGCTCGGCCACGAAGGCGTCGAACGGTTTGTCGGCGTTGAAGGCCCGCACCACCCAGTCGCGGTACCGCCAGGCGTGCGGCCGGTCGCCGTCATTCTCGTACCCGTTGCTTTCGGCGAACCGCACCACGTCCAGCCAGTGCTGGGCCTGCCGCTCGCCGAAGTGCGGGGACGCCAGCAGCCGTTCGACCAGTTTCTCGTAAGCGTCGGGGGACGGGTCGGCGAGGAACGCATCGACCTCGGCCGACGTGGGCGGTAGGCCGAGGAGGTCGAAGGACAGCCGGCGGGCGAGGGTGCGGCGGTCGGCCGCCGGGGCGAACCCGCGGCCGGCGGCTTCGAGCTTGGCCAACAGGAAGCGGTCGATGGGGTTGCGGGCCGGCCCCTTCACCACTGGCGGACTGTGCTTCGCCGGCGGCACGAAGCTCCAGTGCGCCCGGGCGGCAGTGGTCAGCTCCGGGTCGGTGTAGTCGCCGACGGCCAGTACCGACGCGAGCAAGACGGCAAACATGGCCTCATGCTCGCCCGCCGTCCGGCAGCTGTCAACCGTTACGTCTCACCCGACGGACACCGCGGCGAAGGGGAACCGCTCGGGGAACCGCTGGGTGCCGGCGTCGGCCCCGTCGAGCGTCCGCACGGCCAGCCCACGGCCGGGGCCGGTGGCGATCACGATCCGCCGGCCACTCACTGCCACCCGCGTGCCGGTCGCTGGGTCGGCCGAATCGAGTGCCCGGAAGCTCGCCCGCTCGCCCAGAGTGGCGGGATCGAACACCCGGATGTACGGGCTGCCGCCGGGGCCGGGGGCCGTCACCAGTTCCGGCCGGCCGTCGCCGTCCAGGTCGCCGCCGGCCAGGGTCACGCCACCACGGAAGTTTGGATCGTATACGAACGCGGCCGCCCGCTCCGTGCCGGTGCGGCCGTCGAACAGCTTGACCACCGGCCCGCCGCCGACGCCGGCCCCGGTGGCGACGCCATCGCCGACGGCCGCTACCGTCACCCCGGTCCGCAACCCGGCGTCGAAGGCGTAGAAGTCAAGGCCCGGGGTGCCGTCGCCGCGGAACACTCTCACCCGTGGCCCGCCACCCTCGGCCGCCCCGGCGACGATCTCGGCCCGGCCGTCGGCGTCGGTGTCGCCGGCCGCGATGTTCACCCCGCCCCGAAGGGATGGCTCGTAGGCGAAGAACCGGCTGGCCACCTCGCCGGTGCGGCCGTCGTACACCACCACCAGCGGCCCGCCGCCGTACCCCGCCGCGGCGACCAGGTCCGACACGCCATCGCCGGTCACGTCGGCCACCGCCACCTTCACCCCGCCGAGGAAGCTCCGCTCGAACGGGCGGACCCGGCCCAACTCTTGCCGGGTGTCGGTGTCGTATAGTACCACCTCGCCGGGGTCGCCGGCGTCGCTGCCGACGGCAAACACTGCTTGTCCGGCGGCGAGCGGCGTCCAGTGCGTCGGATCCGCCCAGCCGCTGTTAGAGTCGAAGTCGATCACCGCTTCCAGCCGGGTAAGCGTTTGGATGGTCACGAACCCCCGCTCGTTCTGGCCGAACAGCCGGTCGAACGGGGTGAATGACCCGCCGCCACTCGGCGAGACGTTGAGGTGGACGCCACTATCGTCCAGCCCGCTGAACGGCAGCCCGGCCGTCGCCTGCCGGAGGTCGATGAGCGGCACCCGCTCGGCCGCCGCCACTTCCTCGACGACCCGGCTGTAAGCCTGGGTGCGGGCCTCGAACACGCCGCCGGCGTACTGGTTGACCGGCAGCGTGGTCACCACCGGAACCACCCCCCGGGCGGCTACGGCCCGCACCAGTGCGGACAGGGCACCACGGAACTGGTCGAACGGGTACGTCCAGTCGTTGGTGCCGAGGGTGATGAGGGCCACCGCCGGGCGGACGGCGTCGATCTCGGCCCCGGCGACGCGGGCCACGTCCAGGGTGTTCCAGCCGGGGTAGGCGGCCAGCCCACGGCGGGTGAACGCGCCGGCGAACCGGCCGACGGTGGCGGCGTCGGCCGGGTCCAGCCCGGCCGTCGCGGGGATCGACCCGACCGGGCCGAAAAACCCGTCCCGGTAGGTGTTGCTGTCGCCCAGCTTGACGAAGGCGTTCGGGTTCAGGCCGGCGGCCCGACCTTGGAGTGCGATACCCCGGACGTGGGCCAGCACCTCGCCGGACAAATCCGGCAAGATGCCAGCCGGGGCGAGGCGGTCTTCCAGCAGGACGAGTGACAGCAGGGGGCGCATGGCCGGACCTCGGGCGGGGGCGGCTTCCGATGCCGGTGCGGTCGGAAGTGTAGCCGCGCCGTCCGAGACGGGGCCGACGACCAGACAGGTTGGCGACCGGCCCGGGAGGTCGGCCACGGGTCGAACCCGATCAACCACCACCACCCAGCGCGGCAACCGGGTCGGCGAACACGGCCGGCACCCCGCCGGTGTGGACGAACACCACCTTGCTGCCCGGAGCGTACCGGCGTGCCCGCACATCGGCCACCAGCCCGGCCATGCCCTTCGCCGAGTAGGTCGGGTCGAGCAGAATCGCTTCGGTGCGGGCGAGCAGGTGCAGTGCCTCCTGCCCACCACGGGACGGCACCCCGTACCCCGGGGCGATGTGCGACTCGTCCGCGGCCACGTCGGCGGCGGTCAGCGTGTGCGGCAGGCCCATGAGCCGGGCGGCGGCGGTGGCGTCCCGGGCCAACGCTTCCGGGATGCTCCACGGCCACGGCATCGGGCAGATGACCCGCGCCTTCGGCCCGCCGAGCAACTTCGCCCCCAGGCACACGCCGGCTCCGGTCGCCCCACTACTGGACACGTACACGGCGTCGGCGGTCAGACCGCGGGACGTGAGTTGCTCCGCCAACTCCGCCACGCAGAGGGCGTAACTCACGGCGGCCAGCGGCACCACCGTCGGAGGGTGCCAGTAGTACGGGTTCCGCCCGGCCCGCCGCAGTTCGTTCGCCTTCGCTTCCAACAAAGCGTTCAGTGCTGGTCCCACCGGCTCGTCCACGAACTCGACCGTCGCCCCGACCAGTCGATCCAGCAGCAGGTTGCCCTGGTCGTCGGTGCGGCCGTGGGCGCGGCTGAGGTACAGCCGGCACTCGATGCCGAGGCGGGCGCAGGCGGCGGCCGTCTGCCGGCAGTTGTTCGACTGGGTGCCGCCGCCCCACACCAGCACGTCGCAGCCGCGGGCTACGGCGTCGCCGAGCAGAAACTCGTTGTGCCGGGCCTTGTTGCCGCCGACCAGCAGGCCGGTGCAGTCGTCCCGCTTGACGAACACCCGCACCCCGCCGCCGACGGCCCGGGCGAACCGTGTCACCTCCTCCAGCGGCGTCGGCAGATGGGCCAGTGGCACCCGCGGCAGCCGGCCGGCGGCGGCTCGCACGTCGGCCGGGGTGAGGGTCGAGGGCATGAGTCGGCTCGTCGCGGGCGGGATCGTCCAAACCGGCGGTGACGGACGCCCGCTTCCGCCGGTTAGCTACACTTACAGAGTCCCACACCCCGCGGTCGCAGGAGTTTCATGGCCACGGTCATGTCCGCCGCACCGACCCGTTCCACCGCCGGCCGACAACGGCGACGGGTGCTGATCGTCGGCGCCGGCCCCGGCGGCTTGGCTGCGGCTATGCTGCTGGCCCGCGCCGGCCTCCAGGTGACGGTGTTGGAGAAGCAGTCCCGGCCCGGCGGTCGCACCTCGGCGATCGAGGCCGACGGGTTTCGCTTCGACCTCGGCCCGACCTTCTTCCTGTACCCCCGGGTGCTGGAACGGGTGTACCGGCTGTGCGGCCGGAACCTCATGCGGGAGGTGCCGATGACCCGGCTCGACCCGCAGTACAAGCTGGTCTTCGGCGGCGACCGCGGCGAGATCAACTGCACCCCGGACCTGAACCGCATGGCCGCCGAGGTGGCCAAACTCGCGCCCGCGGACGCCCTCAACGTCCGCCGGTTCGTCGAGGACAACCGGCACAAGCTGGAGGCGTTCCGGCCGACCCTGGAGCGGCCATTCTCGTCGTGGCGGGACTTGCTCTCGCCGGACCTGCTGAAGGCGCTGCCGGTGCTGCGGCCGTGGCTGTCGGTGGACGGCGAGTTGCGGCGGTACTTCGCCGACGACCGGGTGCGGCTGGCATTCACCTTCCAGTCGAAATATCTGGGCATGTCGCCGTTCAACTGCCCGAGCCTGTTCAGCATTCTGAGCTACCTGGAGTACGACTTCGGGGTGTGGCACCCGACCGGCGGCTGCTCGGCGGTGAGCGACCACATGGCGACGGCGGCGGCCGACCTCGGGGCCGACGTGCGGCTGAACGAGCCGGTGACGGAGCTGCTGTTCGACGGCCGGCGGGTGGTCGGCGCGAAGACCGAGTACGGCGAATATCAGGCCGACGCGGTGGTGGTGAACGCCGACTTCGCCCAGACCATGACGACGCTCGTGCCCGACCACCTCCGCCGCCGCTGGACCGACGCCAAGCTGGCCAAGAAGCGGTACTCGTGCAGTACGTTCATGCTGTACCTGGGCCTCGACGGCCCGGTGGACGACCTGGCCCACCACACCATCTACACGTCCGAAGACTACGTCGGCAACCTGGCCGACATCGAGACGGGGCGGCGACTGACCCCCGACCCGTCGGTGTACGTGCAGAACGCGTGCGTCACCGACCCGACCCTGGCCCCGAAGGGCATGACCGCCCTGTACGTGCTGGCCCCGACACCCAACCGCACCGACTCGCTGGACTGGCGGAAGCTCGCCCCGGATTACCGCCGCACCGTGCTGCGGCGGGTCGAGAAACTCGGCGTGACGGACGTGGAGCGGCGCATCCGGTTCGAGAAACAGGTGACGCCGCGGACCTGGGAGGACGAGTACGGGGTGTTCAAGGGGGCGACGTTCAACTTGGCCCACAACCTGCTGCAGATGCTGCACCTGCGGCCGCGGAACCGCTTCGAGGACATCCCCGGCATGTACCTGGTCGGCGGCGGCACACACCCCGGCAGCGGGCTGCCGGTCATCTACGAGTCGGCCCGCATCACGAGCCGGCTGGTACTCGGCGACCTCGGCCACGACGCCGCCTGGCTGGGCGTGCCGGGGGCGAAGGACGAGACGGACGCGTTCGCCGCCCCGGTGGCCAACTGATCGAACACGGCTGAACCGGAGGAGCGACGACGTGGCGAAGCCAGGAACCGGGAGGGTGGGCGTAATCGGCGGCGGGCTGGGCGGGCTGGCAGCCGCCTGTACGCTGGCCGGTCGCGGGTACGACGTGGTGCTGTTCGAGGCCAGCCCGTGGCTCGGCGGCAAGGCAGCCCAGTTGTCCGAAGCCGGCTTCCGGTTCGACATGGGGCCGACCATCCTGACCATCCCGAACGTGCTGCGGCGGGTGTTCGCCGACGCCGGCCGGGACATGGCCGACTACCTCGACCTGGTCCGGCTCGACCCGCAGTGGCGGTGCCTGTTCACCGACGGCAGCGCCCTCGACCTGTCGGCCGACGAGGACACGATGGCCACCGCCCTGGACGGGTTCGCCCCCGGGTCGGGGTCGGCCGCAGGGTATCGGGCGTTCCTCAAGCTGGCCGAGCGGCTCAACGGCATCAGCGAGCGGTTCTACTTCTGGAAGTCGATCGGCGGCATCGCCGACATGATGGACTTCAAGGGCGGCCTGTCGCCCAAAGTCCTGTCCGACGTGCTGGCCATGCGGATGGGCCGGAGCGTCGCCGGCACGGTGCGGAAGTACGTGCCGGACGCCCGGGTCTGCCAGATGCTCGACCACTTCACACAGTACGTCGGGTCGTCCCCGTACGGGTCGCCGGCGGTGCTGTGCGGCATCGCCCACATGCAGACGCAGGACGGCATCTGGTACCCCCGCGGCGGCACCCGGGCCGTCCCCGAGGCGCTGGCCAAACTGGCCAGCGAGCTGGGCGTCGAGCTGCGGCCCGGCACGGCCGTCACGCGGGTGCTGCTGAACGACACGCAGGACACGGTGACGGGGGTCGAGCTGGCCGGCGGCGAGCGGGTGGGGCTGTCGGCCGTGGTGTCCAACGCCGACAGCGTGCGGACCCACCGCGAACTGGTGAACGGGGCCGCCCCGAAGGCCGTGGCGAAGTTCGACAAGCGGCGGAGGTACGAGCCGGCGTGTTCCGGCGTGGTGCTGTACCTCGGCTTGAACAAGAAGTACGACCACCTGCTGCACCACAACTTCGTGTTCAGCCACGACCCGCACGAGGAGTTCGACTTCATCTACAAGAAGGGCGAGCCGGCCCCGGACCCGACGTGTTACCTGGCCGCCACCGCCGCCACCGAACCGGAGACGGCCCCGCCCGGCGGCGAGGCGCTGTACGTGCTGGTCCACACCCCGTACCTGCGGCCGCACCACGACTGGAAGACGATGTTCCCGGCGTACCGGCGGGTGATCCTCGACAAGCTCAAGACCACCGGCAAGATGCCGGACCTGGAAGACCGCATCGTGTTCGAGAAGCACATGACCCCGCAGGACATCCACGACCGCTACCGGGTGCTGGACGGGGCCATCTACGGGCTGGCCAGCCACGGCACGTTCCTCGGGGCGTTCAAGCCGGCCAACCGCTCGCCGGACCTGAAGGGGCTGTACCTGGCCGGCGGGGCCGCCCACCCCGGGCCGGGGATGCCGATGGTGCTCATGAGCGGGTGGATCGCCGCCGACACCCTGGACCAGGACCGGGCCGCCCCGCGGGTGCGGCCCCGGGCCACCGAGTACGCCGGGGTATAGCCGTGAACGCCACCCCCCGCGACCCGGCCGCCGACCGCCGGGCCTGGTTCTTCCACGGCTTCCGCGACCACTACCTGCCGGGCAAGCTGCGGAAGCATTTTCACGCCGTTCGGCTGGCTAAGGGCAGTGCCGCAGTGCCGGCGACCGGCCCGCTGGTCGTGGCCATGAACCACCCCGGCTGGTGGGATCCGCTGTTGGCCTGCGAACTGAGCCGGCGGTTCCCGGCCGGCACCGAGCACTTTGGGGCCATCGACCAGGACGCGTTGGCGGTGTACCCGTTCTTCCACAAGCTAGGCGTGGTCGGGGTGGACACGAAATCCGTCCGCGGGGCGGCCGAGTTCCTCCGCACCGGCCGGCGGCTACTGGGCGACCCACGCCGGGCGTTGTGGGTGACGGCCCAGGGGGTGTTCGCCGACGTGCGACGGCGGCCCCTCGGCCTGCGGTCCGGGGTCGGGCACCTGGCCGCCGGGCTGACGGCCGGCTTCGTGCTGCCGGTGGCGTTCGAGTACGTCTTCTGGGACGAGTCGAAGCCCGAAGCGTTGGTCCGCATCGGCGACCCGCTGCCGGCCGGCGGCGGCACCGGCCGCACGTGGACGGCCCGCATCGAGGCGGCACTGACGACCACGCTCGACGCCCTGTCGGCTGACGCGATGAGCCGCGACCCGGGGCGATTCGAGACGCTGGTCGGCGGCCGGACCGGGGCCGGCGGGGTGTACGACCTCTTCCGTCGGGTGAAGGCGACGGCGACCGGCCGGCGGTTCGCCGCCGGCCACGCGGACGCGGTGCGGGACGAACGGCGATGACCGCTCTTGCCGCCGTCAGCCTGGCACTCGCCGTACTGCCGGCCCTCGTCTACCTTCGCAACCGCACGCTGTTCCTGCCACCCCCACCGGCTCCGGCCGGCCCGCCGGCACGGGTGTCGGTGCTGATCCCGGCACGCAACGAGGCGGCCGGCATAGGGGCGTGCTTGCGGGGCGTACTCGCCAGCGAGGGCGTCGAACTGGAAGTGGTCGTCCTCGACGACGCCTCCACCGACGGTACCGCCGACGCGGCCCGGGCCGTCGATCCGCGGGTGCGAGTCGAGCCGGCCCCGCCGCTGCCGCCCGGCTGGGCCGGCAAGCAGCACGCCTGCTTCACCCTGTCGAAGCTGGCGAGTCACGACATCCTCACCTTTCTCGACGCCGACGTGCGGTTGGCACCGCACGCGCTCGCTCGGCTGGTCGCCTTCCAGCGGGTCAGCGGGGCGGCACTGGTGAGCGGCTTCCCGCGCCAGGAAACGGTCACCGTGTTGGAAAAACTACTGCTGCCGCTCATCAACTGGCTGCTGGTCTGTTACCTGCCGATCGGGGTGATGCGGCGGATGCCCCTGCCGGGCCTCGGCGCCGGGTGCGGCCAGTGGTTCCTGACGACCCGCGAGGCCTACGAAACGGTCGGCGGGCACGCGGCAGTACGGGCCAGTTTTCACGACGGGGTGAAACTGCCCCGGGCGTACCGCCACGCCGGGCTGATGACCGACGTGTGCGATGCCACCGACCTGGCGACGTGCCGCATGTACCGCTCGGCCGGCGACGTGTGGCGGGGCCTGGCCAAGAACGCCCGCGAGGGGATGGCCGGGCCGGTCGGCGTATGGGTGTGGACGACACTGCTCTTCGGCGGGCAGGTGCTGCCGTTCGTACTGCTCGCCTGGGCGGCGACCACGGAACCGGACGCGGTCGGCCTGCAGACTTGGCTGCGGGTGGCGGGGTCGGCGACTGCCGGCTGTGTACTGGTGTATCTGCCACGCCTGGAAGCCGCCGCGCGGTTCCGAACTACGCAGGCCGGCGCCCTGCTCCACCCGGTCGGCATACTACTGCTGCTGGCCGTGCAGTGGTACGCCGTCGGGCGGCACTGGCTCGGCCGCCCGGTCGGGTGGAAGGGCCGTCACCAACCCGCCGCCCACCCATGACCACGCTCGTCCTACTGAACGCGGCCGCCACCTGGGCGATGGTCGGCGTCATCTGGTTCGTGCAACTGGTCCACTACCCGCTGTTCGCTGCCTATGCCGGCGACGGCTTCGGCCGGGCGATGGCCGACCACCAGCGGCGGACGTTCTGGGTGGTCTTCCCTCTCATGATGACCGAGCTAGTCACGTCGCTGGCACTGCTGGCGACGCCGGGTTGGCTGCCCTGGGTCGGGGCGGCGTGCGTCGGCGTCTGGGGATTCAGCACGGTGCTGGTGCAGGTGCCGCTGCACGGCCGGTTGGAGCGGGACGGGTTCGATCCGCCGACCGCCCGACGGCTGGAACAAACCAACTGGGTGCGGACGGCCGCATGGTCGCTGCACGGCGGGCTGTGCGGCGGGCTGGTCGCGTCACACGTCTAGGTCTTCGCCGGCCGCCTGGTCGGCCTTCTCCATGATGAAGCGGTAGCGGGGTTCGGCGTCCTTGCCGAGCAGGTCGCGGAACGTGTTGTGGGCGTCGATGGTTTCTTGGATTTGCACCTGGAGCAGCGTCCGGTTCTTCGGCAGCATGGTCGTCTCGCCGAGGGTGCGGAACGGCATCTCGCCGAGGCCCTTGAACCGGGTGATCTCGTACTTGGCGTTGGCCCGCAGCCCGGCCAGGATGCGCTCCTTGTCGGCGTCGTCCTTCGCCCAGTGGGTGTCTTTGCCCACTTCGATGCGGTAGAGCGGCGGCTGGCCGATGTAGACGTGCCCCCTCTTGATCAGTTCCGGGCAGTGGCGGAAGAAGAAATCGAGCATCAGTGTGGTAATGTGATAACCGTCGGCATCGGCATCCATCAATAGGATGATTTTTCCATACCGCAGCCCGCCGTAGTCGAACTTGTCGCCGGCCCCGCAACCGATGGCGTTAGTCAGGTCTTGCAGTTCTTGGTTTTGAAGCACCTTGTACGTCGGCAAATCTTCGCCGTTCAGAATTTTACCCCGCAGCGGCAGGATGGCCTGGGTGGCGTTGTTCCGGGCCTGTTTGGCCGACCCGCCGGCCGAGTCGCCCTCGACGATGAACAGTTCCGTCTCGCCCCGGTCGGTGTTCTTGCAGTCGGCCAGCTTGCCGGGTAGGCTGCCCCGCCGCCGGCCGGGGGACGCCCGCTTTACTTCGACCGCGGCGGCCCGGCTCGCTTCTCTCGCCCGAGCCGCTAGAGCGATCCGCCCGATGATCGCGTCGGCGGCCGATTTGTTGTTGTTCAGCCACGTCTCGAGCTGAACCCTCACGAACCCGTCCACGACCGCGTCGAGTTCGGCGTTATTCAACCGCTGTTTGGTCTGGCCTTCGAACTCCGGGTTTCGCACGAACACGCTCAGCACTGCGACGACGCCCTCGCGGATGTCCTCGGCCGCAATTTTATACCCCTTGACCGCTTTTTTGGCGTCGTCGTGTGTCTCGATATAGTTGTTCACCGCCTTCCGCACGGCCGCCTTTAGCCCGTTCTCGTGTGTCCCGCCGTTGGGCGTGCGGATGCCGTTCACATAGGAGCGAATGCCCTCGTCGGTGGACTCGGTCCACTGCAAGGCCACCTCCATCTTGTCGGCCCCGTCCCGCTTGGCCGCGAAGGCGGTCGGCGTCACCGGCTGCTTCTCGGCCGCAGCCACGAGTTTGCCGAGGAACTCGGGGATGCCGCCCGGGTGGTACAGCTCGACCGACTCGCCGGCCGCCTCATTCTTGAAGGTGATCTTCAGCCCGCTGTGGATGTACGACATGTCTTCGAGTCGGTTCCGCAGCACCGTGGCGTCGAAGTGCGTCACCTTGAAGATCGACGGGTCCGGCTCGAAGTAGACGGTGGTGCCGTGGCCGCGGGCCGGTCCGACCTTTTCCAGCTTGCCCGTCGGCACGCCCTTGGCGTACTCGTGGCGGTACTCGAAGCCGTCCCGCTTGACGGTCGCCACCAGCTTCTTGGACAGAGCGTTGACCACCGACGCCCCGACCCCGTGCAGCCCGCCGGAGTGCAGGTAGCCGGACTCGTCCTGGCCGAACTTGCCGCCGGCGTGCAGCACCGTCAGCACCAGTTCCAGCCCGGTCTTCTTGTGCTTCGGGTGCACGTCCACCGGGATGCCGCGGCCGTTGTCGGACACGGTCAGCGAGTCGTTCCCTTTGTGTAGTATGACAGTGATTTGATCGGCGAAGCCGTTCAGATACTCGTCCACACAGTTGTCCACGATCTCCCAGGCCAGGTGGTGCAGCCCTTTCGCGTCCACCCCGCCGATGTACATGGCCGGCCGCTTGCGGACCGGCTCCAGCCCCTCCAGCACCTGGATGGCGTGTTCGGCGGTGTACTTCGAGGCCGTCGCGGTCATCGTGTGGCTCGTCCCGTGGTCTGAACCCGCGTCAGTTGAACAGCGGCCCGTCGCCGTCCGCCTCGCTCTTCTTGAGCGGCTTGCCGCCGTCCACCGCCTCCCAGTCGGCCAGCTCGATGGGCGGCGGCACCACCCGGGCGAACTTGGTCCGCTGCACCTGCCGGGTGCCGGCCCCGCCGCGGTGGACGGCCTTCGGCCCCTCCGGGGTGAACTCCATCGGCTTGCCGCCGTCCGTCTCGACCACCAGCCGGTTGCCCGGGTTCCGCCGGCCCTCGGTGACGAGCGACCCGCCGATGCACCCGTCGTCGTCGCCCAGCTTGACGCCCATGACGCCCTTGCCGGCCCCGCTCAGCACGTTCACCTCGTCCAGCCGGAAGTGGATCACGTGCCCGTCGCGGGTGGCCAGCATGGCCCCCGTCTCGTCGGCCACCAGCCGGGCCGTCACCACCGTGTCGCCGTCGTCCAGCTTGACGTACCGCCGGCCGCTCTTGGTGGACTCGGCCCGGTAGTTGGCCAGCGGCTGCCGCAGGCAGTTGCCGGCACTGGTGGCCACGAACACGTACGGCCCGGACTCGCCGTCGGCCGGGGTGAACCGCGGGTCGGTGGTGACGGCCGAAATGATCCGCACCCGGTCGGCCAGCTTGAAGAACTTGGTGATCGGCTCGCCGTACCCGGAGCTGGCCGGCACCTCGTTCACCTTCATCGTGTACGCGCTGCCGTCGTCGGCGAAAAACACCACCGTGTCCAGGGTGCTGGCCGGGGCCACCGCCACCACCTCGTCGCCGTCCCGCACGCGGGTGCTTTCCACGCTGCTCAGCCGGCCGACCCGCTTCAGCCAGCCGTCACGGGTCAACACCACGTTGGTGTTTTCCCGGACGATGTACGCCGACTCGTCGAATGCCAGCACGTCCTCGTCGCCGGCGAACTTCGTCTTGCGGCGGCCGACGAACGGCAGGGCGGCCACCGCCTCCAACTCGTCTCGCACCACGCCCCACAGCTTCTTCTGGCTAGCCAGAACCGCCTCGATGCGACTGGCTTCCTTCTGCTTCTCCCGCAGCTCGTCCAGGATTTTGTGGACCTCCAACTGGGCAATCTTGTAAAGCTGGCTGTCCAGCACGGCCGTCACCTGCTCGTCGTCGAGGGCGAACTCGGCCATCAGCTTCTCGGCCGCGTCCGCCTTGCCGGTGCTGGAACGGATCAGCTTGATCGCCTCGTCCAGCCCGTCGAAAATGATGCGGAAGCCGTCGAGGATGTGGATGCGCCGCCGCAGCACTCGCAGCAGGAACTCGAACCGCCGCCTTACCGTAATGAGCCGGAAGTCGAGGAAGTAGCGGAGCAGTTCCTTGAGGCTCAGTCCGTCGCGGGGGACCAGCGTCACCCCATCGGCGGCCGGCACCAGGGCCGTGACGTTGTAGCTGATCGACTTTTGCAGCTCGGTGTGCTTGTACAGGTAGGCCATGACCAGAGCCGGGTCGGCACCCGGTTTGAGTTCCAGAACCACCCGCAGGCCGTCCTTGTCGTTCGACTCGTTGGCGACGTTTAGAAGCTGGGGCAGTTTTTTGGATTCGATGAACCCGCCGATCATCTCTTCTACGGCTCCTTTCACCACGCCGTAAGGAATGCTCGTCACGATGATCTGCTGCCGGCCGCGGCCGAGGTCTTCCAGCTTCCACTCGGCCTGGAGCTTGATGCTGCCGCGGCCCTCCTCGAAGATCCGCCGGATGGCACCCTTCTCGGCGACGATCTTGCCGCCCAGCGGGAAATCCGGCCCCTTCACCTTCTCCATCAGTTGGGCCAGGCTGGCGTCCGGGTCGTCGATCAGCAGGACGCACGCCCGCAGCACCTCGCCCAGATTGTGCGGCGGGATGTTGGTGGCCAGCCCGACGGCGATGCCCTGCGACCCGTTCACCAGCAGGTTCGGGAACTGGGCCGGCAGCACCACGGGTTCTTGCCGGGTGCCGTCGTAACTGGCCGTCTTGTCGATGGTGTCCTGGTCGATCTCGCCGAGCAACAGTTCGGCCGGCTTGGTCAGCCGGGCTTCGGTGTAGCGGTAGGCCGCCGGCGGGTCGCCGTCCACCGACCCGAAGTTGCCGTGCCCGTCCACCAGCGGCACCCGCAGTACCCACTCCTGGCTCATGCGAACGAGGGCTTCGTACAGTGCCCCGTCGCCGTGCGGGTGGTAGTTACCCATCACGTCGCCGACGATCTTGGCGGACTTCAGCGGCTTGCGGTCGTTGGTCAGGCTGAGGTCGTGGTACATGGCGTACAGGATGCGGCGGTGGACCGGCTTGAGGCCGTCCCGCACGTCCGGCAGCGCCCGCCCGCGGACCACCGACACCATGTACCGCAGCATCCGGCTGCGGGCCTCGTCGGCGATGTTCACCTGCAGGATGTTCTGGGCCATCGCGGCTTGTCGCCCTCGGGCAGTAAACGGGCGTTCAGTTTAGCAAATGCGGTCAACGTCGGGAGGTCGGTAGCGTCTCAGGCGAGCGGCCGGCACGTCTTCGAACCCTTGCAGGCTCCACAGCATCATGAGCGGCTTGCCGGCCGGCGTCTGGTTGGCGTTCACCAGCAGCCGCCGCACCTGCTCGACCGCCGCTGGGTCGGCCGTCTTGGTATTGTAAGCCAGCACGGTCGGCGGGAAGCGGTCACTCTGGCACAGCACCTTCAACTGCTTGGCCGCCCCCGGCTGCAGGTTCTGGTAGCCCACCAGGTTGGCCGCGTCCACGACCGCCGCCGGGGCGTCGCCGGCCACCACCTGGTCGAGTACCTCCTCGGGCGTCAGCAGCGGCTTGAGCGTCGGCGTGGCCGTGGTCGCCGGCAGCTTGGCCCGCTCGCGGTCGAGGTACAGGTGGACGTGGGCCTTCGCCCCCCGCGGCACCAGCACCGGCTCGTTCGCCAGGTCGGCCAGCCGGCTCGCCGTGCTGTCGCTGCGGACGACCACGGCGGCCCGCAGCCAGCGGCCGGGCGGCACGGTGACGGCGAACGGTTTGAGGTGCGGGTTCCGCTCCCGCACCCAGGCGTACTCGAACCCGTGGTACACGCCGATGTCGAACCGGCCGGCCGCCATCTGGTCGCTCAGGGCGAAGGCGTCGGGCAGGATTTGCACGTCCCCGGTCAGCCCGCTCTGCCGGCTGATCAGCTCCCGCAGCGGCCGGCTCATGGCCTGCACCAGCGTCGGGTTCACGTCCCGGAACATGCCCTGCACCATGCCGATCCGCACGGCCCCGCTCGGCGGCTGGGCGTGCGCCGTTGCGGCGGCCAGCAGCCCGACCGCCAGTACCCACGTCCGTCGCATCGCACACCCCTTCCGTGAGGTCCGTCACTTGCCGGCGAAGTTGAGCTGCACCCCGCCGGCCGTCACCCGCTGGAGCTTGGCCAGGAACACCAGGTGCTCGTACACGGCCTTCACGTAGTCGGCCAGGGCTTCCCCGGCGATCGTCTGGGCGGCCACCAGTTGTTGCGGGTTGAGGCGGGTGCTGGCCGCCGCGGTGGCCTCCTCCAGCGCCCGCCGGCTGGTCTCGGACCGCTTCTTGGCCAGTCCCATCCGCACCGTCGCCGAGTCCCAGTCGATGAACGCCGCCGACGCCTCGGCCCGCACCAGCCCGACCGTCGTCTCGTGCTGGAAGCCCTGGCGGGCGGCGTACTCGCAGGCGCGGGCCACCCGGTCGTCCGGCTTGCCGACCAGGCTGATCGGCATCTCGGTGTCCAACCCGCCCGGCCGGTACTGGCCGTTCCGCAGCGGCAGCGGCACCAGCTTGCTGTGCAGGTCGGTGCCGGCGGCCAGGGTGTTCACCTGCGGGCGGACGCGGACGAGCGCCTGGGCGGCCGGCTCCAGGCTGAACACCGCCACCGCCGTCGCGGTCTGCACCAGTTCCGGCCGGCGGGCCAACGCCCACTGCACCACCAGTTCCTCGGTCAGCCCGCCGCCGCCGTCCTCGCCCATCACCGGCAGTTGCTTCGCCGCCGGCTGGAAGTCGCACTCGGGGCCGACGCCCATCGCCTCCCGCAGGGCGACCAGCGTCTGCCGCCGCTTGGTTTCGGCCTCCAGCCGCAGCATCTGGACCTTACTGATGATCGCCTGCAGGTTGTACAGAGCCGGCTTGTCGATGGTCAGGCCGGGCTGTTTGACCCCGCTGTTGACCAGGTCCTCGGCGAACTTGTAGTAGGCGTCGAGTGACTCCAGCACGTCGGTCGCCGTCTTCTCCGACTGACTGGCGTAGACGAAACTGAAGTACAGAAACGTGACATCGTACACCGTCTCCTGCCGGGTCTTGTCCACCTCGGCCTGAGCCACCCGCAGCCCGAGGGCGGCCTGCAGCCGGCGGACCGGCAGGTCCGGGCTGAGCCGGTCGGCGATGCGGCCGAGGCCGTTCAGCCCCTGCACCCCGGCCTCGGCCCCACGCAGGCTGGAGTAAGCCGCCTTGAGCCGGGGCTGGTGCTGCTCGGCGGTGGTCAAGCACTCGGCCAACAGCATCGGCCGGCCGGTGGCCGGCTTCCGGGGCGTGCCATTCGGGTCGGACTTCTCCTCTTTCTTCGGGTCGTCCTTTTTCGGCTCCTCGGCCCGGGCCGGCCCGGAGCAGGCGACCAGCCCGGCGAGCAGCAGGTGACGGCAACTAAGCATGGAAGCGACCCGTCCCTGAGCGTCCGGCGGCGCGTCCGTGCGCCAACATGTGCGGGTTTGGATCGGCGGGCGAGTCGTGCCGGCTGGACGGCCCGACCGCGCGACCGATCAATCCCTGCAAGTCTGCGGTCGGCCTGGTCCGGATGTGCCGGTCGCCCGCCCGACCCGCGGCCGGCCGTTATCATGACCGGCTATGGCACACGACATCAGCCCGGCGGTCGAGCGGGCGGCCGAGCAGGTCGGCACCGCCGGCCGGCTGGCCGACTGGTTCCTCGCCCTGTCCGCCGACGAGGACGGGGCGCCGGCGGCGCTGCTCCAACGGGCCGGTGTGCGGATCGATGTCGTTCGGGGGGCGGCGGACGCCGACCGGACCCCCGCTCCGCCGGCCGCGTCGCTGTACGCGTCCGCCCGCGAGTGGTCGATCAAGCTGCGAGGCGACCCGGCCGTGACGACGGAATTCGTGCTGCTGGCCGCCGTCGCTGCCGACGCCGCACTCCGCGACCGCCTGCACGCCGCCGGCCTGCGGCTGGCGGACCTCCAGCGGCTGCTCAACACCTTGGGCATCGAGACGGTGGCCGACGAACCCGGGCCAGCTTTCGTCGTCCGCGACCCGGCCGACCACGCCGACGCCGCACGGGTGGTGGACGCCAACCTGAACCGGGCACGGGAAAGCCTGCGGGTGATCGACGACTACTGTCGATTCGTGCTGAACGACGCCGTGTTGACGGGACAGGTGAAGCGGCTCCGCCACGAGCTTGCGGACGCGACCCGGGGCGTCGCCGTGCTGGCCGCCCGTGACACGCCCGGCGATGTCGGCACCACCCTCACGGCCGCGGGGGAGTACGTCCGCCGCAGCCCGGCCGAGGTGGCGGCCGTCAACCTGAAGCGGTTGCAGGAGTCGTTGCGGAGCGTCGAGGAGTACGGCAAAATCTTCGGCCCCGAGCTGGGGAAGCGGGCGGAAGCGATCCGCTACCAGGCGTACACGCTGGAAACGCTGATTGTCGGCGGTACGGGCGCCCGGCAGCGGCTTGCCGGGGTGAAGCTGTACGCCCTGCTGACCGGCTCGCAGTGCGTGGCGTCGCTCGACTGGACCATCGCCGAGGCGGCGGCCGGCGGCGTGCAGGTGTTCCAACTGCGAGAGAAGACGCTTTCCGACCGCGAGTTGCTAGAGCGGGCGAAGGCGGTCCGCCGCTGGACCCGGGCCGCCGGGGTGCTGTTCGTGGTCAACGACCGCCCGGACATCGCCCGGCTGGCCGACGCCGACGGCGTCCACCTCGGCCAGGACGACCTGCCCGTGGCAGCCGCCCGGCGGGTGGTCGGGCCGGACGCCCTGATCGGGGTCAGCACGCACACCGCGGCACAGGTGCGGCAAGCCATCCTCGACGGGGCGGATTATCTTGGCGTCGGCCCGACCTTTCCGAGCCGGACCAAACCGTTCGACCACTTCCCGGGGCTGGCGTTCGTCAGCGAGGCGACGGCCCTCACCAGCCTGCCAGCGTTCGTACTGGGCGGGGTGGAACCGGCGAACATGGAACAGGTTACGGCGGCCGGAGGGACACGGGTCGCGGTCAGTTCCGCCCTCGCCACGGCCGACGACCCCCGGCAGGTGGCCGCGACGATGCACCAACTGCTCGGCGGCTGACTGGAGAACACTCGCCCCCTGTGCCGAAGAAAGTGGGGTGGGAAGCTAGGGGGTTTTGGTCATCCGCGGGACATGGTGTTAAGATGGGCGTGGGGCAGGACGGCTGGGCGACCCCATCTGCGACGAGGAACGGCATGGACGGCTTGCAACGACTCCTCGACGCCGTCCGCGATTCCGGCCTGGCGGCCGGCCACCTGCGTGGCCTCTGTCACCTGCTCATCGGCCGCACGATCCGCGATTCCGACGGCAACCCGGTGTCGGCCGGCGTCACCTGGCGGGAGCTGGCCGAGCGGCTGAAAGCGACGCGGTTCGACACGACGCTCGGGATGGAAGTGGGGGCCGACCCGGACGTGGTGGCCCCGCGGGACCGCCAGCGGTTCTGGTACACCGTCATCGCCTTGTGCCAGCCTGACGGGGCAGAAGCCGTGCGACAGGCCGACCTGCTCGCCGCGGCCCTGCACCGGCTGGGGTATGACGCGGGCGGGGGGTCGCAGACCGATGCCGGCCGGCAGAAGAAGTAGCCTCACCGCTGGCGGTACACCGCCGCGTACAGCACCGCCCCGGCGGCAATGAAGGCACACCCGGCGACCGCCTCGGTCCGCGACGACGGGGTGGCCAGCATGTTCAGGTAAACGGCCACCATCGGCAGCAGGAAGAGGGCCGGCACCACCGGGTAGCCGGGGCAACGGAACGGCAGTTTCGCCGTCAGCTCCGGGTGCCGGTAGCGGAACACGTAAATGGTGCCGACGGCCAGCAGTTCGAACACCCCCGCCCCGAAAACCACGAAGTCGGTCAGCACGTCGAAGGGCGGCTTGTCCCCGGCGGCCGGCGGCCGCAGGGTGGTGTACGCCGCCACCGCGTAAATGAACCCGACCGTCACAGCAGTCATGAGCAGGATGGCGGTGTGCGGCGTCTCGTACCGCCGGTGGACCCGGCCGAACACGCCCGGAGCCAACCCGTCGCGGCTCAGCGCGAACACCCCACGCGGGCCGACCAGCAAGTTCCCGGCGATGGTGCCGAACACGCTCAGCATGATGGCCGCCGACGCCGCCAGCAGGCCGACCGGCCCGAGCAGCCGGCGGCACACCTCTGCCGCCACCGGCGTGTCTTTGAGCGTGGCCATCTCCCGGGCCGGAATCGTTAAATAGTAGGACAAGTTGACCGACACGTACACGAGGACGAGTACACCCACCCCGCCGACGAACGCCCGGGGGATGTTCCGTTGCGGGTCGCGGACCTCGCCGGCGATCGGGGCCACGTTGGTCCAGCCGTTGTACGGCCACAGCACCGCCACCATCGCCACCGCGAAGGCCGACAGGTCGAACCCGCCCCAGACGGGTTCAAGGTTGGCAACGCTCGGCCGCACCGGCGGGTCGGTGACGACGGCCAGCACCACCCCCGGCAGCACGGCGATGACCAGCAGTGACGTGATTTTGACGGAGGTGACGACCAGTTGTACCCCCGCCCCGAGCTTGGTGCCGCGGGCGGCGAGCAGCCCCAGCAGGGTGATGACCCCGGCCGCCACCGCCTGCCGGTCCCAGAAGCCGAGCACCTCGGCGTCGGTGCCCTTTGCCCGCTTCAGCACGTCGTGCAGCGACTCGGCGAAGATGGTGGCCACGGCGGCACACGAGGCACACCGCAGGAACCAGAACTCGACCCACCCCCACATGAAACCGAACGCCCGCCCGTAGGCTTCCCGCAGGAACACGTAGTTGCCGCCGGCCCGGGGGAACAGCGACGCCACCTCGGCCAGGGCCATCGCCCCGCACAGGGTGAGCAGGCCGACCACCACCCAGGCCAGCACCCCGTACCCGCTCTCCGGCACCGCTTCGGAAACGGCCCGGCCCTTCTTGAACACCCCGGTGCCGATGACCGTGCCGACCACGATGGCCCCGGCCAGCCACGGACCGAGGACGCGGGGCAGCGGGTCGGCCGGCGGCGGAGTCGGTTCCATACGGTCGGGATGATACGCCATTGCCCCACAAAAAGAACAGCCGGCACCGATGTTGCGAATAGGTTTTCCGTTTCACCCCCGTACCGGAGAGCCGATGTTCCCGCTCGTTCTCGCCCTCGCTGCTGGGCCAGACTTGCAAATGCAGGCCGTGCTGGACGCCCACAAGTCGCTCAACCCGAAGCCCATCGAGACGCTCACCCCGGCCGAGGCCCGGGTGCAGCCGTCGGCCGCCGATGCCGTCAAGGAGGTACTCCGCAAGCAGGGCAAGCCGACCGCCCCGGAAGAAGTCGGGTCCGTTAAGGACATCACGATTCCCGCCGCCACGCCGATCCCGGCCCGGGTGTACACCCCAAAGGGCAGCGCCCCGTTCCCGGTGCTGGTGTACTGGCACGGCGGCGGCTTCGTGCTGGCCGACCTGAACACCTACGACAGTTCGCCGCGGGCGTTGTGCAACGCGGCCGGCTGCGTGGTGGTGTCGTGCGAGTACCGACACGCCCCGGAGTTTCCGTTCCCGGCGGCGGTCGATGACGCCGTGACCGCCTACCAGTGGGTGCGGAAGAACGCCGCCGCCCTGGGCGGCGACCCGAAGCGGGTGGCGGTAGCCGGGGAGAGCGCCGGCGGCAACCTGGCGGCCGTAGTGAGCCAGGCCCACCGCCGCGGCGACGTGCCCGCCCCGCTCCATCAGGTGCTGGTCTACCCGGTGACGGCCGGCGTCCGGGACACCCCGTCGTACAAGGAACACGCCGACGCCAGGCCGCTCAACAAGCCGATGATGGACTGGTTCTTCCGCCACTACAAGCCGGCCCCAGGCGACGTGCGTGCGGCTCCGCTTCTCGGCGGCCTGGACGGGTCGCCGCCGGCCACCATCATCCTGGCCGAGATCGACCCGCTCCACAGTGACGGCGTGGAGTACGCCGCCAAGCTGAAGTCAGCCGGGGTGAAGGTCAGCCTGCGGACCTTCCCCGGCGTGACGCACGAATTCTTCGGCATGGGGGCGGTCGTGGACAAGGCGAAAGAGGCGGTCGCCGTGGCCGCCGCCGACCTCAAGGCGGCGTTCGGCAAGTAGCCGCTACCATGACATCATGCTGCTTTTCGCGCTAATCCTGTCTCAGCCCGTGACCGGCTTCGAGGTGCGCACGGCCGGCAAGCCGCCGGCCGTCGTCCCGAACGTGACACTCGCCGCTGACGTGTACTCGGTCCGCCGGGTGAACACGCCCCGCCCGGCCTGGCCGGCCGGACCGCAACTCGTCCTGACCAACGGCGACCGGATCGCCGCCACGGTGGTCGGCGGCGACGGCCGCGGCGTGTGGGTGCAAACGTCCGACACCGGCGGTAACGCTGGTGACCACCTCACCTTCCCGTTCCCAGCGGTGGCGGCCGTGTGGTTCGTCGCCCCGCTGGCCGACACCCCGCCGGACGTGAGCCGCTACCTATGGACCGACGGGCCGAAACGGACCGATGCCGTCCTGCTGGCCGATGGGGACGTGCGGCGGGGGGTGGTCGAGGCGTTCGCCGCTGGTGGTGTGAAGCTCTCGAAGGCCGGCCTGTTGCCGAAAGCCAACCTGGCGGCCGTCGCCTTCGACCCGAGCCTGTCGCGGCCGAAGCCGGCCGCCGGCCGGCGGGTGCGGGCCACCCTCGCCGACGGCAGCCGGCTCACCTTCGCAACCGTCGGCACCGACGGCGGCGTTCTTCGCGGCAAGCTCCTGGCCGGCCCGGACGTGACGGTGTCGGCCGAGCAACTGGTCGCCCTCGACATCCTCGGCGGCCCGGCGGTGTACCTGTCCGATCTCAAGCCGGCGAAGCAGACGGTCGAAGGGTACACCGGCACGGGTTGGCCGCCGGTCGCCGACCGCTCGGTGCGGGGCCAGCCGCTGCGGATCGGGGCAGACACCTACGACAAGGGCCTCGGCACCCACCCGCGGACGGTGCTGGCCTACAAGCTCGACGGCAAGTACCGGCGGTTCGATGCGACCGTCGGCCCCGACCCGGTCAGCGGCCGCGACGGCACGGCCACGCTCCGCATCTTCACCGACGGCAAAGCGGTGGCACCGGCGTTCGGGCCGCTCACGTTGGACGTGAGTGGGGTGAAGGAACTGATGCTGGAGGTCGGGTACGGGCCGTTCGGCGGCGTCGGGGCGGACGTGAACTGGGGTGATGCCAAGCTGGTCGAGTGAGAACGAACGAAGCCGACCCGTCGCAACGGGGCGGCTTCGGACAACTAACAGCCCGTCTCGCAACTACCGCTTACTGAACTGCGTGCCGCGGCGGGCGCCGCGGAGGCCGTACTTCTTCCGCTCTTTCATCCGGCTGTCGCGGGTCAGGAAACCGCTATCCCGCAGCCGCTTGACCATCCCGGTCGGGCCGTCCTCGGTCACAGCCGGGGCTTCACTGTTAACACTCGGGGCGGCCACCGTCGGGCGGTCCTTGTCCTTCGCCTGGGTGTTCCGCGACCGCACCACGGTCGTGTTCCCCATAGTAAACGACTTCCGCTCGTCGGCCGGGCTGAACATGATCTTGATGGCCCGGGCCAACCCCTGGCCGATGGCCCCGGCCTGGCCGGTGATGCCCCCGCCGTGGACCTTCACGATCACGTCGAGCCGGGCGGACTGTTCCGTGACCAACAGCGGCCCCATGACGAACGCCCGGTCCTTCTCCTCGGTGAAAAACTGATCGAGCGGCCGGCCGTTGATCTCGACCTTGCCCTTACCCTCGGTCACCCGCACCCGGGCCACGGCCGTTTTGCGGCGGCCGGTACCCAGGTAGAACAGCTTCTTCTCGGCCATGACGAGTTAGACCCTTCGGGAATGTGTGCAGGTGCTAGGCGGTGGCGACCTTGTACTCGAGCGGCTGCTGGGCCTGGTGCTCGTGCTGGGTGCCGACATACAGCTTGAGTTTGGTCTGCTGTTTGTACGACAGCGGCCCCTTCGGCATCATCCGCTTGACGGCCAGCCGGAGGATTTCACCCGGCTTCTTGGCCCGCATCTCTTTGGCGGGGATGATCTTCTGGCCGCCGGCGTAGTGCGAGAACGTCTGGTAAGACTTCTGGTCCCACTTGTTGCCGGTGAACTTGACCTTGTCAACGTTCAACACGATGACGAAGTCGCCCGTGTCGCAGTGGGGGGTGTATTCCGGCTTGTGTTTGCCGCGGAGGATGTTGCTAACCGTCACGGCCAGCCGGCCGACCACCACATCCGTGGCGTCGATGACATACCACTTCGGTGTGACGGTGGCCCGGTTGGCCATGAACGTGGTCGTGGACATGCGCTGACAATCCCTGACCCGCGGACCCGCACAAGGCGGCCGATTCGTAAGTTTGTAATGGTAAGGGGGTGGGCGAAGGCGTCAACCCCGGCCGGGCGAAAGTTCGCCCGCCGCCCGGCGAATCCGCTGGTGGAGGCGGTGACGTGGACTCGATCTTGGGCTTACTGCTTGTTGTCGCCGTGTTCGCCGGCATTGCCTGGGGCGTAAGCCGACTGATGAGCCGGTCCCGGCGGAACGGCGACAGCGGCGGGTACGACGCGACGAGTGATTACGACGGCCACTGACCTTCCGACCCCGAGGCGCTCATGTCCACCGTCCCGACCCTGGACTCGATCGGCGACCCCCGCCACCCGTTCGGGCTGCCGCTGGGCAGCATCCGCGGGTTCATGTCGTTGGCCATCTGTGCCTTCTTCTGGGTGGTGCTGCTGTTCCCCGGCGAGCCGGGCTTCCCCAAGCCGCCGCTCGGCCACTTCTTCCTGCTGGCCCTCGTCATGATGGCCTTCTCCTCCACCCCGAGCGTGAGTCTCGACGGGTCAGCCGGCAACGTCCTGCCCTGGACGCTGCGGCTGCTGTTCGTCGGCGGCACGGCGGCGGTGGTGGCCTATGTCATCGTCCAGCACCCGGACCGCCTCCAACCGCGGCTGACGCCCGACACGGACGAGTTCAAGCGGTGGTGGGTGCCGCTACTCGCCTGCACGGCCGGCGGGTTCGCCTTCGGGCTGCTGCTGCGATTCGGTCTCGGCCGCACGTCGCAGGTGTTCCGCGCCGCCCGGAGCTGGCTGTCGGTGGTCGGGCTGGTCATGCTGACACTGGAAGTCGGCTTCGTCCTCATCAACGCCACGTCGCAGGCGCCGGCCGACTTCCTCCAGTACTGGGACGCGATCGAGTTGGCATTCGTGGCGGCATACTTCGGCACGCGGGCGTAGGGCACGGTTCACCGTGCCGTCGGAGCCGGACGGCACGGTTCACCGTGCCCTACCTCAGCAGCCCCCGGCTGCGCAGGTAGCCCAGCACCAGTTTCTCGAACGGCACGCCGGTGGTGGTGAACAGGTAGCTCATGCCCCGCTTGGTGCAGAAGCTGTTGAGCCCGCCGCGGAATGCGTTCAACGTCTCGGCGTACCGCTTCAGCAGCGGGGCCGAGATCGTCACCTCGGCCTCGTCCCCGTCCTCGGCGTCGGTCAGCTTGAGGTCGCCGGTCAGCCCCGGGTTGACCTCCTCCTCGGCCAGCACCTGCACGCAGTAGGTGTCGAAGCCGCGGGCCGTCAGGAAGCGTAGCCCGTCCTCGTACCCGCCCTTGTCGAGGAAGTCGCTGACCACCACGGCGACGCCCTGCCCGGTCATCCGCAGGGCGGCCGACCGCAGGGCGGCGTTGAAATCGGCCCCCTCGGCGGGCTGCAGGTCGTCCAGGAACTTGATCAGCCGCCACAGGCTCGGCCGGCCGCGGTACTGCGGCGATCGCACCACCTGCCGGCCGCCGATGCCCTCCATCACGATGCGGTCCAGGTTACACAGGCCGACGAATCCGAGCGCCGCCGCCACCTGCTTGGCGTAGCGGAACTTGGTGGGCGACCCGAACCCCATGCTCCGGCTGGTGTCCAGCAGCAGGTACACGTTCAGGTCTTCCTCCTCCCGGTACAGCCGGAGGAACAGTTTCTCCACCCGGCCGTACAGGTTCCAGTCGAGGAACCGCAGGTCATCGCCGGCGCTGTACGGCCGGTAGTCGGCGAACTCGCTGCCGCGGCCCTTCCGCCTGCTCAGCCGGTCGCCCCTCATGCGGCCGGCGAGCAGCTTCTTGCTGACCAGTTCCAGCCCCTCCAGCCGGCGGAGGAACTCGGGGGCGAGCAGCGGGGCGTCGGCGACTTCGGCCATGACCCGAGTCTACTCGACGGCGACCGGCTGTTCCACCACCTCGTCGGGTTCGACCGGCTCAGGCGGCGGCACCGGCCGCTTGCGAGTCATCAGCCAGCCGACCGGGATCAGCACCAGGGCCGTACCGGCGAGCGTCCAGGCGTCGAAGGCCCGTGAGCCGACCGCGGCCTCCACGCCCATGGTGAACACCACCTGCGTCAGACTGACAACACTCACCCGCGTGGCCGGGCCGCTACGGAACGCTTTCGTCAGGCACACCTGCCCGCAGGTGGCCGACACCCCGACGCCGAACACCAGGGCGGCGTTGACCGGCTGCCACAGCCCGGCGTTGCCGACGGGGTGCGGGAAGACGAAGTACGCGGCCGCACAGGCGACGGTGGCCACGGCCGAGAAGTGGGCCACGATGCCGAGCGACGACACCCCGTGGATGCGGTTCAGCCCGAGCATGGCGACGGCGGTAAACACGGCCGCCAGCAGGGCCATGCCCACCGGCAGGCTGAACCCGTTCACCCCCGACCCCTGGGCCACCGCCACGCCGGCCACCGCACACACCACCGCCGCCCAGACGCCGGGCGTCAGCCGCTCGCCGCCGGTGACGGACACGATGACCGCCACCCACACCGGGAAGGTGTTGGTGAGCGTCAGCACCTCCGACCCCTGGAGCCGAGCCAGGGCGTAGAACGTGGCCACCATGCTGGCGCTGCCGGCCAGCCCGCGCAGCCAGAGCATCGGCGGGCGGAACAGGGTGAGCCGGCCGCCGGTCAAGAGGGCGGCCGTCAGGGCGAACAGACAGGCGATGCCGCTGCGGACCACCCCTTGCACTTGCCAGTCGCACGCCTGGCGGTCGGCGGCGGCCCGGATGAGCAGTACCATCGCCGAGAAGCACACACTGCCGGTAAGCATCCACAGGTACGGGCGGAGGGCGGGGGCGGTCATCGGCTCAGGTTACGGGAATAACCCCGGCCGGCGGAACTCCAACTGACGGGGAGGGTCGAGCATGTACCCGAGCGGCACCTGGGACGGATTCTGGCAGCAGGACGGCTACGGCCGGCAGCCGATGACCGCCTTCCGGCTCAACTTCCGCGGCGGCGAAGTGACCGGCGGCGGGGCCGACGTGGTCGGCCGGTTCGTCGTCGCCGGCGAGTACGAGCCGGCCACCGGGGCCGTCACGCTGGTCAAGCGCTACCTGGGCAAGCACAAGGTGGTGTACCGCGGCAGCCCGGACGGCGAGGGCTGCATCGGCGGCGAGTGGACCGTCACGGACAGCTACTTCGGCACCAGCTTCACCCACCGCGGGCCGTTCCTGCTGCGGCCACAACTGCCCGAGCCGTCGGCCGACGACCCGGTGCAGGAGATCGAGTTCTGACGGCCGGCTCAACCACCCAAGTCGGACACCACCACCGTCCCAGCCCGGCATCGGTCCGGGTAGTCGCTCTCGGTGTTGTGTGTGACCAAGCTGGCGAACAGCCGGCCGCCTGGCGAGAAGGCGGCCGGTGTCAGGCTACCGGGGTGGCCCAGGCACCGGCCGAGCACCCGGCCGATGTCCAAATCGACGGCCAAGCCACTCGGCCGGCAATCGCGGGTGTTGTCCAGCAACACGCACCGCCGGCCGTCCGGCGACACCTGGGCATTCCACAGCCGGCCCGGCACGGCAACCGTGGTCGGCGTCCGGCCGTCACGGGTCCAACGGGTCACCCGTTCGCGGGTGACGCCGACGACCGCCTGGCCAGACGCCGACACGTTGAAGTTGAAGTACCAGCCGGCGGTGCCGCCCGCCAGCGGTCGCACCTCGGCCACCCCACCGGGCGAGTGAAACACGGCCGCTCGCCGCCGGCCGGTCGGCGGCAGCACGGCCGTCGCCGTCGGGCCGCCGACCCAACACACCAGTTCGGCTTCGGCGCCGCTGATGACCAGCTCGGACTGCACCCGCCCGTCGGGCAACATCGTAACGAAGCGATACTGAACTCCGGCCCTGTCCGGGTTCTGCATGTCGAACCGACTGGTGTCCGTGTCCGCCACACTGACGACGAACCGCCCGCGGTGTCGGCGGACGGCAACCGCCCCCCACCCTCCGCCGAGCATGTCCTGGCGGAACGAGTGGAACCCGAGCAGGCGGCCCGGGTCGGCGGTCGCCACCCGTGCGATCCAGCGGCGGGTGACGACGACCGTCTCGGCCGCCCCGACGCCCATCGCCCGGACCCACAGGTGGTTGCCGTAATCGGCCGGGTCGTCGCCCGGCAGGGTGTGTGGGAACTCGCGTGCGGCCCAGCCCCGGCCCCGCCGCTCGACGCGGAGGAACCGGTCTCGGGCCACGGCCAAGATGCCGCCCCGGCCGACCCCTACGCCGGTCAAATAGTGCCGGTCGAGCGTGATCGCCACCGCCCGACCGGCCACGTCCCAGATCTGCAACCACGCCCCGTCCAGAACGCCATGAACGACCAGGTGACGCGAGTCGGGGGTGAAGGCCACCCGCCCCTCCATGAGCGGGCGGCCGGCTATCGACCACGTCGGCAATGCTGGCGGGCGGGCCATGGGGTCAGTCCAGGTTCCGCACCTTCCGCTCGGGCAGTTGCGGCTGCTTGCCGCGGAACAGCCGGGCCGGCGGCCCGCCGAGCAGCTTCACCTCGGTGCCGTTGGCGTCCAGCGCCCGCACCTCGCACAGGTCCGGCGAGCAGTCCAGCCGGCCGACCACGTGCACCTGCATCCCGGCCTTCTCCTCCAGCAGCCCGATGTCCCGCCGCTTGCGGTTGAGCAGTTGGAAGGCGGCGTCCATGTGCAGGGTCAGGTGCAACTCGGCCACCCCCGGCTGGCGGTTGGCCGCCAGTTGCACCAGCCGCATGACCTCGATGCCGATCGTCTCCGGCGTCTTCACGTACCCCGACCCGGCGCAGTGCGGGCAGTCGTTGTAGATCCGCTTCTTGAGCGACGGCTGGATCCGCTGCCGGGTCATCTCGATGATGCCGAACTGGCTCACCCGCAGCACCTTCGTCCTTGCCTTGTCCCGCTTCAGGGCGTTCTCCAACGCCTCCTCCACCTTCCGCCGGTGCTCCGGGTCGCGCATGTCAATAAAGTCGTTGACGATCACCCCGCCCAGGTCACGCAGGCGGAGCTGCCGGGCGATCTCCTTGGCCGCCAGCATGTTCATGCGGAAGGCCGTCTCCTCGGCGTTGGCCTCCACGCGGAACGTGCCGCTGTTCACGTCGATGGCCACCAGGGCTTCCGTCTGCTCGATGATGATGCTCCCGCCCTGCGGCATGTCCAGCCGCTTCTGGCTCAGCCGGGCGATCTCGTCCTCCACCCCGTAGCGGTGGAACAGAGGGTCCGGCCCCTGGTAGTGCTTGATGCGGTCGGCGTACTTCGGCATCACCACTTGCAGGAAGTCGCTGGCGTGGTTGAAGGCGCCTTCGTCGTCCACCTGGATGCTCGTCACGTCGGACGTGAACGTGTCGCGGATGATCCGCGTCACCATGTCCGACTCGCGGTAAATCTCGACCGGGCCGGCGATCTTCTTGATCCGCCGCACCATCACCTGCCACAGCCGCAGCAGGTAGGCCAGGTCGCCCTGTAGCTCCTCTTCGTTGCGGTCGATGGCGGCCGTGCGGACGATGAACCCGACCCCCTTCGGCGGCTGGAGGCCGTTCATGATGTCCCGCAGCCGGCGGCGGGCGTCCATGTCCTCGATCTTCCGGCTCACGCCCACCCGGTTGAGCGACGGCATCAGCACCAGGTACCGGCCGGCGATGCTCACGAACGTCGAGAGGGTTGGCCCCTTCGTACCGATCCCGTCTTTGATGACTTGAACGATGACTTCTTGCCCGCGTTTGAAAATCTCCTGGATCGGCGGGCGGGGGTAGCCCCGGTCCCGCGGCGGCGGGCCGGCCCGGCTGAACCCCGGCCGGTCGCCGCCGGGCCGCGGCCCCCGGTCGCCCCGCGGCGGGCCGCGGTCCGGCCCC